>NZ_AYXS01000009.1:14155-73121 GCF_000505765.1 Asaia sp. SF2.1 | reverse complement strand
GGCGGGACGTATGGCATGATCGGTTCAGGCGTGGGCGCGGCTTTGGGTGCAGGCCTTGGGTCGATCATCCCCGGCGTGGGTACGCTGATCGGCGGCATTGCCGGCGGCGGCCTCGGCGGCCTCTTGGGCGGCCTGTTTGGGCACAAGAAAAACCCCTACACGATCGACCAGGTGGTGATGGAAGGCGACCAGCTGAGCATGGGGCAAAGCTGGAACCAGAAGCAGACCGACACCATCACGGCGCAACTCAAAGCCGATATGGCCAGCGTCAACGCCACCATGAAAAGCCTCGGGCTGAAGGCTGAAAATCTCTATCTCGGCACGGTACGCGATGACCCGAACAACAAGGATCCGTCGCAACGTTCTGTCAGCCTGACCGATTTGCTGGGCAAGCTGCAGCTGCGCAGCGATGACAGCGCCACATTCAGCCAGGCGCTGTCGCAGGGGATGCCCGCGAGTTTCGACAGCGTGGCCTCATTCCAAAGCGCGGTAACACAGCTCAAAAGCATGGCCGACACGGTGGATGCGCTGGGTGTGGCGGTGTCGAAATTCAACAGTGACGGCACCGTGACCGTCTCGGGCTTTACCGAGGCCACGGGCGATCTGCGCACGGCGCTGGATACCATGCTCAACGGCAAGACACTCGCGACAAGCGATCTGCAATCGCAGGTTGCGACCATCACCGAGTTTGTGTCCAACACCATGCCCAATCTCATGAAAGCGACGGTGAACGGGCAGCAAAGCTGGGTCGAGCAGATGGAGGCGCTCAAGAAAACCTATGAGGCTGCCGCAACGCAGGCGAGCAGCTACGGGCTGGACGGCAACGCGCTCAATGACAAATTCGGCACGCTCTACGAGCAGGGCTATGCGAAGAACATGCAAAGCCTGGCCGAAAGCGCCCAAGCCTTCCGGGTGCGGTATCTCACCGCGACCGGCGATGACCAGGGCGCGGCGCTCATGAGTTTCGATCTGTCTGCCACCCAACAGAAACGCCAGCTTGCCGATAGCTGGCGCGATTTCCTGGGGGATGCCTACAGTTCGAACCAGACCTACCTGCAACAGGCATCGGATCTGGAAAAGACGCTGGGGGCCGAGCGTCTGGCCATTCAGAAGGAGTATGCAGACAAGGCAGCGGAGGTGGCGAAACAGGCTGCAGATGCCGCCAGGAAGGAAGCGGAGCGGGCGGCTGAACAGGCCAAGCAGCAACGCGACCAGGCGGAAGGCTCGGCGGCCTCGGTCATCAGCAACCTGCTCGACTTTGCCAAGGGGCTGAACCTCTCGGGCTATTCACCGCTCTCGGCGGAAGCGCAATATCGTGCGGCGAATGACAACTTCACCAGTATCGCCGCGCAAGCCCAGCGTGGCGACTATGAGGCCCTGCAATCGCTGCGCAGCGCGTCCGAGACCTTTCTGGCGCAAAGCCAGAGCTATAATGGGTCAGGGCGTGATTTCGTCTCGGACTATACCCGCGTGCAGCAGCTGCTGCAGTCGATCGGGACCATCAGACCGAACACGATCACTGAATCGGCGCTCAAGGCCATGCTGGCGAGCAACAATCAGACCCTGGCGGAATTGCTGCAGCGTCTGCTTGATACGGCAAACAAGCAGCTGGCCGAGCAGCGCCACCAGGCACAAGGCAAGGCAGCATGAGCGGCGTTCTGTTCCATCTTGTCGAAATCGACATGGAGCGCGTGGTGGATGTCACCTTCGTCCGTGGTCTGGGTACAGCGGCGGCAGGCACGATCACGCAGCTGCCGTTCCGTATCAGCATCATCGACACCCTGCGCCTGTCAGATGCAGGATATGTTGATGAGGCAAGTCGGCCCTATCCGCCTTTGCTGACCGATGCCTTCGCGATCGATCGCAGGCTCGATCTGTCGCCAGCCTCACCCTCGGTGCGCGAAAGCTGGGGGGCGATTACCATCGCCAATCCAGACGGACGTTTCGACGCGCTGATTCGCGAGCGCGTGATCGACCGGATGCCGGTGCGTATCCAGACCGGTTTCAAATCGCGGGATTCGGTGCGTCAGATCGATCTCGACCCGGTGAGCGCAGCTCTCATGCCCATCTTCACGGGCCTGGGCAGTTCGTGGCAACCCGACCGGCTGAACGTGCAGATTCCGCTGCGTGAGGTCTCCGGCTGGCTTGATGAGGTTATCATGCCGGTTGGCTCCTATGCCGGTTCGGGGCGCTTTGGCGGGGATGCCAACGTTAAGGGCCGTTCGATGCCTCGCCTGCGTGGTACCGCGCTCAATCTGACCCCGGTGCTGATCGATGCCGTCAATCTTGTTTACCAGATCAGCGACGGGCCGGGTGTGGTCACGGCCCTTTATGAGGGCGGGTTTGCCGGGGGCATCGCTTATGCCGGGGCCGTAGGCGATCTCTACGGGGCCGCACCAGTGCCGGGCACCTGGCAGATGCAAAGCAGTTCGGGCGGGTTGTTCATCCGTCTCGGCACGAAGCCCGTCTATGCGATCACGGTGGATGCCACAGGCGATTTTCCTTCGGGGGCAGCGCCGCGCACCGTGTTGCCGCTCCTGCGCCAGATGCTGATCGAGGATCTGACCATGCCCGCGCAATGGCTTGCCGGATCATGGGACGATTCACGTCAGGCGGGGTGGTATTGGGACGGGAGCCAGGCAGTCACGGGGCGTCAGATCGTCAATACCTGGCTTTCGGGGCTCGGCATCCGTCTGGTCCCCAGCCACGAGGGTACGCTCACGCCCTTGCGCCTGCAAATATCCGGCGGCACGCCCACACGGGTGCTGACGGCAGACCAGGTCACGGCTCTGTCGGGGCTTGCGCTCGATAGCGGCCTGGCACCACCTCCCTATCGGTGGCGGATCGGCTACGCACACAACCAGACTGTGCAGCAGGGTGGCAACGCGCTGCATCCGCGCATCACGGCCGGGCGGCAGAGTTATGTGCTGCAGGAAGACCGGGTAGCGACTTGGTACCTGCCTAGCATCAAGCTGCGCTATCGCCAGCCTGGCGATCTGCCGGTGATCCCGACCGTACTTCTCGACGAGGACGATGCCCAGAACGCGGCCAATAGCCATGGCGATCTCTGGGGGACGGAGCGCCATCTTTGGGCCGTAACGCTGCCGCGCTCCGTCGCGAGGGGCATCGATCTCGGTCAGGCGCTGCGGCTCGATCTGCCAGCGCCGGGTTTGCGAGGGGGCGTGACCGGGCTCGTGATTGGCGAGCAGATCCGCTCTGCCGAGGCAAGCATAACCCTGACCGTATTGGTCTGATATCTTTTTCGGGGAGGGTGATATTCGGTTATTCGAATCGTTATTTTGCCGTTACATATGCGCGGGGTTTAGGTTAGGGTGTGCATGGCGTGATGCATGAACGCTAATTGAGCATCTGACTGACCAACCCTGAGGTTAGTCAGATGCTTCCCAAGCTTCGATGGTGTGACCGGGAAAGCAGCGTTTTCTTTCTGGTGGTTCGGGTGAGAGCGTCTCCTCCCTCCCCGTTGCATTGTCGCAGGCAAGGTGGCCCACCGTTTTTAACGAGATGGCAGCGGCTGGGCCACCTTTTGCCTTACGCCGCATTGATGAGCGGGCACGATAGTTCGGGTCTTCGAGAGCGTTCCCATAAACCCGCATATGCTAGGCCAGGTCGAAAGAAGCGAACCTTCCGGCGGTGTAGCGGCATATATCAGATATCATGATCAGTAATCGGGATTAATCTGAACATAATATATACAAATATGACGAATTGATTTTATTATGAATATATAATATATATCTTCATTAGAAATACATGGAAAATATCTTACACATTACATTAACATAGGCTGGAAATGCATATTTTATATCGTCGATGAGGTTTTCTATTTTACTGCGCATGGATATCCTCCCAGGAGAGATGCGTTCTTTCGTTCGACTAGAAAGATGTATTGTTCCAAAAGAATGGACCGAAAAGACGAGTCCTGCATAACGCGTTTGATCGAAAATATACATATATACTTATGTATATATCGGCTGATTATGCGCTGAATTATCCACAAATAACTCTACTCTTTGAATACAGGGAGATACGGCCATGGCCGAGGCCTGGACCTGCGCGTTCGGCGCAGAGAACGCGCTCATGGAGGCGCGGCTGGAGGGCAATGCCCAGGTGGCGGAGCTGCCCCTGAGCAATCTGCAAAACGATCAGGGGGCACCTTCGACCGCCTGGCGCGTGCCGGGAAAGGAAGCCTATCTCATCGCGCATCTGCCCCGGCCCATCCTGTGCCGGGGCTTTTCGTTTCACCGCACCAATCTCACGGCGGGGGCGCGATACTCCCTTGTCGCCCGTAATGGGGCGGGTGTCGTTTACGCCTCGGGCGGCCAGCAGACGCAAACCGTCTCGGGCCAGTTCCTCGTCGTGTTTCCGAACGACCAGACAATCACGCAGCTCGATATATCAATCAGCGATCAGGGCAACCCTGACGGCTTCCTGTCTTTCCCGCTCGCCTATCTCGGGCCGCTCTGGCAGCCCGAGCGCAATATGAGCTGGCAGGGCAATGAGAGCCAGCAGGCCACAATCGACGAAGCCACCAGCCTCTCGGGGGTGGAATATCCGACCCTGCGCTATCGCCAACGCGCAATCGCGATCGATCACCAGTCTCTGGGCATCGCCGAGCTGACGATGATCCGCAGCATCGAAAGCACGGCAGCGACCGGGCGAAACATCCTGTTTGTGCCCGATCTCTCTGCCGCCGATCGCAACAGCGCGATGATCTTCGGGCGCCTCACACCGGGCGACATCACCTGCCCGGCAGGCGCTGCCGATCGGCTGGCAACATCGATGACCATCAAGGAGCGTCTCTGATGCCGAAATTCGCCCCGTTCGTGCTCGAGCGGTCCAACAACCCCGGCACAGGCCCCTTTGCCCTGAGCGGAGCGCCCCCCGGTCGACGCGGCTGGAGCGGCGTATTTGAGGATGGCGAGGTTTACTACTTCGCCGATGACGGCACGAAGGCCGAATGGGGCATTGGCCGACTGACGCACGGCCAGCCTGCCACGATCTCGCGCGATCAGGTGCTGGGCAACACGTTCGACCGTCAGGATCGGCTCAACTTCACTGGGCTGGTCTATGTCTATTCCGACATTCCCGTTGAAGCCATAACCCCGCCTGCCACGCAGGGGCGCGTATCGATCCCCGGTGCCGAACTGGACGATCAGCGCCGGGATTTTTTCAGCCAGGATATCCGGGTCAGCGGCATCACGATGAAAGCGGAGTTTGCGGGCATAATCCAGCTCAAGGACTGGGGCGGCGTTACGACGACCGACTGGGGGTTCCTGCAGATCGTCTGCAGCCTGTACCGTCTGAGGTCGGATGGATCGGCCGCGCCTTACACGGCGGAGCAAAGGCGCCTGCGCGTCGACCGCAATGGACCTGTGCCCATTATCGTCAACGCTATGGCCGTTAATCTCAATCAGGGTGAAACGGTCCGGGCGGTGATCACGATCGTGACGCTGAACAAGAGTCGTCAGGATTTCACTTTCACGCCGGCCCTGTCCGATGCCGCCCTCACATGGCTTTCGGTCTGAACGAACAGGAGGATAACACCATGCGGATGCAGGAGTTCTGCCTGGGTGCGGCACTTGCCCTTTGGGCCTGTCTGCTTCTGGCGCTACCGCGGACGGATGTGACATGGCCTGGCATAGGGCAGCTTCTCGCCATCCTGCCCCGCGCCGATCATCCAACGCTTGTCTATGCCCTGCTCGCCTGGCTGACGGGCGGTGCGCAGATCGTGGGGGCGGTGTGCAATCATCCCGCCCTGCGTCGCGCCTCGGCGATTGCGGCTTTCACGGCCTGGGCATTCATCGCTTTCGGACTGATCGCCCCGAGCGCGCTTGTGCCTGCGATCGCAGCCTATGGCGCACTTGCCCTGCTCAATATCCGGGCTGCGCTGGGGAGAATGGGCAATGCCTGAGAACCTTACCCCGCAGCCCTGGTGGGTCGCGGTAATCGGCGGGCTGCTTTTCACCATCCGCTGGCTGATCGGCTTCGGCGCGTCGAGTTCGAAGGCCACGATTGCGTCGCAGCAGGAGGAGATCGACCGGCTGAATGCCCGCGTGGATAATCTTGAGGCAAGGGAGAAGGTCAATCTCGAGCTGATCGAGGAATTGCGAGAGCAGAATGGACTGCTGCGAGAGGCCCTTCGTCGAGTTGATTCGGTGGTGGTCCGTTAGGCCGAAATGGGGTGGGGGGAACGGAAGGTCCGGATTCAAGCGGAAGATAGGGGGAAACGGACATTTGTTTGCTTGGACAGTTTTGCTGATTATCTACAGCGGTATGCGCAAAAGACCGAGGCCAGCATGGCGAAAACTGCTAAACGGTGATGAGCCTGCCCCGGGCATAGGTGACGCAGATGGCTTTTCCTATTTGTGACTACTCAAGCCTGTCCAAAAAATCTCTCTTTCCCAGCCAAACAGAAATCCAGAATATTGGAGATAACATATGATTTGCTATGTAGAAAATTACCACCCCGCGCAGCAATAATATATTTCTCTTAATATTATTCATTTTCTTTGCATTCTCGTGATATATTTCATAATTTGTTACGAATTTATGCTTAATATATAATTTTATGTTGCGTTTACATTCTTCGATGGCGCGATGGTTCCACCATTTCTCCCATTTTTTTACCCACTTATCATTCAATATATCTATACTAGACGGATGATGGGTTGGGCCTTTTACATTTTTTGCAACTGATTCTTCTTTATATTTGGCCTCCGAGATTATTACTGTGATGCTATCAATCCTTTGGGTGCAGTATGCGTCTTCGTGAATATCAATCCACATCAAAGGAATGTTCGGAAGAGAGAAATAATATATAGAGTCATCCATATTTTTTATTTCAATATGCTCTTGAAACTTTATATGTCCTGATTTGGATTCTATTAAAATGGAAAAATAATCTGCAGAGAAAAACTTGTTTTTCCGGAAAATGATTTTGTTGAATGGCAAAGGATCTTGGCAGAAAATTTCATTTTCTACCCTGAAGTCATACTCAATCATTTCATTTATATTTTTCCAATATTTTCCCATTATCCTCCAGTCATTATATCTATCTTGAGACCATAAAAATGTTTTGAGGAAGAGCTTTTTTTGAAGCCTATTCCATATTGGACCAAATATCGCACTAATACCTGGGATATGAATCATGTGCTTTCCTTTTTATCCAAGACCAATGTTAAAATTTATGACCAAAAAACATAGTGATATGCTAACGTATGGTAGTTGATTGAGAAAATACTTGTTCGAAATATTGTTCTGAGTGTTATCTGTATCCGATTATTTGCTGTGGGTTGAAGCTCTGATTTAAGATATTCGATGGAGGGCGAACATTAACAGACGAGCGACAGAGTCAAAGCGATAATCCGCCCACGCATCATCCTTTTAACCTGCGTCCGCTTCCGGGTCACAGACTTGATGCTTCGTTCGTCGCAAATGAGGCGGGAGCGGTCGGTCGTTACGCTTCCCGTTCCTCCTCACTCAGTAGCGCCATCTCTATGCAGGCCTCTGATCACCAGCATAATGGCCGCACGTTCGCAGGATGATCCAGCATCTGATAATCCTCCATCGAGAGCCAGTGTGGCGAGGCCGTGAACAGCGGCCCAGCACGCGAGTGTCGCGGCCTCCAGGTTATCAGGTGCGACTTGCTGGACCCGCCGGACCATGACGCCATATGCATTGTCTTCAACAGGTGGTGGCCCGCCATCATGTCCGGCAAACATCAGGCGAAAAAGCTTAGGCTGATTCCGGGCAAAAGCGACATAGGCCTCGCCCTGTGCAAGCAGGGCCCTTTGGGCATCCGGCTGCTGGTCTGCGGACAGCAATACTTCGCGAAGCATCTCGAAACCATGCACGGCTACAGCGGCCAGAAGAGCCTCTTTGTCTCGAAAATGTCGGTAGGGCGCCATGGCTGACACACCTGCTTCGCGAGCAACGGCGCGTAGCCCCACCGCTTCTCCTCGCTCGAGAGACGCCAAAGCTGCGGCGACAAGGCGTGTCCGCAGATCGCTGGAAACGGAATCATTCATGTTTACAATGTACACCAAATTCAATACGCTTACATTGTAAACTCCATGGAGCTGCATCATGCAAGCCGCAATCAACCGCCAATCCGTCGACCTTTCTGCGTATCCCGATCTCGTGATGATCATGCTCGGTTTTCGGATGCGGAGCTGGCGCAGCCTGCTTGCCATGCGACGGATCGGGCAGGGGTTGGCGCAAATCGCTCGTGATCGCCCAGATGGCCTGCTTGCTGACGAGGGCCTGAGGTTCAGTTTGACGCATATCGGCTTTCGTCAATACTGGCGCGATATGGATGCGCTCGAGCGTTTTACGCGCAGCGAACCGCATGCCGACTGGTGGCGCCGTATACGAGAGATGACGGTGGGTGCGGGTTTTTGGCATGAAACCTATCACGCCCGTGGCGGTATCGAGGCCGTATACGTCGGGATGGATCAACCTGTTGGCTTGCAGCATTTCGCCCCTGAGAGAAGCCCAACGGGGCCTTTCGCGTCGGCTCGGTCGAGAATTCAAGGGGGCGCTGCAAACGCACCAGCGCAGCACGCGCCTGAACCAGTGCAATGAATGCGCTCTGGTATCCCTGATATCGACCTGAATATGTTCGGCTGACCGCAACAGCCGACGATGATCTTGACCCAAGCCGCCCCAACCCGGGCGGCTTTTTTCGTTCTGGAGACATGATCGATGATCGCTTCATTGGAAATCGCTCTGGCGCTTCTGCGTCGGGAGGATATCGAGGGGCTGCGTCTTGCGCCCTATCTCTGCCCGGCCGGGTATTGGACCATCGGGATTGGCAATCGCTTCCTCGGTGATGGCTCACCCGTCACGGCTGTCACGAAACCCGTTACAGAAACCGAGGCGCTCGATCTTGCAGGCAAAACGCTGGCCGGGCTGCGCCAGACACTGCTCGAAGTGGTGCATGTTTCGCTGGCTCCGTGGCAGGAGGGGGCTCTCCTGTCGTGGCAGTTCAATGTGGGCAGTGCCGCCATGCGTAGCTCTACGCTTGTCTAGCTTCTGAACAGGGGGCTCTACGCGGCGGCGGGACAACAGCTTTTACGCTGGGACAAAGCCACGGTGAATGGCTGCCTTATCGTGCTGCCTGGCCTTCAGCGCCGCCGCCGTATCGAGCTTTCTGTTTATCAGGGCCGCCCTGCTGCGGGTGTGCCGGTTACGGTCTGACTGACCGTCTCTCTTTTTTCCTACAATCGAATATGAGGACACACTGCCATGACATTGGACTGGCAAAGCCTTTACGCGTCCATTCTTCCATTCATTCCAGCCGAGATCTCGGCCGATATGACAATGGTTGGGACGTTTCTCGTCTCACTTTGCGCGGTAATCGCTCGATTCTGGCCACGCCCTGCTACAGGATCGAGATGGTTGATTGTCTATCGTCTGGTGAACTGCATCGGGATGAACGGGAGACACGCCGCGAATGCAGATGACAGCCGAAGAGGTTCTTAGGCTTCGTTCTGTTCAGATCTCAATCCGAGGATAATCAGCCTTCGGGCCGCCTCTGCTCTATTCGGCAAATCCGGCTGAGCACGCCGCCAATGATCGATCTCATCCCCAAGATCAGCGGGGAGACGGAGTTCAAATCGTGTCGGCTTTCGTTCCATAGTTCTTGAGATACGATAGCTACGGTTCGTACGTCAATTACGTTGACGCGTGGTTATATGATACGGTAGATACGTATCAGCCGGACGAAAAGGTGGTGCTTTTCGTCCGGCCTAACCTCCAGCAGGGATCACACCCCATGCCACAGGCTGATGCCTCCTCTAGCACGTCTCGACGTGCTGTTCTCTCTCAACTTGCTGTTGTGCCACTTGTCGGCTCAATCGCCGCCTTCATACCGGCCGCGCAGGCACTAGGCGATGCCGATGCCACGCTACGGGGGCATATAGCTCGAGCTATCGAAACGCATCGGGTCATGAATGACCGAACGCACAAGTCTTCCGATGAGGAATACCTCGCTCTCATGGACGAGTTCGACAGTCAGCTGGATAATCTGGCCGAGATTCGGGCCGTCACGCCTGCGGGGCTCGGGGCCAAAGCATGCCTCATACAGCTGTATCTCCCCTCCTACTTCCATGCGTTCGAGGTGGACGAGCGCAGCCCGGAAATCCGTCTCCTCCTCAGTTTCATCCAAGACGCCACCTTCTTCGCACAAAGGAATGCCGTATGAATGAGATGCTTATCCCCCTCAGCTTCGAGGGCAGGGAAATCCGCGTGGTGACGATCGGCGGCGAGCCGTTCTTTGTCGGCAGGGATGTGGCCGAGCGGCTGGGCTATGCCGATCCAACCAACGCGATGAAGCAACATTGCCGTGGGGTGGCGAAACACCACCCCATCGTCGACGCACTCGGACGGACACAGGATGTCCGCGTTCTGTCAGAGCCGGATGTGCTGCGGCTGATCGTGCGCAGCAAGCGCCCCGAGGCCGAACGCTTCGAGCGCTGGGTGTTCGAGGAAGTCCTACCCGCCATACGCAAGACCGGCGGCTACATGACGGCTGCCCCGGAGGAAACGCCCGAGGCCCTCGCCGCCCGCGCTCTGGTCGTGTTGCAGGCCACGGTGGCTCGGCAGAAAGCCGCGCTGGCGGAAACATTGCCCAAAGCGGAGGTGTACGATCGGCTGGTGAATGCCGAGGGCAGTCTGTGCATCACCGCTGCCGCCAAGAACCTGCATATGCGCCCCAAGGCCCTGTTCGACTGGCTGGCGCATAATGGCTGGATCTACCGCCGCCCCGGCGCCGATCACTGGCTGGGCTATCAGGCCCACACGTCTAACGGCGATCTGGACCACAAGATCACCACCGTTACCCGTCCCGACGGCTCGGAAAAGGTGACAGAGCAGGTGCGTATTACTGCCAAGGGCCTTGCCAGACTGGAAAAGCTGATGCCTGAGCGGCTGCATAGCGTGGCGTGAGAGTGTGCCGTAGATGTGCACGTATTAAAGGAATGGGCGGTATCAATGATAAAAATATCGTGAGTTACATTTTTTAATTTTCATATATAGTCAAACTATATTCTTCATGAATAAAAGGAAACGCCGTGAGAAATAGAGTTTCAACCCATATATTACGTTCGTCTTTCCTTATTATACCTCTCGTCCTCGCTGCCTGTCAGAGCGGGCCGGATCGTTCACCCCAGGACACGGCGAGGTTGAGCCCAGACTATATCGACCCAACCAAATCCGTTTTCCCTCTTACAAACTACTCGCAGTCGGTCGATCAATGGATCCTGGCCGGCGCAGACCCGACTGCGACCATTATCGACGCAGCAACCCAGCAGCGTTATTTCGCGGCGCTGAAATCACAATATTTCGGTATGGGTGATGACGGTCATTCCCCTTGGAATCCTGTCTTTGTGGGCAAGCTGCTCGCAGCCGGCGTGGAGAGCACGCGCGACTGGGGCATTAATGCTTATCTGGGTGCGGCGCGTCAGTCCTGGGGGCAGAATTTCAGAACTCACGATGACGCGTGGAAAAATGCGGTGCGCGATAACGCCGCGGTAGACATCGATAACGGCTATCACGCTGCCAATCGCGGTATCGCTCTGCGGGAAACCCTCGTGCGGGTGCTCCCTACTGATGATCCCGCCTATAACGACCCGCGCAAGGCAGGCGAGGGCTATCCGTTCGATAATCTTCAGATGTCGTCTGTGCGGCCTGGCACACCTGTCTACACACTGACCGTCAGTCGCGATCATCGCTGGAGATATGTTGTCTCGCCGGATGTCACAGGCTGGGTGCATTATGAGGATATCGCTCAGGCACGTGAGCCGTTCGTGAATAGCTGGGTCAAAATGGCGTCAGAGCATCTCGGTGCAGCGACCCGCCAGCCCGTTTCGATCTTTGACGATAACGTTTTTCATTTCACGGTCCGCATCGGTACGATTCTGCCGTTCAGGAGTGCCAAATCTGGCGTGACCGAGGTGGCTATCCCAGTGAGCGATGCCACGGGACATGCGCAGATCGCCTGGTACGCAGACCAGGATCAAGCCTTCGCGCCAATGCCGCTAGCGATGAATCGCACCAATCTCGCAATGCTGGTGCGCTCGCTCGTCAACCGTCCCTATGGTTGGGGCAATTATAACTTCTACAACGACTGCTCGGCGGAGCTGCGTAGCCTGCTCATACCCTTTGGCATCCTCATGCCGCGCAACTCGCTGGCACAGATCCAGGCGACAAGCCGCACCGTCGATCTGGGCAAGGCTGATGTCGAAACGCGGCTCGATTATCTCGTTAAAAACGGCAAGCCGTTCACCACGCTCATTCACATTCCGGGCCACATCATGATGTATATCGGGAATACGACCGTGAACGGTCAAACTGTGCCGATGACGTATCAGGATGTTTGGGGCTTGCGTCCTAAAGACGCTGACGGCCGTAGTATCATCGGTGGCTCGGTATTCTTTCCGCTCATGAAGTCCTACCCGGAAAACAGCAACCTGCAGTCGCTTGCCGGCAAGGCGAAATTTGAGGTCGGCTTTATCGAGTAGCCATGGCGATGCGAAAGATCCTCGATCTGGGGGTCTTTCGCCATCTTGGTATATGGGCCGGTTATAGAACCGTGGCACCTACCCGGATAGAAAGCCGGATAAGTCATCGCAAGTCTCAGGTGTTATCGTAATTATATCAATGACTTGTTGGAAAAACGAACAGGTTTTGTAAACCGAAGGTCGGGGGTTCAAATCCCTCACCCGGCACCATGATACTGCGGAAAAATAAACGCCGGGTGAGACGCATCTCATTGGCGGCTGGGATGGGCAATTTCCCGCTGTTTCCGGGCCAGTTGCAGACAATGGCCCACCATCCTCCGTCTGAAGCGTAAAACGTCCATACCCGCATCAATGCCCATAGCTGACGATGATCAGCGCTGGATAAGTTTTGGTGATCAACGGCCCCGTTCTTCGGGTCGCATTGTGTGGGCATAGAAAAAAGGGCTTTCTGGCGGAAGACTGATAACGATTTTCGGATCACGCAGATAGTGATCCAGGCCCACCTTATCCTACTCAAGTGCGGGGGCGCGCTGCCGGTGCCGATTGCAAGGCTATGGCAGGTCGGCAGTCAGAATGAAGAAAAACAGAAACGCCCTATGTGAGTAGGGCAACACGGATGACATCTCACAGGATGCACCTCGCGCCTTTTCAGTGCAGCATCGGCAACTCAGCCAGGGCCGGTTTGGCGTAGATATAGCCTTGTTGAAGCGAAATACCGAGATCCGACAGGACTTTGGCTTCCTCAGGGGTTTCGACACCCTCGCAGATTGGCGTGACGTTGAGCCCTTCCAGCATGGCGATGGTATGGCGCATCATGACCTGCTTGACCGGGGTGGTATCGATGGAACGTGACAGGCCCATATCGAGCTTCACGTAGTCCGGCTGGAAGCGCGAAAGCAGGCTCAATCCGGCATAGCCAGCACCAAAATCGTCAATGGCTGTCTTGAAGCCCATGCGATCATAGGTCTGGAGAATGTGCAGAAGATGCTCTGTATCCAGCGTTTCGTTCTCGCAGAACTCGAACAGGATGCGATCGGTTGGAAAACTGACGCGCTCCGCCGCTTCAAGCGTCGCGCCGATACAGGTCGTCGGATCATAGACAGCATTGGGCAGGAAGTTGATGGAGAGGAGCGCACCCTGCTCAACCAGTCCGAGTTCTGAAGCGAGAGTGATGGCCGTCACCCGGCATGTCTGGTCGAAGGCATAGCGGTTTTCAGGCGTGACGCGTGAGAGGATTTCCTGCGCACTGGCGCCATTCTTTCCACGAACCAATGCCTCATAAGCGAAGATCTGCCGTGTTGAGAGATCGACGATTGGCTGGAAAGCCATGGTGATAGGGACATCAAAGCCCGTGCCGTCGCTGCAGCCAACGCATGCCTTGCGTTTTCCACCACCCCAGAATGATGCCATCATCGCGCTACCCTCCCGCATCGACTTCGCGCCATCCCGAACGCAAGTGATGCTCACAAGTTGGTGAATCTGAATCAGGGAGAGCGATTATTTTTGTTACAGCAGACGAGAGGGGGATGGGCTCGTCATTGCAGCTGATAGGCCAGGCAACGTGTGATCACGGTGAAAAATATAAGATGGATAATTCCTTTGCTTGGATTGTATAAGATCAAGTTTTTTCAATAAACGTCCTTGATGATAGAATTCTTATAAATATAGTTTTCGTATGTACGAAAATGCAGTTTGTATGGATGCGGGATTGAAGGTGTTCGACCGGGATCCTCCGGTCGAAACCCGCTTTGACGCCCTTTATATCCCCCGTATCCCGGGGCATTACGATGCCGAATTCGGACTTTATGATCCCTACGGACGTTTGATCCAGACCGCTGGTCCGCGCCGTGGCTGGCCCAATGCCAGTTTGGGGCAAAGTCAGAGCTGCTGTGTCAGCCCCTCATCGGCCTTCCCCACCGCACCCGACCTGCTCTATTTTTATGGCGGCAATATCACCAATCATTTTGGTCATTTCCTCACTGAAACCCTGCCGCGTTACTGGGTTGGGCGGCAGAGCTACCAAGGGTTGAGGATCTTGGTCCATGCCGAAAGATCTCTTGATGAGCTCTTTTCTTTTACGTGGATAAGGGAGCTTTTCGACCTCCTCGGTTTGTGCCGCGATGATTTTGTCGTGTTCGACCGGCCCACGCGCCTGACTGCGGTCATCGTTGCCGGTTCGGCTTTTGAAGAAAATCATTTTGCCCATCATGCGCTGGCGCGGTTCTGCAATGACCTTGGGGAACGCTATGGCAAGAAGATGACGGACTCGGCTCCGCTCTACCTCACACGCTTGGGGTTCCAGAGCCAGATGCGTATCATCCTGGGCGAAGATGAGGTTGCGACCCGGCTTCACCATGCAGGCTTTATGGTGATCTCACCGGAGGCCTTGTCGATCAGGCAGCAGATCGGGCTGTTCTCATCCCATCGTCCGACAGCAGGATTTGTCGGGTCGGCTTTTCACAACAGCATTTTCTGCGCTCGACCCATCGGAGTTGCCCTGTGCTGCGATGGGCTGGTGTCTTCCAACTACGTGCTCATGGACAAGGTCAATCGTGCCAGGATGGCCTATGCCCAGACCCCCGGTATCAGGACGGAAAAATTCGTCATTGGAGAGCCTGCAATCTACCGCCTCACCGATCCCCCAAGGGTCGCGCGCCATTTCTGCGATCTGGTGCAGCAAGGTGCATGGGCTCAGATAAAAGATGAGGATCCCCCGATCAGGGTTGACCGCATGCCTGATCGCGTCTTGCGTACGGCTCATGACACCTGCCTTCAGATTGACCGGCAGACAGGGTTGCTGCGGCATGGATCCGGCGGCGGAGCGCGTATCGAGAAGGTGCTCGTCAGTCTGGACGATCACGGCTGGGCAGCCCTGACGACGTCGACGGGGATTGTCTGTCAGTGGAACAGAACACGCAGCAGGGTGCGGTTGTCTTCTTTCGCTACCAGCGCATTGCACATGACAGGGTCGCCCTGAAAAATCATGCCACCGGGCGCTTCCTGTGCGCCTTGCCCGATGGGCGTGTCTGCTGCGATCGTCTTGTGCCAGACGGATGGGAGCAATTCACGCTGTTTGTGCCCTGATCCCATTCGGGCCGGTACCTGGTCACGCAGTCAGTTCAAAAGGTAAAAGGCGCAGGCCGAAACCGTGATTGTGACGGGCAGGGTCAGCAGCCATGCCAGGGCGATTTTCGCGAGCATACGCATATTGATGCCCGATCCGGCGGCAACCATCGTACCTGCTACACCTGACGTGATGATATGCGTGGTTGAAACCGGCAATCCGGTATAGCCCGCTGAGGCAATGAGGCCAGCGCCGACAAGTTCCGAGGCAGCCCCCTGTGCGGGGGTCAGATGCTGCTTGCCTATGCCCTCTCCCAGCGTCTTGACGATGCGGCGGTACCCCACCATCGTGCCGACACCAAGACACAGGGCGCTGAGCACACGGACCCAGTAGGGTGCATATTCGACAGTCGGGCGAAGCGCCTTGGCAAGCCGGGTGCTCGTCTGTTTCTCCTGCGACGAGGAGGCCGGATTGGCACTCACATCCCGCAGTCCCGAGAGAATTTCATAGACGTCGCCGCGGATCTGGGCCGGTGTTGCGGGTGTGGTAACCATCTTCAGGCGGTCGATGGAGGCCAGTGCGTCCGGCTTGAAGCTGTAGCGGTCATATTGGGCGATCAGGGGCCTTGCCTCCTGCGCCATCTGGGCCAGAGCCGCGCGATCGGTCGGGTGATCCGGGTTCATGGCGTAACTGGCGGGCATCAGGCCGATGATTGTCAGCATGATAAGCCCGATGCTCTTTTGTCCATCGTTGCTGCCATGCGAGAAGCTGACGGAAGTGCAGGTCAGGATCAGCAGTGCCCGGACAATCGGGTTTGGGCTCTCATCGGGTTTTGGGGGAGTGAAAAGGGCTGGCATCCGCACAGCGAAGCGAATGAGCAGATAGAGCAGTCCGGCCAGAAAGAAACCAAGCAGAGGCGAGATGGCAAGCGCACGCAGGACCTTCCAGATCTGCCCCCAATCCACGCTATGACCCAGATCACGCGCATGCAGAAATGAATCCCCGATGGCGATGCCGATCAGCGCCCCGATCGTGCAATGCGAGGATGAGTTTGGAATCCCGAACCACCAGGTGCAGAGATTCCAGGCCAGTGCCGTGCCGAAAAGCGCCACCAGCATCGGCACCGCCGGGTTACCATTGGGGGGTGTCAGCACATCGGGCGGGAGCAGTTCGACCAGCGCATACGCCACGGCAATGCCGCCCAGCAGCACACCCAGCAGGTTCATGAGCCCCGACCAGATAACAGCCACACGGGGCTTGAGCGAGTTGGTGTAGATCACCGTTGCAACCGCGTTGGCCGTATCATGAAAGCCATTGGCAAATTCGAAGATACAGACAAGCAGGAAGCAGATCGCGAGCATGATCAGCGATCCCGTGGAGGAAGGAGCAAAGTGAAGCATCGATCAGGAAGCCTTTGCAGCAGGATGCTTCCAATCTCTGTCAGCGTTGACGTTTGTGAAAGACTTTGACGCAGGGTTTCTCTGAAACTTCATGATTGCAGGGAAGAGGGACGCGATCTCGGCAGAGTTCCAGCCTGTCCTCCACCAGGCAGCGCAGCCGCAGAGGATCTCCTGCCTCCGCCTGCGCCCATTCCGGGTCATGTCTCTCCGGCCAGCGAGGGGGTGGTATTATGAGAAGGTTTCTCTCGTCCTGTTGGCCGTATGGACCTGGTTTGCGGCTTTCAGGAGAGTAAAACCGTCTTTCGGTCGAGCGATATCCGGGCGCTTTCTCACAAGGTCACCACGAGCTTGCGCGCAGAGACACCACGGCGCTGTTGTTCCATGGCTTCTGGAACGTGGCCAAGACCATGCCCGACAACATGGGCGGGCGGCATGGCTTTATAAGCATCCTGTGCGAGCGCTTTGGGCAGGTAAGTCTCGTAAATCATCGGCCCGACGTCGTTGTGGATCAGAGAGCCGGCCCAGATCATCCTGGTGGCAGCCCCAAGGCGGTAGGATCGTAGCGTCAGGGCAAGATTGCCCATGATCATTCTGGCGACGGAAGGCACCAGTTTGCGCCACCGTCCCTTTCCGGCGGGAACACTGTCGAACGATGTAGGCGGTGTGGCCTGAGCCACGAAGCGGCGACCTGTGCTCTGGGCAAGGATATCCATACAGGCCTTGGCCGATCCCTTGCCGATTGCGATGGCACCAACCATCTTTCGCCCACGCAACGCCCCGATAATCGCGCGTTTGACGTCAGGGCTGTTATAATCGAACGCCTCGCTTGCACCGAGCGACCGGACATAGCCGAAATTATGAGGGCTGCATGTGGTGATGACCTCATAACCCGATGCACGGGCAAGCTGTATGGCGTTGCTGCCGACGCTGGTTGAACCACCCCAGACGAGTAGGGTCTCTCCGGTCGGGACCGGGTTGATCTGCGGTGCAGCGAGGCCAAGGAAGTCCTTCTGGTACATGCCACATGCTGCTGTGGACAGCCCCAGAGGAAGGACGGCCGCCTGTTCATAGGAGAGGTGCGCCGGTATGGGCGCGGTCATATGCGCGAGCAGCAGGACCTTTTCCTGAAAAGCCCCTTCGGCAGCCCGGTTGCGGCTTTTCTCAAGACCTGCGGCCTGCCCGACTACGCGATCCCCCTGGGCGAAGCGCGTCACGCCTGCGCCAATAGCGAGAACCTCGCCAGCCACATCGGTACCCGGCACAGCGGGGTAGGTCAGATAGGACGTTATCAGGTCGCCCATTGTCTGGATGTAGCGATCGAACGGATTGACCGCGACCGCATGGGCGCGAATGACGATCTCGCCCGGGCCCGGCGCAACAGCGGGCGCAGGACCCACAATCAGCCCACGACGACTGGCGGGCAGCCACAGGGCAGCATGTTCAACCATGAGGTGCGTCCTTTCTGATAGCGCTGACCATGATCTAGGCGTAATCGATATGGACCCTCCATGCTCGATGGTCGGTATTCTCGTCGTGATCGTCTGAGACTGATGGACCCGCTTTCCGATATCCTCACGCTGATGCGCCCGGGTGGCTATGGCTTTCGTGGTCTGGCAGCCGGGGGCGACTGGGCGCTCTCCTTCCCGGCAGCAGAGGGACTGCGCTGCTTTGCAATCGAGGCGGGAAGCTGCTGGTTCCGCTTCGCGGGAGATGAAGCGCCTGTGCGCCTGCAGGAGGGTGATCTCGTGCTGATGGCTGCAAGGCGGGAGGTCTTTCTCTTTTCGTCTGTGGCGGTCGATCCGGTCGATGCCATAGCCCTTCTGACAAGTGTGCCGCCGGGCGCGCTGGCGACACTCAACGGGAGCGAGGCCTGTCGGGGTATTGGTGGATTTTTCGGGTTCGAAGGGGTGGCGCTCGATAGCCTGCTCGACGCCGTGCCACCGCTTTTGCATATCCATGCTGATGCCACCAAGGCTGTGCTTCGCGATGGTATACGGCGCCTTATGCGTGAACTTGGGACACCGCGCCCGGGTGGAGCGCTTCTTGCCAGCCATCTGGCTCAGGCGCTTCTGGTGGAAGCCTTGCGCGCTCATCTGGAGGAGGGCGCGGCGCGACAGGGGTGGCTCGCAGCGTTGGCTGTTCCGGCCATGAGCCGAGCGCTTGGCGCCATGCATGCAGATGTCGCCCGGCGCTGGACCTTGCGCGAACTTGCCGGTGTGGCGGGCATGTCCCGAGCAAGCTTTGCCGCGTATTTCCGGCGCGTCACGGATGAAACGCCCATCGCTTATCTGACCCGCTGGCGCATGATGCTCGCGGCGGATCGAATAAGGCATTCGCCCCTCACACTGGGCGAGGTGGCTCTTTCGGTTGGCTATGAATCTGAGAGTGCGTTTGGCGCAGCGTTCAAGCGGGCAATGGGCCAATCGCCCCGTGCCTATGGCCGGGATGCGGGATCAGGACGCCCGAAAGAGAGCCGATGACCGTCTGACAGTGAGAAAGGCGCTCCCGGCTCTGCGTGGGAACGTGGATGGTTCACGTTAAACCGATCAGGAGCGGGTCACATGGCCGAGGGAAAGACACTGCCTCGGGCCTTGAGGATACGGTTGGGCCCATGAACTGCCGGGGGGCATGGTGGCCCCCCGGTGGAAAATTCAGCGTCCGAGTTTGCGCAGCTTCTCGCCGCGCATCAGGCGCTTTTCGATCACTTCAAGCGACATACCCTTCGTCTCGGGCACAAAGGCGAAGGTAAGCACGATGAAGGAGGCATTGAGTCCGGCGAACAGCCAGAATGTGCCGGAGGTACCGAACGTGTTCATAAGCGTCAGGAAGCTCGCACCCACCACCATGTTGGTAATCCAGTTGGTGAGTGTCGAAAGCGAGATACCCAGATTACGCCCCTGCATCGGCTGGATTTCGGAGCAGAGCACCCACATGAGCGGACCTGCTGACATCGCAAAACCCGTGCAGAACAGCAGCAGCAGGAAAATGGCGATGAATTTCGATGTCTCACCGGACATGTCGGTGTTGAGCAGCACGGCAAGCGCAGCCATACCCAGCGCCATGACGGAAAAGCCGATATAGAGAATGGGCTTGCGGCCCCATTTATCGACGAGACCAACTGCGATGAACGTTGCGAGCATGTTCACCAGACCGATAATGGCCGTGCACCACATCTGCGACGTCGCATCGAATCCGGCGCTCGAGAGGATCTTCGGCGCGTAATACATGATGATATTGATGCCGGCGAGCTGCTGCATGGCCTGCAGCATGATGCCGAGTGCGATCGAGCGACGGAAATTCGAGTTCGTCTTGAGCAGTTCGAAGCCATGCTGCTTGATTTCAAGCTGCTCACGAATGGCCTTGATTTCCTTCGCGGCCTCAAGCGGGTCTTCGCGCAAGGAGAGCAGCACTTCCCGCGCTTCCTTGTGACGTCCCTGCATGATCAGCCAGCGCGGGCTGTAGGGCAGGAAAAGCACGCCGATCAGAAAGAGACCTGCCGGGATGGCAGCTACACCGAACATCCAGCGCCAGTTGCCGCTGTAGGAGAAATAGGTGTTGGACAGGAAGGCGAGGAAAATACCGACTGTCACCATCAGCTGATAGGTCGATACCATTGCACCGCGTGTTGCCTCACTGGCAATTTCCGACAGGTAGAGCGGTGCGGTGAAGGCTGAGATACCGACAGCCAGCCCCATGACCACGCGAAAGGTGATCATGGAGGGAATGGACCAGCTCAGCGCACAACCGATGGAGCCGATGACAAAAATCGACGCACCCGCGATGAGCGAGCGCTTGCGGCCGAGCGCGTGAGACATCCAGCCCGCGGCAAGCGCGCCTACGGCAGCACCCGCCATCATGGAGCTCACCACCCATTCCTGGGCAAAGGTTGAGGCATTGAACTGCTTGGCGAAGAAATCGAGCGCACCGGCAACCACGCCGATATCAAGACCTGACATCAAACCCGCAAGCGCGGCCAATACCCCGATTACGATGATCTTGAACTTGGTTGCATCGAAAACCGACGCCAGCACGCCATCTGAGTTTCCGGCATCTGTATCTATCGCCATCTTTAGGTCTTATCCTTTACCGGCGGCACGCAGTGTGCCGACTTCTCGTCCATTCCAGTTTCTCATGACCTGATGCGACAATCCGGCGAGCGCTTCGCGGTCCTGGTCAGACCAGTGCGCGTCTTCCAGGTCGAGCAGAAGGGCGGCAAGCGCCACTTCGGCTGCCCGGTTTGCCCCGTCATCGGTCTTGATCGCAATTCCCAGCCCCAGCTCGGGCAGAGACGCGACCATGACCCCTTCTGCACCCATCTTGCAGAAGATTCGGTTACCGAAATGCGTCATCAATGTCGTATCGAAACGTCCACTCCCTGCCACCATGAAGGGATTGGACGCGACTGCTGAACGCAGGCGTGACGCTGCCGACGCATCGCTTTGTGAAAAATTTTTGCCTGTGCCAAATCGGGCAAAACCCGTGGCCAGAGCCGCCAGCGGAACGGCGTAGGTTGGCATGGAACACCCATCCAGCCCGCGGTTTTGATCGTTATGCGGGGTCGAGGTCGCCATGACGAGCGCCTCGGTTACCTGACGCTGCGCCGCGTGGGACGGATCGATATACCCCTTCGGATCGAGCGACTGGTCAATGGCGAGGCAGATCAGCCCGGCATGTTTGCCAGAGCAGTTGTTGTGCAGCGCGTTTGGCACGCCGCCCGAGGCGGCAAGCGCCTGTGCTGCCTTGTCATAGGTGGGCCAGTGCGCCCCACATTCCAGACAGGTCAGACCCTGACCCGCCTTGCCGAGCATGGCAGCCGCCGTCTCAGCATGGCGGCGCTCGCCATTATGCGAGGCACAGGCCAGAGCAAGCTCGGCGTCAGTCAGGCCAAGACGATCGGCCGCGCCTGTGGCGACAAGCGGCAGGGCCAGCAGGGCCTTGACCGTCGAGCGTGGAAAGACGGGTTTGTCGATGGCACCCAGACCATGAACGACGCGACCGGCATCGTCCATGACAGCGATGCGCCCGAGGTGACGTGATTCAACGCGGCCACCGCGTGTGACTTCGGCGATAGCGATATCGTCCATGACGGTTTCCTTGAAAGCTTGAAGGGCCCGGACTCAGCCGAGCGGTATCTGTCTCGACAGCAGATAGCAGGATGCGCCCAGACGCGCACTCATGTCGGGGTCTTTTTCGAGCCATGGCGCAACATGGGCATGGCGCACCCGCAGAAGAACGGGCTGCACCCCATCTCCTGTTTGCGCGTGGTCGATCAGCAACGCCAGCACGGCGGGGCGGGCGCATAGCAGGAGGGGGTAGCGCGTATCGAGGGGAAGCCCGTCCTGAAGCAATGCCTCGCCAGCTTCAGCGCTCGTCAGGCAGTAAAGCCAGCCATCGTCTTTCTCACAGTCGGAAAAGGCCCTTGTCGTGACCAGCAGGAGGGGAGCCTCCTCGGGGTCGAGACGGGTGCGTCTGACGGGCGGTACATAATCGAAAAGGTCGGGCTGGGTGCTGTCAGGGGGCACCGGGCCGGGTGGCGTCCTGCGCGTGTGGCGAGCGGCAGGGCGCGAGCGGCTTTCGCCATCGGTCAAGGGGAGCTTTCCCGAGGAGGCCATCAGAAGCGGCTTTGACCGATCAGCCTTTCTGACACGTTGCGCACAGCCCTTCGATCTCGACCGTGGACTGGTGCGGCCTGAATCCGATCTTTGCGGCAGCACGCGCAATGGCGTGGGAGATCTCGCTATCCTCAACCTCGCTCACCGTGCCGCAGCCACTACAGATCAGAAACTGGGCGCGATGGCCACACCCGTGACCATGATGACACTCCAGACGATGCGCGCAGCCAATGAAGGCGCTCATACGCTCGATACGATGGATCAGCCCTTGCGCGAGCAGGAAGTCGAGTGCCCGATAGACAGTGGGTGGGGCGGCATTGCGCTGATACTGCCTGAGATGGTCGAGTATCTCATAGGCGCCTACCGGCTTGCTGCTTTCCAGAATAAGGCCGAGCACCAGCCGTCTGGTTTCTGTCAGGCGGCTGGCACGCGTCGCGCAGAAAGACGCTGCACGGTCCAGCAGGGCCTGTGTGTCTGCCGAAAACGCGGGCTGATCTGTCGTTGCCGTAAGGGTGAGCATCTGGAAATTCCTTTTCCGGCTTGTCCTGACCAGAGTTCCGCCTCTATATCGCGTATCCCAGTCGTTATAATATAACTAAAGGCGACTTTTTTGCGCCAGCTTCTGCTCATCATACTCTGTGCCCTCGCCCTGCACGGCCTTGCCGGAACCAGCCGGGCGCAGTCTGCTGCCGGTACGCCGGTGTCAACGCAGCCGCCCAAGGCACGGATTTTCTGTGCCGAAGCGCTCTGGTGCGATCTCACCACAGGGCTGGGGGGGGATTCTGTCAGCCCTGCCAGTGTCCTGACCTCACCGCGCATCGACCCGCATGATTTTCAGGTCACGCCTGATATGGCGCTTACTCTGGCGCAATCCAGTCTCGTAGTGATGACGGGCGGCCATTATGATGACTGGATGACCCCACTGCTGGATGCCCAGCCCAATGCGGCGCGTCGTGTCATATCGGCGTTCGATCTCGCTGGGCTGAAGCCGGGTGACAACCCGCATCTCTTCGATGATCCCGAGGCTGTCGGCCGGGTGGTGGATGCCCTTGCCCGTGACCTTGCTGCGCTGCTTCCACACAAGGCAGACGATATTGCCGCCGCACAGGCGCGGTTTCACCAGATGCTCGATGGCTTCAATGCCCGGCTGAAAATCTTGCATCCCCGCACGCAGGGCATGAAGATTGCTGTTACCGAGCCCGTTGGGGGACCTCTTTTTGCAGCGCTTGGTCTGGAGATTATCGATCCGGACTTTGCGCTGGCGGTCATGAATCACGTTGATCCCGCGCCGCGCGATGTGGCGCGGCTGGAAGAGGCCCTCCAGCAGAAGGCCGTCAAGGCGCTTGTCATCAACCCGGCGGTCGAAACGCCGTCCATCTCGCGCCTGATCGCGCTGGCCCATCGCTCCGGTATTGCTGTCGTGGCCTTTGACGAATTTCCTGCCCCCCCTCTGCTGTGGCAGGACTGGATGACCGTGCGGCTCAACCGGCTTGCAGCTGCGCTGGACATTCGTAACTGATTGGCCATGACTGATCTGCCCGATGCCCTGACCCTGCGTGATGTGACCCTGGCCCATGGCAGCCGGGTCCTGTTTGCGCAGGCAAATCTCACCTTGCCGGCCGGAAGCTTCACCGTGCTGGACGGTGCGAACGGTCATGGCAAGACGACATTGCTGCGCACGTTGCTTGGTCTGCACCGCCCTCAGCAGGGGCGAATTGAAGTGCTGGGTCGCAATCCTGCCGCCATAAGAGGGCAGATCGGTTACATGCCTCAGGATCGTCGTCTGCCAGCACCGCAGATGACCGGCCATGCGCTCTTGGCGGCCTCATGGCGGGGAGCCTCTTTCGGCCTGCCGGGCTGGGGCGGGAAACTGAATGCCCGTATCGGGGCTGCTTTGACTCTCACAGGAGCCGAGGCCCTGGCCCGGCAACCGCTCAGCCAGCTTTCGGGTGGGGAGCGGCAACGGCTTTTCCTTGCCGAGACCCTGCTGGATAGCCCGTCTTTTCTTGTTCTGGATGAGCCATTGAGCGGTATGGATACGCAATGGCAGACGCGGATTTTATCCATGCTGCATAAACGATGCCGCGACACCGGCATGTCGGTTCTCATGTCCTGCCACGGGCTCGACGCCGTCCGACCCTTTGCCGATCATCTGCTCCGGATCAGTGATCAGAAACTGGAGCTTCATGATGCTGCATTATGAGTTCATGCAGAATGCCTTCATGGCGTCGGGCGTCGTGGCGCTTCTGTGCGGGCTGGTGGGGTGGTTTCTGGTGCTGCGCGGCCAGAGTTTTGCTGGGCATGCGCTCTCGCATATCGGCTTTGCAGGGGCCACCGGTGCCGTACTTATCGGCATGACGCCTTTGACAGGCATGGTGCTCTCTGCTCTGGCGGCAGGGCTGGTGCTCGGCTGGGAGCCGCAGGGCGATCTGCGGGCCAATGCGGCGAGCGCCAGTCAGCGGGACAGTGTGATCGGTCTTGTACTGGCTGCCAGCCTCGGGCTTGGTCTGCTGTTCCTGCAAATGGCCCATACCCCTGCCAGCAGCACCACGGCTCTGCTTTTCGGTAATGTGTTAGGTGTGGACCGGGCGACCTTGCGTATGTTGCTGGCGCTTGGGGGTGTGTCTCTGGCCGGGCTTTGCGTGCTGGGTCGGCCCTTGCTGTTTGCCAGCCTCGACCCGGACCTTGCAGCAGCCAAAGGCGGGCGGCTGCGCGTTGTGGCCTGCGGCTTCATGATGCTTGTTGCGCTGGCTACGGCCATAGGCTCGCGCACGATTGGGATTCTGCTGGTGTTCAGCCTGCTGGTCGGGCCAGCCTCATGCACACTGCGCCTTGGTCTCTCACCCTGGGTAGGGTTATTGGTTTCCGCACTTCTGGCCCTGGCCTTGTCCTGGGGCGGACTTGTCGTGGCATGGTATACCGGGGTGCCGGTCTCGTTCTGCATCAGTGCGGGGGCGGCGCTTTGCTATCTGCTGGCGCGGGCGATCGCCAGCCGCGGGCTTATCACAGCTGCGCGTTCATGATCCGACCGGCGCGGTTATAGCTGACACAACGGTAAAAGCACGTCCTCTCGGACGAAGCATACCGTCTCCTGAACTTGCCGCTCTGACAGCGTGACAGAGCGTCTGCCGCTTCCCTGATCGGTGAAGTCCTCGACGGCTCAGTTCAGATGCCAGTCGAGCAGCATGATGCCGACTACGAACAGTGCAAGGACGATATGCATGATGATCAGCTCACGCACGTTGATTGTCGGCACATCCTGCCGGGGCTTCTGCGGCTTTGCCATAACTGGCTCCTTCTTGTTTTTTGCCCGACGATCTTAAACCAGTTTGCTGGTCTTCAGTTATATCGTCATGAAAAATAATTCAGAGACAACTGACGCCGGGGCGCGCCCTCATGACGATCATCCGATCGAGGTCTCTCCCTATGCACGATATATCCTGATTCTGGCGGCCGTGGTCGCTGCAATCTGTGGCGGTCTGTACGGCTACGATACCGGGATCATCTCCGGTGCGCTGCTGCTGATCTCCGATGATTTTCATCTCAGCAGCACCATGCAGGAGATGGTGGCTTCGGCCATTCTGGCAGGCGCCATTCTCGGCGCCCTGGCAGCCGGGTCCTTCTCCGAGAAATACGGACGACGCGCCTGCGTGACGCTGGTCAGCGGGGTGTTCGTGCTTGGGGCGCTGGCCTGCGCCTTTTCGCCCGATGTCTGGCTGCTGATTATCTCACGCGTGTTCCTCGGCTTCGCCGTGGGCGGGTCCACGCAGGTCGTGCCGATGTATATTTCGGAGCTCGCACCGGCGGAAAAGCGCGGCACACTGGTCACGATGTTTAATGTGGCCATCGGGCTTGGCATCCTTCTGGCCAACATCATCGGCTATACCGAACGTGAGGCCTGGGGTTGGCGCCCGATGGTGGGCCTTGCCGCCGTGCCTGCTGCCATTGTCTTTGTCTCCATGTTCTTCATGCCCAAGAGCCCACGCTGGACTGCTGAAAATGAAGGCATGAAGCGCGCTATCATCGAGCTCGGGCGCATCCGGACATCGAAGAAGGTGATCCGCAAGGAAGTGCGCGAGATGCGCGAGAACGCGGAATCCGCCGATCCGCGCAATCGTGGCTGGAAGGGACTGTTCCGGCCCTGGGTGCGTCCGGCCCTTATTGCCGCTCTGGGCGTGGCCTTCTTCACCCAGTGCGGCGGTCTGGAAATGATGATCTATTACGCGCCGACCTTTCTGCGCGATGCGGGATTCGGCGCTTCATCGGCGCTTATGGCCTCGCTGGGTGTGGCCATCACCTATTGCATCATGACCTTCATCGGCTGTCTGATTGTCGATCGGGTCGGCCGTCGCCGCCTCATGCTGATCATGGGGCCGGGTTCCATTGTCAGTTTGATTGGTCTGGGGATTGTCTTTGCCATGCACCCTGCCGCAGGCAGCGCGGGCTCCTATCTGGTGATCGTGTTCCTGCTGCTGTTCATGGCGTTCAATTCGGGCGGCATCCAGGTCTGTGGCTGGCTGCTTGGCGCCGAGATGTTCCCGCTTTCCATGCGTGGTCAGGCCACCAGCCTTCATGCTGCAACGCTCTGGGGCTCTGACCTGCTGGTGACGGGCACGGCGCTGACGCTGGTGCAGCTCATCACGCTGGGTGGCACCATGTGGTTCTATGCGGCGGTCAATCTGGCCTCGGTGGCGTTCATCTTCTTTTTCGTGCCAGAAACAGCCGGTGCCACGCTCGAGGATATAGAGCTTGCCCTGCACGAAAAGCGCTTTCGCCCCAGCAAGGGGCAGACACGCATCGTTTCTGAAGACGTTCAGGAAGAGGCTGCCGCCTGAGCCATACAGCTTCAGGAGGGCAGTTCGCGTGACGATGGGGGTGGCCTTTCATGGAGGGGCCACCCCTTTTTCGTGAAACTGGCATTGCGCTGCAGAAATCGCTAAAAGCGGGCTCTGAATGACGATTGCCCATTCGACCGCAACGCCTGCACGCCAGGGAAATCCATGCGGATCGGGCGAGAAGTAGGATCAAGATGAGCTGGCTGACCGAATACGTTCGACCGAAAATCCGTGGCCTTCTGCAGCGCGAAGTGCCGGAGAATTTGTGGACCAGCTGTGAGTCCTGCTCGCAGATGATCCTGATCAAGGATCTCGAGAAGGCCCAGCGCGTCTGCCCCCATTGCGGCCATCATGGCAAGGCGCTGGCCAATGAGCGCCTTCAGTGGACCTTCGATGACGGTAAATACACAAAGATCGAGCTGCCCAAGGTTCCCAGCGATCCGCTCGGCTTTCGTGACCAGAAGAAATATGCCGACCGCCTGAAGGACGCCAAGACCAAGACCCATCTTGATGAGTCGCTGGCTGTGGCCCACGGCAAGATCGGTGGTCATGATGCCGTTGTGGCCGTTATGGCCTATGAATTCATGGCAGGCACCATGGGCACGGCTCTTGGCGAAGCCTTCATCGCGGCCTGCCGTCTGGCCGTGCTGCAAAAGGCAGCGCTGGTGATCTACACCGCCTCGGGTGGTGCCCGCATGCAGGAGGGTGTTCTGTCGCTCATGCAGATGCCGCGCACGACCATTGGCGTCGAGATGCTCAAGGATGCCGGTCTGCCCTATATCGTTGTGCTGACCAACCCGACCACGGGCGGTGTCTCGGCTTCCTTTGCCATGCTGGGCGATGTGCAGATTGCCGAACCCGAGGCGCTGATTGCCTTTACCGGCCCACGCGTCATTCAGGATACGGTGCGCGAGAAGCTGCCCGAGGGCTTCCAGCGTTCCGAGTATCTGCGTGACCACGGCATGGTGGACATGGTTGTGGCGCGTCCCGAGCTTCAGACCATGCTCGGCCGTCTGATTCGCATGCTGATGAACAAGCCTGCTGCTGCCTCTGAAGCAGCCTGACGGGCTCTGCTCCCTGCTGGCCCCGTCCTGTGCAACAGGGCGGGGTTTTTTCTTTCGCTCCCACACGGATTGACCCATGACGACCCAAGCCGCCCCGGCCAGACTCAGCGATGAATATGAGGGCCGGACCGGTGTCGTGCTGGCCCGTGTGCAGGCGCTTTATCCCAAGCTGATCGATCTCTCCCTTACGCGGCTGCACGCCCTGCTCGACAAGCTGGGCAACCCTGAACGTGCGCTGCCGCCCGTCATTCACGTGGCCGGGACGAATGGCAAGGGCAGTACCTGCGCGACCTTGCGCGCCATAGCCGAGGCGGCCGGGCTGCGCGTTCATGCCATGACCAGCCCGCATCTGGTGGACGTGACGGAGCGGTTTCGTGTGGCGGGCACACTGGTGACCGAAGAGGCGCTGGTTGCGACACTCGAGGAAATCGAGCGCATCAATAATGGCGCGCCTATTACCGTGTTCGAGGTTCTGACGGCGGCGGGTCTGCTGCTGTTTGCCCGAACACCTGCGGATCTGACGATTCTTGAAGTCGGTCTGGGCGGTCGTCTGGATGCGACCAATGTTGTTGCGCGCCCGATTGTGTGTGTGATCACGCCGGTCGATCTCGACCATCAGGCCTTTCTGGGTGAAACACTCGGCCTGATTGCTGCCGAAAAGGCTGGTATCATCAAGCCGGGTGTGCCGGTTGTATGCGCTTTCCAGCATGATGAGGCCCGACAGGTGATCGAGGCCCAGGCCGCGTCCTGCAAGGCCCCTCTGTGGGAGGTCGGACGCGACGTAACCTGCGATCGTGATCCTGATGGCACCCTGACCTATCAGGATCCGCTCGGGGTGCTGTCACTGCCGGCACCGGGGCTGAAGGGTGTGCATCAGGTCGCGAATGCCACTCTGGCCGTGGCCGCCCTGCGGGCCAGCGGTTTCCCCCTGCCTGACCAGGCCTGGGCCGGGATCGCCCATACGCAATGGCCCGCCCGATTGCAGCGTCTCGAAGGCAGGCTTGCCGCCCTTTTGCCCGCAGGGTGGGAGTTGTGGCTCGATGGCGGGCATAACCCCAACGCTGGCGAGGCACTTTCTGCCACGCTGGCCGACTGGTTCGACCGTCCGCTGCATGTCATTGTTGGCATGAAGCAGAGCAAGGATGCCGCGGGTTTTCTCCGACCCGTACAGCGCCATGCGACGACACTTCATGCTGTGGCAGAAGAGGGCCAGCATCTCGCTTTGCCCGTCGAAGCCATCATTGAGGCCTCAGGTGGCCATGCTGTTGCCGGGCCGACAATCGCAGCGGTCCTTCCCCGCTTCGAGGGGCCACCCTCACGGGTGCTGATCTGCGGCAGTCTCTACCTGGCAGGTGTGGTTCTGAAGCAGGATGGCACATTGCCTCGCTGAAAATCATGCCACGCCCCTTCAGTCACTCGCATAACCATTAGGATGGCGAACTCGCCACGCAAGCGCTGTGGCAACGATCGAGTCGATATCTGAAAATTCCGGATTCCATCCAGTTTCTTTTCTGATTCTGGTCGAGTCAGCAATCAATATCGCGGGGTCACCTTCGCGTCGATTATCCCACCGCCACGGCACGCTTTTTCCTGATACTCGTTCAACACTGCGGATTACTTCAAGATTGCTAAAGCCTGACCCGTTTCCAAGATTATAGCTTACGGATCCGCTATCTAATCTGGATATCGCCCGGATATGCGCATCTGCGAGATCAGCAACATGTACGTAGTCGCGTATGCAGGTACCGTCGGGTGTGGGATAGTCCTGCCCAAAAAGTCGTAAGGTGGGGCGTCTTCCTAGCATAGCGTCAATTGTCAGCGGTATCAGATGGGTTTCGGGATGGTGGTCCTCCCCCAAACGCCCCATGCGATCCGCACCAGCTGCGTTGAAGTAGCGCAGGCAAGCGGAGCGCATACCATGAATACGGTCGGCCCAGCGCAGTGCCCGCTCGATGATATATTTGCTTTCACCGTAAGGTGAGCCGGGATCGATCAATGCTGAGTCATCAATCGGTATCGTACGCTCGCTCCCGCCGAAAAGCGCTGCGGTGGATGAGAATATGAATTTCTCGACTCCATTTCTTGTGCAGGCTTCAATCAGGTTTAATGATGTTATCGTGTTTTGGCGGAGATAGGTATAAGGCTCCGCCATGGAGGCACCCACAAGAGAGAGGGCTGCGAAGTGCAGCACAGCATCCCAACGCCCTTCGCTGACAAGACTGTTGGTATCTACAGCATTTGCAAGATCGATTAGCTCAAAACGTGCGCCGGTAGGGATGGCCTTCCTGTGTCCGGTGCTTAGATTATCGAGGATGACAACCTCATGCCCTGCATCAAGAAGGCTTATGGCGACATGACTACCGACAAAGCCGGCTCCGCCAGTAATTAGAAAACGCATGAGGCATCCTGTAGAATTTGTTTCGGCTTATCAAAAACATTGAGAGATAGAAACACCAAATTTGTCGCGTTTGTCCAACTAAGATGGTATATAAATAATAATAAAAACATTATTTATATAATAACTAAGAACAACATAATATTTTTCAATATAAGTCATAAATTTATCGAATAATAAAATTAAACAATAAGTGATCCTTGTGTGTCTTCAAGCGAAAGCGGGTCGGGGTACGTAACGGCCTTTGCCGCGTACGGCGCGAAGGGTTCCATCATCCCAGACGACCTCGCCCTGGCTGATGGTTTTTCTCGCAACGCCGGTCAGGGTCATGCCTTCATAGAGCGTGTAATCGACGTTCTGATGCAGGGTGGCGGCAGAGAGGGTGCGCGAGGCAGTTGGGTCCCACAATACCAGATCGGCATCTGCCCCCGGTGCAATACAGCCCTTTTTGGGGAAGATATTGAAGATACGGGCCGTGTTGGTCGACGTGATGGCCACGAACTGCTCGGGTGTCAGGCGACCACTGACAACCCCGTGATGCCACAGCACGCTCATGCGTTCCTCGATCCCCGGCACGCCATTGGGGATTTTCGTGAAATCATCGCGGCCGCGTTCCTTCTGGTCGCGACAGAAGCAACAATGATCCGTGGCGGTTGTCTGTAGCTGGCCCGAAACCAGCCCGCCCCACAGGGCGTGCTGATGGGATCTGGCGCGAAAGGGCGGGCTCATGACATGGCGGGCAGCGGAGAGCCAGTCCCCGTCGTGATAGACGCTCTCATCGAAAACGAGATGCTGCGGAAGTACCTCGCCATAGACCTTCATACCCTTGAGACGGGCAGCAGCGATGGCTTCCGTGGCCTCGCGGGTCGAGACATGCACGATATAAAGCGGTGTGTTCTGAAGCGTCGCCAGGGCAATGGCGCGTTGGGCTGCCTCGCCTTCGACCTCGGCGGGGCGTGACAGCGGATGGGCGTGGGGGCCGATCTCACCCGCGGCGAGAAGCTGCGCCTGAAGGAATGACACGGCGTCACCGTTTTCGGCATGGACGGTGCAAAGGGCACCCAGCGCGCCAGCACGGCTCATGGAGCGCAGAAACACGGTATCGTCGATCATCAGGGCGTTTTTATAAGCCATGAAGTGCTTGAAGGAGTTGACGCCGCCTTCCTGCACCAGACGACCCATGTCCTCGTGTACCTGCTCATCCCAATGCGTGACCGCGACATGAAATCCGTAATCGGCAGCGGCTTTCTCGGCCTTGCCTCGCCAGTCCTGCCACGCCTCGAACAGCCGCTGCCCGGCTGCGGGTATGACAAAATCAATGATGCTGGTCGTGCCACCCGCCAGCCCTGCCGCCGTGCCGGTGTAGAAATCGTCGCTCGCGGTCGTACCCATGAACGGCATTTCCATATGGGTATGGGGGTCGATTCCACCCGGCATGACCAGCAGCCCTGTGGCATCGACCAGCGTACAATCTGTTGGCTGCTCCAGATCGGGACCTGTGGCGGCAATCCGGCCTTCATCGTCACACAGGACATCACCGCGCATACTGCGCTCGGCTGTGACGATCGTTCCACCCTTGATGAGCAGCATGACACTGTTCTCCTGTGAAAAAGCCCGGATAAAGGAACCAGCCATAATATCGTTGTAATACCGAAATCATAAGACTAGCCTGACCAGATGGTCAATCTATTGCTGGCACGCCGGGCGTCCGGCTGAGTCATGCAGGATGGCCATGCCGTGAGGGTCGTGACAAGCTCGGCAGGGCGGGGCAGTCATGACAGGGTGATCATGACGGGACGACCGGAAAGGATGGCGATGACGCAGGCACACGTGAACATGCTCTCTGGGCCGTTATCGAATGAGGATCTCGCTCCGGTGTCGGAGCGGCACTGGGCCTGGAAAGACTATCTGTTCCTGTGGATGTCCAATGTTCACAGCGTTGCGGGTTACATGACCATTGGCAGCTTTTTCACCATGGGGTTGCCGGTCAGCGCTGTCCTGTCCGGGCTTCTGACGGCGGTAATCATCGTATATGTGCTGTGCAATCTGGTGGCGGTCCCCAGCCTGCGCGCTGGCGTGCCGTTTCCGGTGGTCATACGAGGGGCCTTCGGCGTGTATGGCGCGGTCGTTCCCGCGCTGGTGCGTGGCGTCATCGCGGTGGGCTGGTACGGTATACAGACCTGGCTGGCGTCGAATGCGATCGTTCTGTTCATCCTGCACATGGACCCCGGTGTGATGGGCTATGCGGATTCGCATCTGCATGGTGCTCTTGGGCTGTCCCTGCTGGGCTGGGGTGCCTTCCTTTTTGTCTGGCTGTTGCAGATTGCCGTATTCTGGCGAGGGATGGAGTCCATCAGGCATTTCATCGATTGGGCAGGGCCTGCCATTTATATTGTCATTCTCGGGCTCGATATCGCGCTTTTATGGCGCACGCACGGTGCCTTCCATCTCTCCGTTCTACCCCAGTCGGTCGTCAGCTGGCCGGTCGCCCTTGCCGGGGTTTTCAGCGTGGCCTCCCTGACATTGGCCTATTTCTCGCCGATCATTCTCAATTTTGGTGATTTTGCCCGTTACGGCACGAGCATGTCTGACGTGCGTCGGGGCAATTTCTGGGGATTACCCGTCAATTTCATGGCGTTTGTCATGCTGGTTCTGACCACACTCGTTCTGGCGCGTTCTGCACTGGGGCGGCTGATCCTGGATCCTGCCGGAACCATCATGATGTTCGACAGCCCGACCATCATGCTTGTCGGGACGATCACCCTTGTCTCCGCCACGATCGGGATCAATATCTCGGCCAATTTCGTCTCGGCCGCGTTCGATTTTTCCAATGTTGCCCCCGCCAGCATCTCATGGCGCAAAGGGGGGCTGATTGCCTCAATCGGGGCGGTCCTGCTGACACCGTGGAATCTCTACGCTCATCCCGAGCTTATTCATCTGACACTCGATATTCTCGGACTGTTCATTGCACCTGTTACGGGCATCCTGCTGGTCGATTATTATCACGTGCAAAAAGCCAGTCTCGATTTTCCTGGTCTTTATTCCACAGCGCCTGATGGCCCGTACTGGTACCGGGGCGGCGTCAATCGGCGTGCTGTTCTGGCATTGGCGCTATCGGTGGTGCTGGGGCTCATGGTGGTCTTCGTCCCCGCGCTGCATGGTGCGCAGAACTACGCCTGGGTGATCGGGCTTTTGACCGGCGGCGTGTTTCACTTCGGCCTTTCGGGCCTCAGCCCGCGCGGGGGAAGAGCGGCCTCACAAGAATCATGAAGGTTTCGAGCGCGGTATCATAATCGCGCTCACCCAGAGGGGCCGTGTCGAGCAGGGCCTCGAACTGGACCTGCATATCGGCATAGGCCTGTGTTCCAGACCAGAGCAGGCACAGGAAATGCGTGGGGTCTATGGGGGTCATGAGCCCCCGTGACTGCCAGCCGAGAAAGATCGCGGCATGGCGGTCTACATGGGCGCGGAGCACGTCCTTCAGAAAGCCTTCGAGCCGCTGCCCTCCTGAAAGCAGTTCCTGAGCGAAAAGCCGCGACCCTTCCGGTCGGGTACGTGAGAACGCGATCTTGGCGCGCAGATAGCCTTCCATGCCCTCAATCGGGTCACGATCGGCGCTGAGCCAGTGATCGGCATCATCCAGCCAGACATCGAGAAGTCTTTTGAGCGTGGCGTTGTACAGCTCCTCCTTGGAACCGAAATAATAGAGGATATTAGCCTTGGGGATGTCGCACAGCGCAGCAATCTCTTCCAGACGCGTGCCATTCAGGCCTCGCGTCCCGAAGGTCGTCTCGGCGGCATTGAGGATCTGGGGCAGCATCGCCTGGCGCGGGGCACTGGGCCTTCTGGGCTTTTTGATTGTGTCGGTATCAGGTGACGCTTTTGCCCTGAAGCCACGAGGGGCGAGGTCACTGTCTGCGCTGTCATGGTGAACAGAGGCGAGGTGATCCTTATGGGGCAGGATCCTTCCGGCGAGGGGCGCAGTATTATCGGTCATTCCGTCCTGTCTCCTGCTTCTTGAGCCGTCGGGATCCTGTCTTGCGGGCTCACCTGGCCTCAAAAGACCTTGTCGGCGCGCAGCAGGGCGCCCAGCAGCACATTGGCACCGGCTTCGGCCTCGGCTTTGGTAATGCTTTCGGCTTCGTTATGGCTCAACCCGTCACGACAGGGGACGAAAATCATGGCGGTTGGGGTCATGCGCGCCATATAGGCGGCATCATGGCCGGGGCCGGACACAATTTCCATCGCGTCGAATCCGGCATCACGCGCGGCGTCAGACACCATCTCGATGCAGCGTCGGTCGAACGGGACGGCAGGGGCATCCCAGATCTGGCGCAGGGCAAGTTCCACCCCGGCCTGCTCGGCAAGATTGGTGAGAGCCTGCTTCATTTCCTGCTCCATCACGGCAAGCGTCGCATCCTCCGGATGGCGCAGATCGATTGTGAAGAAGGTTTCTCCTGGCACGACATTATGGCTGTTCGGCCGGTTCTCGATCAGGCCGACAGTGCCAAGACCCTTGGGCGCATGAGCCGTGGCGACATCCGATACGGCACTGATCATGCGTGCAGTCGCCAGAAGCGTGTCGGCGCGCATGGTCATGGGGGTTGAGCCCGCATGGGCATCGCGACCTGTCACCGTGACCTCATACCAGCGCATCCCCTGCACGCCGGTTACAGCGCCAATGACCCGATTTTCGACCTCGAGGATCGGCCCCTGCTCGATATGAAGTTCGAAATAGGCGGCGACCGGGTGATCGCCGCATTGCTGCGTGCCACGGTAACCAATCGCTTCCAGTGCGTCGCCAAAACGTTCGCCGGCACGGTCACGCTTGTCAAGAATCTCCTCCTCCGTGAAAACGCCTGCAAACGCGCCGGAGCACATCATGGGGGGAGAAAACCGCGAGCCTTCTTCATTGGTCCAGTTGATAAGCTCGACGGGGTGACGCAACACATGCCCGGCCTCGCGCAATGCACGCAGCACGGCCAGGCCGCCCAGCACACCCAGAATCCCATCGAACTTGCCGCCTGTGGGCTGGGTGTCGAGATGGCTCCCCATGGTCAGGGGCGGCAGGCTGCTATCCTGCCCCTCAAGACGGGCGAACATGTTACCCAGTCGATCGACCGTAACCGTGCAGCCGAGCGCCTTGCAGGTGGCAGCAAACCAGTCACGTACCTGACGGTCCTCTTCCGTCAGGGTCAGGCGCTTGATTCCCCCCTTGGGGGTCCCGCCAAAACGCGCAGTTTCCATGAGATCGGCCCAGAGGGCGCGGCCATCGATACGGATATTGCTCATGCGGCGGGAGATCCTTTCAGGCGGAGAGGCGATGCGGATTGGAGGGATGGTCAAGCCAAGTCATCTCGCCGTCAACAGGCTGCGGTGTCATGGTGATGCAATCATCCACCGGGCAGACATGGGCGCAGAGATTGCAGCCCACACATTCGTCCTCGATCACGCTGTATTCGCGACGGTTCGGCCCGGTGCTTTTGGCGATGGCCTGATGCGAGGTGTCCTCACAGGCGATATGGCACAGGCCACACCCCACGCAGCTTTCCTGATCGATCTGCGCGATGGTGCGGAACTTCATGTTGAGCTGGTTCCAGGGCACGAAGCGCGACACGGCCCGCCCGCTCAGATCGGGCAGGGTCACGTAATCCTTGCTGTCCATCCAGTTCGAGAGCCCGTCAATCATGTCCTCGACGATACGGAACCCGTAATGCATGGCCGCCGTGCAAACCTGAAGCGCGCTCGACCCCATGGCGAGGAATTCGGCTGAGTCCCGCCAGTTGCTGATGCCCCCCATGCCCGAAATGGGTATTCCCGCCATTTCGGGATCGCGGGCAATCTCGCCGATCATGCGCAGGGCGATGGGCTTGACCGCCGGGCCGCAATAGCCGCCATGCGTACCCTTGCCTCCTACGACCGGCATGGGGGCCATGGCGTCCAGATCGACCCCGATGACCGACTGGATGGTGTTGATGAGCGACACCGCATCGGCCCCGCCACGACGGGCGGCGCGTGCGGGCATGAGGATATTGGTGACATTGGGGGTCAGTTTGACGATGACCGGCATGCGCGTGTTCTGCTTGCACCAGCGCGTGACCATCTCGACATATTCGGGCACCTGCCCCACGGCAGAGCCCATATTGCGTTCGGACATGCCATGCGGACAGCCGAAATTCAGTTCGATTCCGTCCGCCCCCGTTTCCTCGATAAGCGGCAGAATGGCCTTCCAGCGATGCTCCTCGCACGGCACCATAAGGCTGACGACGAGCGCCCGGTCCGGGAAATCACGCTTCACGCGCTTGATCTCGGCGATGTTGGTTGCCAGCGGCCTGTCGGAAATCAGCTCGATATTATTGAGCCCCATAAGGCGCTTGCCCTCGAACTGAAGGGCGCCGTAACGCGAACTGAGATTGACCACCGGCGGGTCTTCTCCCAGCGTTTTCCAGACCACGCCGCCCCATCCGGCCTCATAGGCGCGACGGACATTATATTCCTTGTCGGTGGGTGGGGCAGAGGCCAGCCAGAACGGATTGGGTGAGGTGATGCCGGCGAAACTGGTGCGCAGATCGGCCATGATCAGAGAGCTCCTGTGCCGGAGAGGGAAAGATCGTCAGGGGTCAGGTCGCTGTGAATGGCCTGCGCCGCTTCGCGCCCGTCGCGTACGGCAGCCACGGTGAGATCCTCACCTGCCGTACAGTCGCCGCCAGCATAGACGCCAGCCAGTGTGGTGCGGCCTTTTTCGTCCACCACCAGGCGGCCATTCTCGATCAGAATCTGATCCTGCAAAACCGGGTCAGGGACAAAAACCTGCCCGATGGCCTTGAGCACCATATCCGCGGCAATCGTGAAATCGACAGGAGGCGTGGCAGGGCCTGTCGATGCCTTTGCGGCTGCGTCAGTGCGTCTGAATGTCACGCCGGTGAGGGCCCCATTGTCGAATTCCAGCCGGGTTGGTGCGGCCCAGAGCCGGAGCGTGACCCCGTTGGTCTGCGCCCAGTCGCGCTCGACGTCCGTGGCCGACATTGTGGGCTCACCCCGACGATAAACCAGCGTGACCTCCTCGGCACCAAGGCGCTTTGCCTGTACGGCGGCATCAATGGCCGTGTTGCCTCCACCGATCACGACCACACGCCGCCCGACCTGCACCGAGGCCAGTGGGTGGGAGCGCAGATGTTCAATGAACGCCACGGCATCCTTGACGCCAGGCATGGTCTCGCCGGGGAGGCCAAGGGCCCGCACGCCGGACAGGCCGATCGCCAGAAAGACGGCGTCGTAATCCTGTCGCAATGTGGCGAGGTGGATCGTCTCGCCCAGAATGGCCCGCCCCTGATAATGAATACCGCCAATTGCCATCAGGAAATCAATTTCCTTCTGGGCAAAATCATCCGCCAGCTTGTAGGCGGCAACACCATATTCATTCAGGCCGCCCGCCTTTTCGTGCCGGTCGAACAGCGTCACCTCATGACCGTGCATGGCGAGACGATGAGCGCAGGCGAGACCCGCAGGACCCGCACCCACGATGGCGATATGTCGCCCCGTCGGGGTGGCGCGTGTGAAAGGGTGCGTGTCCTGGGCCATCTGCCAGTCTGTGGCGTAGCGCTGCAGGGCGCCGATACGAACAGGTTTATGGGTTTCGATGGCGGTGTGCACACATTTCTGTTCGCACAGGATCTCGGTCGGGCAGACGCGTGCGCAGGAGCCGCCGAGGATGTTTGATTGCAGGATGGTCCTGGCCGCACCGGCTGTGTTCCGCGAGGCAATGGCCTTGATGAAACGCGGAATGTCGATATCGGTCGGACAGGCCTCGATACAGGGCGCGTCATAACAATAGAAACATCGATCGGCTTCCAGCGCTGCCTGTTCGGGGGTCAGTCCCGGATGGGCATCCGCGAAATTTCGCGCCAGAATATCTTGGGGCAGGCGACCACAGGCAATATCAGGGCGCATGGGAGAATCCGGTTCTGTTTGTTCCGTAAAACGAACGTTACGGTCGGGATGATGCGCGCTGCAAGTGAAATCTGACCATATGTTCAGATATCTGACACCCGAGGCTTACTGCCTGATCCCTATGAAAGGCGCGGCAGTCAGAACAGCAGGGGCAAGAAAACATGTCGCGCATCTATGTGTGTCGATATCGATACGTAAATCGTGCGAACAAGGGTCATACCGGGGAAGGTGCATCGCTTGCGCAATGCCGTGACGATAAAGAAGTGGAACCCCTTTGCATTTGGCCCGGGGAGCCTGACCGGATTGGAACGCCCATCCCGCAGGCGCTATAGGGCGAAGCGCTGGTCGCGACAAAGCAAAGAGTGGGGATAAACGATGAGAATGATCGGGCTTCTGGGCGGTATGAGCTGGGAGAGCTCGGCCATGTATTATCGTCTGCTCAATGAAGGTGTGCGTGACAGGCTTGGTCCAGCCTCGTCTGCACGCTGTCTTTTGTGGTCATTCGACTTCGCCGAGATCAAGGATCTGCAGCATCGCGGCGCATGGGATGTCCTGACCGCGCGTCTGATTGAGGCGGCGCGTCATCTGGAGAAGGCGGGAGCGGATGATCTGGTAATCTGTACGAACACCATGCACTGCGTGGCGGATGCGGTGCAGGCGCAACTATCGATTCCCCTCCTGCATATCGCTGACGCCACCGGCGAACAGATCAGGCGGAGCGACCTTCGACGTATCGGGCTGTTGGGCACGCGCTTCACCATGGAGCAGGATTTCTACAGGAAGCGACTGACCGAGCGTTATGGTCTGGAGGTGATCATTCCCGACGAACGGGACCGCATGGACGTGCATCGTATCATCTATGAAGAGCTCGTGGCCGGGCAGATCAACCCATCATCCCGCGCGCTTTATCGCGCCATCATGGCCCGCCTTGTCGCTTCGGGTGCTGAGGCGATCATTCTGGGATGCACGGAAATCATGCTGCTTGTCCGGGCTGAGGATTGCACGGTGCCGCTTTTCGATACGACAGCCCTGCATGTTCACGCCACACTCGAAAAGGCATTGGCCGACTGACGAGATGTCCGGAAAGGTATGGAAAATGGCCGTCCCCTGAGGGGGGAGGCTGAGCGCGCGTCATTAACGCACCATCACAGCGATTAAGGGCTATCGCCGGGCAGGCTGGTGGTCTGCCGTGGTCTTTGGCGTAGCGAACGTCATTGTGAAGCAGGTTGTCACAATATGTTGCGAAAAAGCAACGACGTCCAGTATTTTTCGTTATCGTTGCGTTATAGATACCAAACCGGAAAAATTTCCTTACGGTGTGTTTCATTATTTTTACGAAACATATTCACGGGGAGTCTCACGATGGTGCGCCGGGTAACATTGCCTTATCGTCACAGGGGCCTGCGGCAGAGCACATTGATGGTTGCCCTGTTCTGCACAGTGTTTGCTGCGCCGGCAGAGGGCCTTGCCCAGACCATCGCTCAGGGGGCGGGAACCGCGCACAAGAAGACCACCGCGCGTCGGTCATCCCACGCGACGAAAAAACCCGCTCATGCAACGGCCAAGGCAACATCCTCGAAGGTGGGCGTGGCGGCAGGGAGCGCTGGTGGCAGCGCAGCGTTAACCGGTGCAGGCACTGCATCGCAAAACGGCGCGTCGAGTGCTGCCGCCCAGCCTGCCCTGCCTTTCTCAAGTGGCGTGGAAACGGCGGATTCCTCGCCGCAGAAAGAGACCATCATCGTCACCGGCACGCGCCTGTCGCAATCGCGCCTGACGAATGTCATGGCAGGATCGACCCTGGGTGGGGAACAGATCCGACGCCGGGGATATTACGATCTCGGTACGGCCCTGCTGCGCGAAAATCCGGCAATCAGCCAGGGTGGCAATTCCACCATCGGTAACCAGGGCAGCTTTGGGGCGGGTCAGTCCTTTATCGGCCTCCTCAATCTGGGCGCCCAGCGTACGCTGACCCTGATCGATGGCATGCGTATGGGCGGTGGCGCGACAGCCTCGATCTATGGTTCCGGTTCGGGCTCGCAGGTGGATGTGAGCACGATTCCGACCTCGCTCATCAAGGGTATCGATACGCGCCTCGGCGGCGCGGGCGCGGCCTATGGTGCCGACGCCGTGGCAGGCGTGATGAACTATACGCTCGATGACCACTTCACCGGTGTCGATTTCAATGCCCAGGGTAACTGGTCGCAAAAGCTCGATGCACCGGGTGAGAAACTGACCTTCAAGGCTGGCCGCAATTTCGACCATGACAAGGGCGGCATGGTCTTTGATGTGGAATACCGCAACCAGGGCGGTATGGTCGCCAATGACCGGCCTGATGTGTTCGGGCGCGACGCGGTGCTTTATCATCGCGTGCCGCTCGGGCAGAGCTCGCCCTATACCTATGTTCTGGGTGCTGGCTCACGGTTCATCCAGAACTCTGTGACCGGTATTCCCATGATCACCGGTGATTACGGCAATCTGCCGGTCTATGCGGGGTCTGCTGGCGCCGCGCTGGCCGGTCAGGCCAATAACGCCGTGGCCAATGGCGCCAATATGCCGCTCATGTTCAGTCAGAATGGCCAGTCGCTCATTCCGCTTCAGGCAAATGCCTATCTCAAGGGAGACACCACGCACGGCATCGGCGGGAACGGTATCGCCCTGCAGGACTACAATCAGTTGATCGCCCCCAATGACAAGCTGAACCTGACGTTGCTTGGGCATTACGACATTACCCGGCACATTCATGCCACATGGCAGGGCTGGTATGCCCGTGGCAGCGCCGAGAGTCAGGTGGGTCAGGGCACATGGAGCACGACCCAGTTCGACAATCCCCTGACGCTCAATACGGCTGGCCCGATGAGCAGCAGCTACTACACCAACGATGTCGTCAACGGCGCCTATGCGCTGAGCACGAGCAATCCCTATCTTACCAGCGCCGAGCAGCAGACGATCAGGAATGCGCTCGCTGCCAATGGCCAGCCGACAGACACCTTCTACCTGAACCGTCTGAACCAGGACCTCGACGCCGGTCTGTATCGCACGAAGGTGCAGATGTACCGCTTCCAGGGCGGGCTTGCCGGTGATTTCAATGCAGTGGGGCGCAAGTTCGACTGGAAAGTGCGTGGTGAATACACGCGCTACATGAACAATACTTGGACGCCTTCCATCGTCATTCCCAACCTCGTCAATGCCCTCAATGCAGTGCGTGATTCCAGCGGCAATATCGTGTGCGCTTCGGGCTATCAGAATGCACCCATCGCCACGCGCAGTTCGACCTGTGAACCACTCAATCCATTCGGCTATAACCAGATGACGCCGGGCGCACGTGACTATGTCATTTCAGATGCCCATTCGCGCAACAACAACACCCAGCGCGATATCCAGGCCGAACTGAGCTCAACGGTGTTCCGCCTGCCCGCAGGCGATATCCGGTGGGATCTGGGCTATGAGCATCGCCGCGAAGGGTATCATTTTGATCCGGGCGCGTTCTTCCGCGGCTGGCCGCAGGGTGATGGCACGTATCAGCAATACGGCAACAGCACGGCTATTCCGCCCACGGGTGGTGCGTATCATACGCATGAAGCTTTTGGCGAGCTAGACGTACCTTTCGTCTCGCCGACCATGAACGTGCCGGGTATCTATAACCTGTCGGCCACAGCCAATGGTCGCTTCATCAATAACAGCATGACCGGCAATTACTGGACCTACATGTTCGGCGGTGCCTGGTGGCCGACCGAGGATTTCGGCCTGAGCGGCAATTATGCCCAGTCCGTGCGTAATCCCTCCGTGACGGAACTGTTTTCGCCCCGCTCCACCGATTACGAATCAGGCGTTGATCCGTGCTCCGACGCAGGTGTCGGTTCCGGCCCCAACCCGGCCATTCGTGCAGCAAACTGCGCGAAGGCAGGCATCACCCAACCCTTCACCTCCAACTTCAATTTCTACACCATTCCGGGCAGCGCAGGCGGCAATAGCAACCTCAAGAACGAAACCTCAAAGAGCTATACGGGCAGCCTCGAATTCCGGCCGCATTTCGTGCGTGGCCTCGACATGAAGGCGTCTTTTGTGGACGTGAAGGTGAAAAACGCCATCACCTCACTGGGCGCGCAGGATCTGATGAATGCCTGCTATGACTCGTCCAGCTACCCGTCCAATGCCTTCTGCAATACCTTCACACGTGATTCCTCCGGGCAGCTCTCGACCTTCAGCGCAGGCTATTACAACATTGCCAGCTATGAGACGCAGGCTTTGCAGGCAACCTTCGACTACTACGCTCCCCTGTCGCGTTTCGGGCTGGGCGACGGTGCCGGTGAAATCGATCTGAGCGGCAACTACGTTCACTATCTCAAGAGCCAGAACACCTATCTGGGCAGCACCTATTTCCTCTCGGGAACGACAGACGCACCCAATGACAACTTCACGCTCAACCTGAACTACATGCGCGGTCCGTTCTCGGCCCAGTGGCAGACGCTCTGGTATGGGCCGACCCAGTACGCGGTGCAGGTACCGGCCACGCGTTATCAGGATAACAAACGCCCCTCATTTGCCTATTTCAATCTCTCCCTGGCGTATGAGATTACCAGGAATCTCGCGGCCAATTTCGTTATCAACAACATCACCGATGCCCTGCCGAAGGACCCGGGCATCTATGATACCAACCGTTATTACGAGGCCTTTATCGGACGGAGCTTCCAGCTCAATATCGGCGTGCATTTCTGATGCAACCGCACCCCTCTGCAAAAGCAGAGGGGTTTTTCGACGCGCCTTTCCCGATGGTCCTGAAAGTGGCGCGGCACAGGGAAAACCTTTTGCCTTGCGGGAGCGTTGCCTGTTACGGCCCCATTTTCAGGATCATCTGTCTCTTGCGCCCATTCATTTTCGGTACGCTTTTCGTCGTTGTCATTCTGAACTGGCTCTGGCCGCTTCCTCTGGCACTTCCCGTCAAACTGGCTGCGATCATCCTGATCGTTGGAGCGGCGCTCTTTCACCAGTGGAGCCGCCTTTCTTCCGGCTCTGTCTTTGCGCCGGAAATGCCGCGCCCTGTGGTCATCCTGTTCAACTGGGCCTTCGGCGCCCTGATGTTCGTGACCGTCGGGCAAATCTTGGTTGATAGTGTCGCGGCTCTGTTGGCATTGGTGCAGTGGCATGGAATCGTGATCGGCACGATCCCGCGCGTAGCGATCGGTGGGCTTGCTGCCTTGCTGTCGGCGCTGGGAGTATGGAATGCCGTTCGTGTACCGCCGGTCAGGCATGAGACAGTCAGCATCGCGGGGCTCGATCCTGCTTTTGACGGTTATCGTATTGCCCAGCTAACCGATCTGCACATCACCCGGGTTTTCCCGCGTCGCTGGGCCGAGGAGGTGGTGTCACGCACCAATGCCATCGGGGCAGACCTGATCGTCGTGACCGGGGATTTTATCGATGGATCGGTGGCCATGCGCCGCGACGACGTTGCCCCGCTCGCGCAACTGGCGGCCCCTGACGGGCTGATGGCCTGTCCGGGTAACCATGAATATTTTTTCGATTATCGCGAATGGATGCAGCATATCGGTTCGCTCGGCTTTCACATGCTGCTCAACACGCATCGGCTCATCACCCGTAACGGCGCGTCGCTGGTGGTTGCGGGTGTGACAGATCACTCCGCAGCCGGTCATGGTGAGGCCAGGCCCGATCTGGCGGCGGCGCTGGCAGGACGTCCTGAAGGCGTTCCTGTCATACTGCTCGATCATCAGCCCGGTGGCGCGCGTGAGGCTGCCGCTCAGGGCGTGGCGCTTCAGCTTTCGGGCCATACGCATGGGGGGATGATCTATGGTCTCGACCGCATGGTGGCGCGTGGCAATAACGGCTTTGTTTCCCGCCGCTACGAAATTGGCACCATGACGCTTTACGTAAGCAACGGCACCGGTATCTGGCCCGGCTTCGCACTTCGCCTTGGCAGACCCTCCGAAATTACCTGCTTTCACCTCAGATCCGCCTGACCGCTGGCGCGAAAAGGGTAGGGCGCGTCACAGTCTGGAAGGCTATGGCCCTGCTGTATGCACGGCCGTATGAAGCTGCTACGTCCCGCAGGAATAAAGGCGGTTGTGATAACCGTGCGGCCGGTCAGGGCGCAGGCCGGGGATATCGTGCCTCGGCGATGAAGCAACGACATGCTGGCGATGGACAGGGGAAGAGGATGGGCCGTTATTGCGTTACGGTAACGTGCGAGGCACGTCGCGGAATTGTGGCTGTGATCTCGGGGTATCTCGCAGGAAAAGACTGCAATATCCGCGATAGCTCACAGTTCGACGACGTCGAATCAAACCGGTTTTTCATGAGGACCAGTTTTCTGGCCGAGGCGAATACGAGCCTTGAGGAATTGCAGCGCGATTTCGCCCCGATCGCCGCGCAATACGGCATGACCGCCACCTTCCATGACGAAAATGAGCGTCTGAATGTCGTGATCATGGTGTCACGGTTCGGCCACTGCCTGAACGACCTGCTCTATCGCACCCGTATCGGGGCCCTGCCGATCAATATTGTTGCGGTGATTTCCAATCATCTGGATTTTCAGAAGCTGGTGGTCAACCACGACATACCCTTCCACTACATCCGGGTGACGAAGGAAAACAAACCCGAGGCCGAAGCGCAGCAGCTTGCCATCATTCGCGACAGCGGGGCGCAGCTTGTGGTGCTGGCGCGCTATATGCAGGTTCTGTCTGATGAGATGTGTCAGGCCCTGTCAGGGCGCACGATCAACATCCATCACTCCTTCCTGCCCAGTTTCAAGGGCGCTCATCCCTACCATCAGGCTCATGCGCGTGGCGTCAAGCTGATTGGCGCGACAGCGCATTATGTCACGGCGGAACTCGATGAGGGGCCGATCATCGAGCAGGACATCATTCGCGTATCGCACAACCAGTCACCTGAAGACTACGTCACGCTGGGGCGTGATGTGGAAAGTCAGGTTCTGGCACGCGCAATCCATGCCCATGCTCATCGTCGTGTGTTTCTCAACGGCCGCAGCACGGTGGTCTTTCCCGCAAGTCCGGGATCCTTTGCCTCGTCACGTAACGGCTGAACCAGACAGCGCCCCTGTTGCACGGGATCGCTGTCAGTGGCGATTACCGGGCGATGGGCATGGCGGTTCTGGGATCCATCACCCTTTGCCGATGCGTTGGCCAATCCAGTCCATGGTGCGCCCGAGATTACCGAACGGGTAGAAATGCAGGCTGACCGGGCCATGCGGGTCGGCAAGCTGCTCTTCAAGCTGTGTGATCAGCTGGTCCGGTCCGGCGCTTCCCAGTAACTTGCCAAGCGATATGCCATATCGGGAAAGCACGGAAGCAGAGGCGCCTACCCCGCAGCGTGCGGCAAAACGCAGCAGGGAGGCGATCGACGCAGGTCCCGGAACACCTATTCTGATGTGGCATGTGATCCCACGTTCACGCAGGCGCATCAGCCACGTCGTGATGGCCTGAGCATCAAAGCCGAATTGCGTGACGATTTCTGGCGTCATGCCCCGTGCCTCGATATCGCGGCATTTATGCTCCAACACCGTCCAGCCTTGTTCAGGCGTCATGAGGGGATGGCCTTCCGGATACCCCCCAATACCAACAACCCCGATCCCTGCTTTCTCGAACAGGCCGGTTGCCAGCAGGGCAGCGCTGTCGGCAAAGGGGCCTGCAGGCTCGGACGGGTCCCCTGCGATAATGAAGCATCGCTCAATCCCGGCCTCGGCCACCATCTGTGCCAGCAGGGTCTCGCAGGCCGCTTTCGAGGCAAGGCGTCGGGCAGAGAAATGCGGCACAGGAAGCAGACCAAGAGTCCTGATGGTGCGGATGGCCTCCAGACGCGCTGCTTGCGTGTCATTGGCCAGATGGGGGATCATGACAGGTGTGACTGGCTCCAGGGGCGATGCTCCCGATGACATCATGCCTTTCAGGGATGGCAGATCCCTGGTCGTGACTTCGAGCGAAAAGCGCCAGAGCCCACCCGGGTTGTGTGCCCCGTCCGTTTTCCCCGTTGATTGCACCGTCATGGCGTCCCCCTGCCCGTTATGGGGATCATGCCCTGTGTTGTCGTTCAGGGCTGCATGAATCTGGAGAGGCGATGGATTTGAATTGCCCGGCATGATGCAGGAGCGGGCGTGCGGCCTTATCATGGGTCATGCTGCATACCTGACCGATCAGTATGACATGATCTCCCGCTGTTACCTGCTGCACGAGATCCGTGGTGAAGACCGCCCCTGCGCCTTTCAGAACCGGCAAGCCGTCGCACGGCTCGAACAGAGCCTGCAATGCGTCGTTGCGTCGTCCCGCAAAATGCATGGCATGGGCTCCCATATCCTGCGCGAGGACACTGACGGCAAACCGGCCAGCATGGCGGACCCGCGCCAGAAGCGTGGAACGCGCACCAACACAGACACCAATCAGGGGTGGGTCGAGCGAGACCGACATGAAAGCGCTGACCGTCATGCCATGATCGCCCTCCTCTGTGCGGGTCGTCACAACCGTGACGCCGGTCGCGAACTGCCCACAGCAGGCGCGCAGGGCTTTTGGATCAAGGCTGTTTTGGGCCTTGATGTCAGGACTGTGCTTCAGGCGGGCTTCTGTCATGATCTCTGCCGAATCTTCGTTAAATGAGCGCGGAAAATGCGGCCCTGCCGCCATTGGGGCCGAATCCTGGAAAACAGGCCGGTCAGCTTTCGCGGCCAACCGGCATCGTCTCGCTCATGATCGAGAGGGTGGGATCAGGCGCAGGTCAGCTCGCGACGGACGATCTCGGCACCGGCGGCGAGAGCCTGAAGTTTGCCTCTGGCCACGTTGCGTGAAAGCGGTGCCATGCCGCAATTCGTGCAGGGGCAGAGATTTTTGGCATCAACAAACTGAAGCGCCTTGCGCAGGGTATCCGCAACCTCTTCCGGGGTTTCGATGCGGTTGCTTGCGACATCGATGGCCCCGACCATCACCTTCTTGCCTCGCAGCAATTCGATCAGTTCCATCGGCACGTGGGAGTTCTGGCATTCCAGCGACACGAGATCGATGTTCGAGGCCTGCAGCTTCGGGAAGGTGCGTTCGTATTGGCGCCATTCATGGCCCAGCGTCTTTTTCCAGTCTGTATTGGCCTTGATGCCATAGCCGTAGCAGATATGGACGGCGGTCTGGCATTTCAGCCCTTCAATGGCGCGCTCCAGCGTGGCAATGCCCCAGTCATTGACCTCGTCGAAAAACACGTTGAAGGCTGGCTCATCGAACTGGATGATATCCACACCGGCCTGCTCCAGCTCACGGGCTTCGGCATTGAGAATGGCGGCAAATTCCCAGGCCAGTTTCTCGCGGCTTTTGTAGTGTGCGTCATACAGCGTGTCGATCATGGTCATGGGGCCGGGCAGCGCCCATTTGATCGGCGCCTTGGTCTGCTGACGCAGGAATTTTGCATCCTCGACAAAAACCGGCTTCTCACGCGCGACCGCGCTCACGACTGTGGGCACGCTGGCTTCGTAGCGGTTGCGAATGGTGACGGTCTCGCGCTTCTCGAAATCGACACCGGCGAGATGCTCGATGAATGTAGTGACAAAGTGCTGGCGTGTCTGCTCGCCGTCGCTGACGATATCGACGCCTGCCACCTGCTGCTCAAGCAGCGAGACGCGAAGCGCATCCTGTTTGGCCTCAACCAGAGCCTCGCCCTCCATTTTCCAGGGGGACCAGAGCTTTTCGGGCTCGGCAAGCCATGAAGGCTTTGGCAGGCTGCCAGCAGTCGCAGTGGGGAGAAGCTTCTTCATGAAATATGACTCTTCAGAGGGGGGGGGCCAGAGGGATGGCCCGCAGGGGCAGCATAGTGATGCTGAATGAAGGGCTCAGGCGGCGTAGCGGCTGGACCATTGCTCGAGAAGGCTTTTGTGCGGCGCAATGAAATGCTCGCCTGCAAATCGTCCCTGCTCGATGGCGAGGCGCGTGCGCTCCTCGCGGTCATAGACCACACGGGTGTTGGAATAATCGTTCTGGCGCAGGTTGGGCTTGTAGCGTAAGGCGGCAGCCGAGTTCGCGTTGTAGATTTCCGGACGATAGATACGCTGGAAAGTCTCCATCGTGCTGATCGTGCTGATCAGTTCGAGAGGCGTATAATCATTGAGCAGATCGCCAAAGAAATAGAAGGCGAGGGGCGCGACGCATCCGGGCGGCATGAAATAACGCACCTGCATCCCCATCTTGCTAAAATAGCTTTCGGTCAGTGAGGTCTCGTTGGGTGTGTATTCCACGCCCAGCACGGGATGCTCATTGGTGGTGCGGGTATAGATCTTGTTTTCAGAAACGCTCAGGCAGATCACGGGGGGCTTTGTGAAATGGGCCGCGTAGGCCTCAGACGCGATGAAAGCCTTGAAGATCCTTCCATGCAGAACGCCGAAATCATCAGGAACTGAAAAACCGTCACGTCCGCGATTATGCTCGGGCAGGAGCACGCTGAAATCATAATCGCGCACATAGGATGAGAAATTATTGCCTACGATGCCCTCTATGCGCTTGCCACTGGTCCGGTCGATGATCGTGGTCCGGAGAAGTTCGATGGCAGGAAAGCTCTCGCCGGACCCGGTGATATCCATATCGATGGAGACGATATCGAGTTCGAGCGCATAGCGATGACCCTCAGGGTTGTCCCATCGAGCGAGATCGTTGAAGCGATGATCGATCATGTGCAGCGCCGCCCGCAGGTTTTCCTGACGGGATTCACCTCTCGCGAGATTGGCGAAATTGGTCGTCAGCCGCGTACCGGGAGCCGGCGCATAGTTTTCGTCAAACCGGAGGCTTTTGACCTTGAAGGTGAAATCACGGGTCATGATGGGCGGGTATCCTCTGCTGGAACCTGTTTTCCGCGCCACGTTGAAAGTGCCGCCGCGCGGTGCGAGCGAGGCCCGTTTATCCGGCGTGACCCATCATGAAGACAAATGATTATAATTCGTTATAACATGACAATCTGTCATGTTTTCCTTGTCGTGTCAGAAAGGTGAGCGGGATGCTGTATGCCCGGCGCCGTTGATCATCGGCGTCATGAGTCGATTTTAACACTGGCTGCCAGTTTGATGAATCCGTCCAGATATGGGGGTGCCGTACCCGTGCGGTGGCCCAGATGGATGGATTTGAGAATTCCGTTACCGATCCTGACGCCTTTCACCCCTTTCACCTTGCGTAGCAGCCAGTCCGGCGTGGCGCTGACAGCCCGTCCGGATGCCACAAGGCGCAGCATCAGATCTGTGGTTTCCACTGTGCGGTGCCGCCGCGGCAGGGCATGGGCCGGGACGAGGAATTGCGTGTAGATATCAAGCCGCTCGCGCGAGACGGGATAGGTGATCAGCGTCTCGGTTGTGAGGTCAGAAGGCTCGATATGGTGTTTCTGCGCCAGAGGGTGCGTGTCGGACACGGCCAGTACGAGCTCGTAGTCGAAGACGGGCGTGAAGGTAAGCTCCGGGCGCACAATCGGATCGGGCGTGACGAGAATATCGATTTCATGGCCGAGCAGAGCCGTCAGGCCGCCAAACTGAAAGGCGGTCGTGACGTCGAGTTCGACATCAGGCCACGCAGCCAAAAAGGGATCGACCACCTGCATCAGCCAGTCCTGACAGGGGTGACATTCCATACCGATACGGATCGAGCCCCGTCGACCGCGCGCGTAATCTTCCAGCACACCGGCGCCATGCTCAAGCTGCGGCAGGACGCGCTGGGCGAGCCCGAGCAGATAGTCTCCGGCGAGGGTAAAGCGCAATTTGTGGCCTTCGCGCTCGAACAGCTTGACGCTGTAACGGTCCTCGAAACGGCGGATGGCATGACTGACGGCAGACTGGGTCAGGCATAATTGCTCTGCCGCCTGTGTCAGGCTGCCGGTGCGATGGATTTCACGCAAAATGGCAAGCGGCTGAATGTCGATCATGATCCATGAATATCCGTCAGGTTTCCCTCATCTGTGATGAATTTCAGGCAGGAATCAAGCAGATGGTCTGGCGGGATCACGATCCGGGAGCGCGAACGGCGTCTCTCTGGCCCCGGCACGTTGCTCCGGTTTTCGCGCCCCGGTGACGCATCTGGCCAGGCACGTTCGGCAGGGAGATGGCAGTTTTCGCCGCAGTGAGCGCGCTGAGTGGTCAAAGGCAAGCTGGCGCAGCCCTTATGGGATACGCCAGCAGGGTTACGATCTGCCGACTCACGCCGCCTGAGGGCTGAGATTGTCGATGTCACTCAGCAAGCTGGCCCCAATGGGCTGCCAGCCAAGGCGTTGCTGCGTCTTCTGACTCGAGGCCGTCATGTCCTTGCTGACGAAGCCATATAACCAGCCGAAATGGGCCATTGCCTCATCCTCGCTCAGTCCGGTGACGGGCAAGCCGAGAGTTTGCCCGATCCTTTCCGCAATGGCGCGTACCGACACACCTTCTTCCGCCGTTGCATGATAGCGTGCGCCGTGGGCCTGCTTTCCAAGCGCCAGACGATAGAGTGTGACGGTGGCCGAAACAGGGGCTGCCGACCAGCGATAATCCGTGTCCGCAATATAGGCGGAACGCCTTGTCTCGCGGGCGAGCTGGATCAGGAATGTCACGAGGCCCTGACGCGCCGTATCGTGAATTTGCGACAGGCGCACCAGCGAGACATTCCGGCCGCGATCGATCATCCCCTGCGCTGCGACTTCCGAAATGACCCGTGGATTCTTGTGCTGGGCGTTGAACACATCCTCATCCGCGCACGCGCCGGGATGAGCTTCGCCGAACAGCGTTGTGGAGGTGATTACGAAGGGGCGGTTCGAGCCCTCAAGCGCCTCACCGATGACGTCGATAGCGCGTCGGTCTTTCTCGCAATTGGCAAGATAATGCGCGAAGTCATGGTCGAACGCGGTATGGATAACGCCGTCGCTCCCTGCCGCTCCTGCGCGCAGGCTGGCGAGATCCTCAAGATCGCCGTGCAGCGCCTCTGCACCTGCAGCCTTGAGCCTTTGTGCGCCAGCCGCCGAGCGCGTCAGGCCGAGCACCTGATGGCCTGCTCCAATAAGTTCCGCAACGAGTCTGGCGCCGATAAAACCGTTCGCCCCGGTCAGAAAAACGCGCATGATCCAGTTTCCTTGGTTGTCAGATCATGATCATGGCCGCCATAGTCATCCCGTTACAGTAGTGACGTTATCATAGTATCAGCACTGACAGGCTTGCCGTGACATCTCCCACCGCCCTTGGCGCCTATCTGCGAGACAGGCGTGATCGTCTCGATCCGGCGGCTTTCGGCTTTCCCACCACAAGGCGACGCACGCCGGGGCTGCGCCGGGAGGAAGTCGCGCAACGCGCCAATATCAGCCCCACATGGTACACCTGGCTTGAGCAGGGGCGGGCGGGTTCGCCCTCGGCGGATGTGCTTGATCGTATTGCCAAGGGGATGCTGCTGACCGAAGCAGAGCGGGAGCATCTGTATATGCTGGCGCTCGGACATCCGCCAGAACGGCGGTACAGGGCGGCCGAAGGTATCACGCCGCGCCTGCAACGTGTGCTTGATGCGCTCACCTGGAGCCCAGCCATCGTCAAGACACCCCTATGGGATGTCGTTGCCTGCAACCGGGCGGCCTCCTGCGTGCTCACCGATTACAGCAAACTGGCGCGGGAAGACCGCAATATCCTCAAGATCGTCTTTTGTACGCCCCGTATACGCGCGATGCAGACAGACTGGTCGAGCCTTGCTTATTCAGTGGTCGCGGCTTTTCGTGCCGATGTGGTGCGGGCTGGTGCTTCTGCCGAGATCGACAGGCTTGTCGCTGAGCTGAGCGCTGCCAGCCCGGATTTCGCGGCGCTCTGGCAGCATAATGACGTGTTGCAGCAGGGTGAGGGAACCAAGCGCCTGCAACATCCTGCGGTGGGGCTGATCGAACTCGAATATTCAGGGTTCGCGGTCGATGGGCGGCCAGATCTGGGCCTGATCATCTACAATCCGGCTACAGAAGGCGATCTTGAGCGCATCCAGCGCCTCATGGCAGAGACACCTTCGGACAGTGGCGTCCCGGTGGCTGACGGGGGTGGCCCGAACTGATGTGATGTGTCGGATGCGGGCAGGCCGTAGCTGGAGGCTCAAGACGCCGCCTACAGATATTCGCTTTTGAATGAGAGGCGCGATTTGCCTGTAAGGGATTGGCCGTGAACTTCCTGACCCTATCAGGGTGCAGGACAACAGACGACCAAGCAGTAAAATGCCAGACTGTCTGACTTGAAACGCTGTTCTGTTTTTCTAGAAATTCCGCATCTGCGTCATCGCTTTGTACCGAAAAATCCGGCCTGTAGCGTGGTGTCCCGTACGGGATTCGAACCCGTGTTACCGCCGTGAAAGGGCAGTAAGAAACTTTGGTATTCCTGAGGTTTAGAAGATAATTACCTGATTATCGAGTGTTTTGTATCACCATTGGTCACTGTTTGTCACCCCTGATCTTCCTCCGTTTGGCTCATGGTTGGCTCATGGCTCAGCCACATTCAGTTGACGTGTCTATCATCTGACGGCTTAATAAGAGGCTTCGTTTCCGAACGCTGGACTCATGGCCGATACACCTGATCCTCTCCGACCGGCCGTGCTGAACTACGAGGATGCTGCGCGCTATCTCGGCATTTCCCCTGGGCGCTTACGCAATCTCAAGTGGATGGGTATCGCTCCGAAATCCATCAGCTATGGCAGACGCGACGTGCGCTTTCGCGTGACTGATCTGGACGCATGGCTCGACCAGAAAGCAGGCGTTGCATCGCCACCCGAACCAGCGCGTAAACGCCCCAAGAGACCGCGTAGAGGTGTGACCGTCTGGATCGTTCCAGCCCTGCTAGGTCTCATTGGCCTAATCATCTGGCTGATCAGTCTGTTCCTGTGACGTATTCGGGTCTGGTCTAATCTGACCATTACGGCTCAAAAACGGAAGATGGTTTTACCGAGCAGGGAGCTGGAAGCTCGGCGAAGGGGGTAGCTTTTTCGCTCTTCATTTCCTCTGCAAGTCTCTCCGCCTCTGCCTGGTCCAACTTCCTCACAGCGACTCGCGTCACGTATTTGGCTTTTTCAAGATTGCCGGTCAGCTTGCATTTCATGATCTCTGCCTGTGTCTCACGAGGCAGTTTTGCTGGCGGCATCCAGATAGCCTCCAGCAGATCCAGATCTCTCCTGGCCCTATCGCACTGTGAAACATGGCGTGCTTTCCATGCGGCGATCTCCTCTTGCCTGCGCCTGTCGGCCTCGCGGCAGAGCGTGACAAGCCATTCCCTGCATGTATCCCGTCTGACGATCTTCTGAAGCAGCTCACGGTTCTCTCTCCGCAGCCGTGCATTGGCTTCTTCGCGTTCGGTCGGCACAGGCAGGCAAAGCGGTTCGGGTGGCGTAGCCCGCAGGCCAAGATGCCAGAACACAATCTCCAGAAGATAGCGCAGGATCTCCGCCAGCATTTTCGAAAGCCGTTCAATCTCCTCGTCGAGATGGGTGAGGCGTTTTTTCTTCGAGAGGACAAACACCTTCTCACGCAGGGCGTCACGCTCCTGTTGTGTTTCCTGCAGCTGTTTTCCGGTCTGCCAGAGCTGCCTGCGCGTGTCTTCTATCTGCGCAAACAAAGCCGCGCCTTGTTCATCGACAGAGCGCCGTGGACCATACTCCTGAGGCGGTCTTGCATTCAGTACCGTGCGGCACGCCCTGGCTTCATGCTTCCACTGCCGGATGTAGTGAGCGAAGTTTGGTGGCAGTAAATCGATACAATCCAGCGAGACGATCCTCGGCTGTTTTTCCGCAGGTTGTGACGGCCCTCCTTTGGCAGCCGCTCTCGCAAATGCTTCAGGGTCACGCCTGAGTTCCTCAAGGGGCGGCAGAAGCAGACCGCTCCGCTCTCCATGATGCACCATCGCTGCCATCTCCAGAGGGGCACGCTCCAGGAGCGGTTTGACTGCTGCCCGGATATCTCCGCATTTCGGTCTGGTCGCTTCACCCACCAGAAGCTGGCGGAAATCCTTCATGCGTGTCTTCGTCAGGCGCGTGAAAGACCCGATCAGCACACCATCAGCCGTCTCGATTATGTGCGCGTCCTTGCGCGTGTCCTGCCGGTCTCCAGCGCGCATGACCCAGCCCCTTGTTTTCAGCAGGGCGCGAAAACGGTGCAGCTGATTATCCGACTGCGCCCAGAGAGAGGCGATGACCTTCTTTGCTTCAGCAAGATCCAGCCCCTGTCGCTCGGCCATGCGACGTGATTGCGAGGTGTAGGCTGCACGTGGAAGGGGCCGTGACGCGGGATGTGGTTCGGTCAGAAAGGACGGTGTGTCAGGAGATGCTGGGGCAGGGGCTGCGAGGTTTGCAGTCTCGGCTGCTGGCCCCTGCAGGACCGCCTCAACGCGCTCCGCTTCTGCCGTCTTTCCTTCCTGACGCAGGGCTTTGACAATGGCCCGGTCATGCCGTCCCGGCACCAGCTGATGCCCGAGACGGATTTCCTCGAGACGGGCGCATTTCTCCAGACGCTGCCAGGAGAAGCGCGAGCTCAGCACATGATTGTCCTGCCATTCGGGCAGAAGCAGATGGCCATGGGTGCTGCCATCCTTCTGATGTACGACCATCGTCATGCGCTCCCTGTCCGCCTGCAGCTCATCGCACAGCCTGGCTGCAAAAGAGGCGAGGGCCGCGTCACTCATGGGCTCGTAAGGGTTGAAGGCGATATGACGCAGGCCATAGCGTATGCCCTCGCGCCTTGCTTCCTTCATCCAGTCCATAAGACACCAGTCACTGCCACACAGAACACGTATGGCTTCGTTCCTTGCGCCCCGAAGCACATGGCGTGAAACGGCCTGATGGCCGCTGCTTGTCCGGATACGGGTTTCCTGCACAATCATGCGTTCCCCTCCGGAGTTTGAGGAGGCTTAGTGTAGTGTTGTGGGCGAGGTCGCTATCGGCTGGGATACTTCCGCCTCTGTCCCTGTCTCTGGTTCGACCAACTGACGCTGTCGGGACGTCCTTCTTGTCCTCGTCACACGCATGGATTTGAGCAGGACATCGACGCGGTCCTTTGTCTTTTCCAGCGCATCCAGAACATCCCCCGCCCGGACGGCGTCGCCACAATGGGCCGAATGAGCCAGTTGATTGAGGTTGTTGCCAATGCGCCCAAGCTCGCCCCGCAACTTGCATAACGAGGCGCCCACCGCCATCCCGTCATGACCGGTCAGGGCGGCTTCCTTCAGCAGGGAGCGCACCCAGAGGGCAGTGGTCTCATGACCCAGAAGACGCGCTGTACCGGCCCAGTCAGCCAGCTCCTCAGGCGAGGCACGGACCGACAGGCGGGACGAGCGGGCAGGGCGGGACAGGCTGAGGACAGGATGCGTCACGGGCACAGGAACATGGGGCGAAGCAGACATGGGATGCGCTTTCCATCAAGGGGGTCAACGGGGGCGACAGCCCCCTTGCCAGCTGCGTCGTGCACCCAACGGGTAGCCACGAAGCACTGCTGGCTCAAGGGAGCCAACCTATGACCTCATGATAGAACAGGACAAGAACAGATGCCGGACAGAACAGGCGGCCTCTGACAAACCCCGTGCAGAACGAGGGGAAATTTCTGCCTTCCGTCTGATGAAAATCCGCTCTCTTGCGGGCTGTCCCCTCCGGTCTCCCGGGGGACTTTCCTCAGTTTTCCGCGGTCTCCTGTGAGGCAGTCTCAGCGGCATCGGCATCGGCCTTAGGCTCCTCAACGGCCTTCAGTCTCACACCGGGGCCGAACTGCTCATCGGCCGCAATGAACACCGCCCCGCAGGCTTCCAGCGTTTCACGCATGGCCCGCAGAGTGCGGATATGGGGTGTGCGGGCATTGGTCTCGAAATCGGCCACCGTGCGATGCGCCATCTCGGCCATTCTGGCCAGGTCACGCTGCGAGAGCCCCAACATGGCGCGGGCGGCACGGCATTGCGAAGCAACGAGCGTCATGGAGGGCTCCGTAAAGGTAAGGGCAGGGGGTGGCAGAGGAGAGGAAAAGGAAGAGGAAGAGGAAGAGAGACAGGCGATAGGGACAGAAAGTAGGGCAGGGATATTGATGCCGATACTGCCTCATATGCGGCGCTTTCGAAAGACGCTCGGACGGTTTTCTGAAAAAAGCCGGGGTTTTTGCGTGGCTTGGTGTGCGGAAGTCAGACACAACGAGTTCAAAAGAGATTGTAGGGAGTCCATATATGGTTTGGAGTCCAAATACGTTGACTGTGACCTAAGAACGCCGCTATCTGTCGTCTCGAGAAGGAGAACGCAGTCATGGCGCGCTATGGATATGCCCGTGTGTCGACCGATATGCAGAGTGTCGATGCCCAGCTTCCCGCTCTCGAAGCCGAGAAGCTGGACATGATTTTCGTTGAGACCGTGTCAGGTGCCGTGCCTGCCAGAGAGCGTCCCGTCCTTGCCTCGCTGCTGGACCGGCTGCAGCCTGACGACAGCCTTGTCGTGGTGCGTCTCGACAGGCTCGGGCGCGATGCAATCGATATGCTGCAGCTCGTCTCCGCGCTGGATGAGCGCAACGTCAGAGTGCGTATTCTCTCGCTGGGTATCGAGACGGGCACGGCCAATGGCCGCCTGTTCCTCACTATCCTGATGGCGATAGCGGAGTTCGAACGCGAGCTCATTCGCGAACGTACTCGGGCCGGGATTGCGGCAGCGCGGGCGGCGGGGCGTCGCATCGGTCGGCCCCGTGCGCTGACGTCGGCGCAGACCCGGCATGTGAGGGCATTGGCGGCACAGGGACTGTCTATCCGGGACATCGCGTGCGTCATGAATGTCGGGCGCGCTACCGTGCATCGAGCGCTGCAGGGCGAGGCTGGACCGCTGCAGGTCGGGCAATCCTCCAGCGCCGCAGCCTGAGCCTGACGCCGGGGGGCATTGCCTCAGTGGCTGGGCCTGTGCATCAGCGCGAGACCCGCCAGACCGCAGGCGGCGACTAGCGCAAGCCAGTAGCCGCCATTCCATGAGGTGGCATCAATCAGCGCGGTCGCCTGCTTCTGCACCATGGCCTGCAAATCATGCTGCATGGCGGCATTACCGCCAAAACCGCCAAGCAGCTGACCTGTGCTCTGCGCTGCCTCGGTTGCGAGATGACGCAGCCGCGCATGCACGACCAGAGGCAGGGCCAGCAGCAGAAATAGCGGCAGGGTATTGAGCAGACGCGCCCGGGCAAAACCGAGCCATGGTGTCACCCAGGGCAGCAGCGTGATGGCACAGCCGACCAGGCGCCAGAAGCCGAACGTCACAGTGATGTCCGCGCCTCCCATCTGCACACCGAGCAGCTGGTTCAGCGTGTAATCGAGCCTCATGCCCAGCATCGTGTTGCCTGCATCGAGCGTCCATCCCGGCAGAGCGTAGAACCCGAGCAGCAAGGCACCTGACATGACCATGCCGGGCAGGGTCATGCGGTCTTTCTGTTGCCGCAGATAAGGGAGCATCACGGCCCCCAGTGAGTCACCATTGCTGCGCAGGGTCTGGCCCAATGCGCTCAGCGTCTCATTGGCCAGGACATCGCGGCCAAGCACATGGATGGACGCGATGCGTCCTTCCGGTGTCAGGGTAAAGCTGACTTTCTGGTTCAGGGCCGGGGCTGCCGGTCCCTGCCAGATGCCGGAGAGCATGAACGCGTATTGTTTCCCATCGGACACGAGAAGGCCTGGCTGGGCGTCGGGAATGCGGATGATTGTGCCGCGATGTGCATCATTCGTATTCACGGTGCCGGACGAGGAGGAGGAATGGTTCATTGGTCTGTCCTCACAGGGCGGGCTTGGCGGAGACATGTGCGAGTTTGGCGTCAATGGCTGCATTGAGCTGCCGGATGATCTCGGCTGTGATGGCCTGTTCGGTACCGATATCCTCGGTTGTGATGCTCAGGCTGCGCACGGCGGAGGGATTTTGTGGGACGACGCTGACAGCGATGCGCAGCCAGGCCTGTGTCGTGGCAGCACGCGGGTCTGACGAGGGCGAAGGATCAATCCCGGTGCCATCCGCTTTCTCGGTGACGTTGCCGCTTTTGAGAGCGTAGAGCGCGGTTGCGGCACTTCCATCCGACAGCGGCGGCAGATGCGCCGTGTAGTGCGCGGTGAGCTCGGTCTTGAGGGCATCGTATCCCGGTGCATTGAGAGGCGGGTAGG
>NZ_AYXS01000009.1:0-14068 GCF_000505765.1 Asaia sp. SF2.1 | reverse complement strand
ATTACGCTCGATGCGGGTCACCACGCCGCCCATGACCGGTGGGGAGAGGGTGACATCGATCCTGTCGTTCTCGCGCTGGCAGGCCAGCGATGCCGGATAGGGCTGGCTCTCGATATCCACCCCCTTATGCGATGTCCGCAGCGTCTCGGTCCGGATGCTTGGTTCTGTCTGACAGTATTGGCGCAGAACACTGGTGGCTTCCGGGGCGGACATGCCAAGCGACAATCCAAGTATGGAGGCCTGACCGATTGCATTGCTCATTCTGGAATAGGTGAGCTTCTGCGTGAGTGCGACGCCGCCATTATCCTGTGTCGCAGGAGAGGTCGGAGGCTCCGTAACGTGCCCCTGACCAAGCGCATTGGCCGCATTGACCATGTTGCGGCGGAAAGCCTCCATATCCTGGGCTTGAGCGAGCGGCGCTGAGGCCGCAGACAGCAAGAGGCAGGCGATGACGCGTTTCATGGTTTCCCCCGGAGTGATGTGACGCAGGCCAACACAGGACCGGGACAGGTGTCGGTCTGAGCCGCCCAGGAAGTCATGGCAGGGCAATGTCAGGGCTATGGGTGAGCGGAAGCCCGACTTGCAAAACCATTGCCCTGACTAACTTTCTGGCGGTTCGACCTTGCCCTGGCCGGTTGTGATGACCGGTTCACAATCCGTCGGTTTTGGGACTGCACGGCATTGGGCGGTGCGTCCCGTCTCCAAACCGTGTTCCGAAATCAGCGAGGGGGTTTTCATGACACGGTATGGCTATGCACGCGTCTCAACCGATGAACAGACGCATGATCCGCAGCTTGTGGCACTCGAGCGGGAAGGGGTGAGGGAGATCGTGCTCGATACAGTCTCTGGCGGGGTTCCGGCCGCGTCACGACCGGGGCTGTCAGGGCTACTGGTGAAACTACAGCCGGGCGACAGTCTCGTTGCAGCACGCCTCGACCGGCTCGGCCGGACCATGCTCGACGTGATGGGGCTGGTGAGCAGTCTTGTGGACCGTCAGGTGCGCGTGAGGCTTCTCGATGTCGGGATCGAGACCGGCACGGCAAACGGGCAGCTCTTTCTGACCATCCTTGCCGGGTTTGCGGAGTTCGAGCGCGAGATTATCCGTGAGCGAACGCGGACCGGACTGGAGGCGGCCCGGCGTAGCGGGTCACGGCTGGGGAGGCCTGCGCGGCTGACCGAAAGGCAGTGCAGGCACGCGGTTGAACTGCACGCATCAGGAAAATCTCTGCACGAAATTGCAAAGATCATGGGCGTCTCGAAAACCACGATCTGGCGCGCGGTTTCCTGCGGGGGAAAGTGTTCCGGAAACGGAGGTTCCGGGACAGGTGTCCGGGCCGCCCGGTCGGTCCAATTGACACCGACACGATAATGACCGGTTCCGGGACAGAAGAACGTGGCTAGAGGCGCGGGGTTTGGCGCGAAAGGTCGGCGTTGCGGTGCTGATGCGCAGGAGCGGACATCTTTAGCTAGTCCCGAAAATATATGAACGGGGGCAATTCGTCGCATCAGCGCTTCGGACGCGGTGGTCTTGGCCCGATGCGGGCCCAAGCCAGACCCTGTCGTGAGAAAACCCTGGCAGTGAACACGCGATGATGCTTTATAGCATGATGCTCGTGAAACGGGCATGGGTCCGTCTCACTCGCGAAGACGCGCAGGCAATGAAAACGCGAACGATAGAGGACGCCCAAACCGGCCTTTCTGCATTTTTGATGCCTCTTGACACCATGCACGGAGTTCCCAGATTGAATTTGCCGGCCGCCGAAGGGGTCGGCAGACAGAACTATCAGTTTTGATCTTGTGTCCATGTTGCTCAAAGGAGGATATGGCTATGAGAGCCACCGTTGATTTTGCTCCCCTGTTCCGTTCGAGCGTGGGTTTTGACAGAATGCTCAATGCCCTTGATCTCGCCAGCCGGATTCCGACGGTCGATAACTGGCCGCCTTACGATATCGTCAAGACCGGTGAGGATGATTACCGGATTGACATGGCGGTTGCCGGACTTGCCGAGAACGACCTTACGATCACACAGGAGCGTAATACTCTTGTTGTGACAGGACGAAAGGCGCCGGAGCCGCAAAGCGCCGCCGAATATCTCCATCGGGGTATTGCGGGCAGAGAATTCGAACGCCGCTTCGATCTGGCCGAGCATATGAAAGTCACCGATGCGCACTTCGAGAACGGACTTCTGTCCATTACCCTGAAACGTGAGATACCCGAAGCTATGAAGCCGCGTCGTATCGCGATTACGTCCTCTACAACACGTGCGGATGAAGCCGTGCCCCAGATCGAGGCGCGGAAAGAGGCAGCCTGATGGCGTGACGAAAACTCTCCCCCGGCCATTCATCCGGCCGGGGGAGAATCTCGAAAGGTCATGAGCGTGAAGAGGATGAAAATATCTCTGTCGTGCGCTGCTCTGAGCTTGTCTCTACTGAGCCAGTCGGGCGCACATGCTGGTGATATTGTCCGGACGGCTGCAACATCGTTCGATGCGAGGGCGACTGAGGGAACGTCCACAATCCCCAAAACCGGGGCTCGCACTCATTACGAAGACGGCACAGGTGATATGCTGGTCGACAGCTTGAACGCAAGCCAGTTGGATCAGAACTACAAGGGGCCGGTCTATTATCCCGGACAATTCATTCCGCCGTTCTGGCCCATCGACACAGATCATCTGGCACCGTCAGGGTCAGAGACGGCGAAGAAGACGTCCTCATCGCACGGGACGTAGTGGGGATTGAGTAAAGGCGGCGTTATAGACCGCCTTTACCTCGATTCTTCAGGATGAAGACCGTTCAGGCTCACAGCGGGCCGCAGGATTATCTTCGAGATGCGCCTGTTCCCTGGCATCGCGCGCGACACGCGCATCCTGCTCGCGGACCAGCCAGTAGACGATGCCCAGCGCCAGAACACCCGCCGAGAGAGCGAACAGTTCCATGGCAGTCACATCATGCAGATCCAGCAGGATGAATTTGCGGGCAATCGCCAGGAGGGCGATCAGGACGATGGTCCGCACCCGGATGACGTTCTCATGCTGGGCAAGAACGACCAGCAGGGAGTGTTTGAACTCAAGAGCGATGATAACAGTAAAGATTGCGCCAAAAATCGCCTGGAAGATCGTCTGGTTGATCGGATCGATTCCGACATCGACGACCAGATGCCATACCGCGCCGATCAGATGAATCGTCGCGATGGCGGTGACCAGCATGATGAGCGCAATCAGGGTCAGAATGATCGCCTGTTCAAAACCCTCGTAGAATGTCAGGCCCCTGAACAGCTTGATGAAGCGGGACCAGTCCCTGCTCTGCCAGGAACGTTTCATGGAGAGGTCTTCCATAGCCGTTTTCCCATCTATTAATTGCGTTATAGTTCCCACGTCCTGGGTCTGGTTTTTCTTTTAGCGATGGAGAATGTCCCCATGCAGGACACGTTACGGATCATGGGCGCTCACCGCCCGTTCGAACCGCCTCCGCTGCTTCCTTCTCGGGAGAAGAAACAGCGCTCGCGTCCGGCGCACATCCGGGTCAGAGCCGGTGCCAGCATGGCAGACGACAGGACAATGTTCTGGCATGGTCTCACACGGCCTTTGGCAAGGCCGATGTCAGCTGGTTTTCGAGGTCTCCCAACGACCGCGACCAGCCCAAGGCCTTGTCCATGTGCGTGCGGTCAGCGCCAGGCAGGAGTTTTCGGATCACGGCGACGGTCGTCCCTTCCGGATCTGACGCGGTTTTCCAGCGAGAAACCCGATCGTAAATCCGGCGATCGGCCGCCCGACGCCGTTATATCCTTGGTCTTTTTCCTGGTCGCTGAGATGGTCGGCCAAGAAGACCGCCAGATTTGTGCCGATCTGAACGGTCGAAAGCGACTTAATTCTGTTCGGCCTGTCTGTGTGAAGAGTCATGATGCAGTCCTCAGGCCGGGGCGCGCGTGGCCCGATGTTAGAGCCGTCGCATCCAGAGGGCTGACGCTTAAGCCCGAAACAGTGGCGGTGACGTCGACATGCACGGACCCGAACAGATGCAGGAGGGCGGCCTGAGGCGTATAGGCACCCTTGACGGCTGCCGAGGTCCGGCCATCCATAAGGATTGGGTCGACAAGGACCGGGCACCCGGTCTGCTGGCCCAATATCTCGATGGCGCGGGCCAGTGGCATGGATGGAATGTTTACCGGCTGCTTTTCTGTCTCGCACGACAGCACATCATGCGGCGCATGAGCCGATGCCTGCGAGGCCATTCCGACCAGCAGCATGAGGACGAGACCCACAGCAACGTGTGGTCTCTCCCTCTGCCGAAGGCGCCGAGGTTGCTTGGCCGTCTGTTCCGCTCGCTCCGTCTCTCCGGCGGAATGCGACCAAACTGGCCCCATCGTCCCAAGTGAACAGGGCACGGGAGGATGGTTATTCCAATAGTACTGAAGCGCCTTCAGGTTGAGAAACTGGATAAAACTCGACATCTCCCTATTCTCCCTGCTTTCAACCTCACCTTCAGAGACGCGGGGCCTCCGATGGAAGGCCCGGCTCCACCCTCTCATTCGTGCGGTCGTTCCAGAAAAGATGGCGCTTCCGCTCGGAGAAGGCGTTTCTGATCTAACCGGCGCGGTCAGTGCCTTACGCCGCGACCGGAACTGGCGGTGCGGCTCTTGCCCGCATGGGGAGACGGAACGCGAGATCAGAGGCCAGGGGATCACACCCGGCAGGGGCGACCGCGCCCGCCTGGACCAGGCGTTCCAGCGTGGAGCGAAGTCTGATCCCCGGTATACCGGTATGGGCCACCAGAGATGTTAGCGTCACGCCACGTCCGTCATGACCGAGGCGGCGGAGCACGGAGAGGGCACGCGGAGCGAGCGGATCGTCTCCGAAAAGGGCGCGCGTTACCATGATACGCCTCCCTCTAGTCGGTTGCGCCATCTCCGAGCGGCTGTGCGCAAGGAGCGGCGATAGCGGGAATAAAGTCCTTTCAGTGTCGACATCCACATCCTCCGATTAAAGCAACATGGATTTCAGCTGTCTGGCTCACAGAGCCTATGCCGGACCCGATGGCCTCCAGCGAAAGCAAGATTGGAAGAGATGCTTGCCTCGTCAAGAGGGTACGAAATGCAGATTCTTTTCATAAATAAGTTTATTATTTTTATTTGCATTTATTTTCTGTGGCGGTGTTGTAGACAGAAATTACATGGGTTTTGTTGATTTTCGTTAACCGTCATAGCGATGATCGCAGAAAATCAATATATTTTATTTCTATGATGGTGGCTCGGGGTTTTCCGGCCACCATCTGTCTAGAGCGTTTTCTGCGCGGATAGAATCGACAGGGATTCCTAATCTGGCGGTGATCTGATTCAATATGACGGCCGTGAAGCGCGCGGCCGGGTCGGTCGGTGTCAGCTTCTTCGGTACGACGGGCGTCGAAGCGCCGAACGCGACATCGTCCAGCGTTTCTAGAGCGTTTTCCTCTCAATCTGGCTTGTATCCAGCGGCGGTGAAGAAGTTGGCGCATTCTGCGGGCGCGACCTGATTGATGAGTTTGCCGATCCTGTCCCAAAGCCCGTCTCGGGTGCGTTCGGCGGCGCGGCGGAGATGGGCCTTGAGTTTGGAAAACGCCATCTCGATCGGGTTGAAGTCCGGGCTGTAGGGCGGCAGGAACCGCAGGCTGGCTCCGGCGGCCTCGATCGCCGCCTGCACGCCCGGCCCCTTGTGCGAGCCGAGATTGTCCATGACGACGATGTCGCCGGGTGATGTCACGTTAACTGACGGGGGTTAGCCAAAGCCCGTGGAAGGGATATTCAGATGCTGAGAGCGGTTACGCTGCTCCATTGAGCGAAGGCGCTGATCCGATGGATGTGGCGCGAAAGAGCGGTGGTGATGGAGGCAGGTGGAACAAAGAGATTGCGGATGGCTGAGAAGACGGACACGAAACGCTGGCATCCGCCTGGTGAACGGAAGTGCTGCATAATGCGTTCGCGTTTTCGCAAGGGAAGATGGTTGTTCTCTGCCCGGTTGTTCAGCCCCTTGTGCGAGAGGTGCCCTACGGAAAGACGCATTCTGCGTCTGGCTGCTCCATAGGATTTCAGCTTGTCGGTGATCAGGCGACCGGGGCGCACCCCCTGCTGTTTTAAAAGCCGGGTCAGTAGACGCCTTGCTGCCTTGGTGTTCCGACGGGTCTGCAGGATCTCGTCGAGAACATAACCGTCCTGATCGACTGCCCGCCACAGCCAGTGAGGCTGGCCACGGATCACGATCCGCACTTCGTCCAGATGCCAAATATCATCCGGTCTTGCCGCCTTGCGTCGCAGGGAGCGAGCGTAAGCTGTGCCAAACTTCAGGCTCCAGCGACGGATCGTCTCATACGAAACCACGATCCCCCGCTCGAGCAGCATCTCCTCCACAAGACGAAAGCTCAGGGGAAAGCGGAAATAGAGCCACACCGCATGCGCTATCAGTCCACGCGGAAATCGATGCCGTTTGTAGCTCACACATAACGCTCTCATCGTCAGCGTCTAACACGCCGCACTTAACGTGACATCACCATCATAATGCCCCAAGGCGCCACAAAACTCGATTGGGAGGCCGAACTCGCCATCATAGTCGGCACGCGCGCGCGAAATGTGACAGAGGATGAGGCACTACGCTATGTCGCTGGCTATTCCATCGCCAATGATGTTTCCGAGCGTGCTTTCCAAATGCAATCCAGCCAATGGGACAAAGGAAAAGGCTGCGATACATTCGGTCCACTCGGCCCATGGCTTGTCACGAAAGAGGATGTACCTCGACCTCAAGAGCTGGATATCTGGCTGAACGTAAACGGGCGTCGGATGCAAACAGGCAATACCTGCGCAATGATTTTCTCTGTGGCGCAGATAGTGGCCTATGTTAGTCGCTATATGACTTTGCTCCCGGGCGATGTTATCGCCTCCGGCACCCCACCGGGAGTAGGTATGGGGATGAAACCAAATCCGATCTATCTTGGTCCTGGAGATGTTGTCGAACTCGGAATCGGCGGGCTCGGACAGCAGAAGCAATACGTCGTGCGGCAAACAGATGAAAAATCATGCTGAAATCTACTTGGATATTGCTCTAGTTACTTAAAAACGACTAATTTATGCATGTAAGTTTGTGAAAAAAGATGGCGTACATAACTTTCAATAGTCTTACTTACCCCTCCCAAGGAACCCCTATGTCTTCCAACGCTATCCTTGTTGCGGATTGTCTTGAACGCAGCAATCATGCCTTGGTATTTGTCTAGCTGAAACTGGACAGAAAAGTCCGCACAAGAGGTGGCAAAATTTCACGACGCGTTACCAGAGACGCCACACATATCGCTTCATCACCACGGACTTCAACATAGGAGACCCCATTTACGCTGGTAGCGGTGAGCAACTCCGGAACAAAGCCACATCCTGCGCCGGAAGCGACCATTGGGGCGAGAGATAACAAGTCGATATCGTGATTGAGGTTGGTTTTTACTGCACTCTCGGGTGGAAATAGATTTTCCATCATGTCTCCAAAGTATTTATTGCGATATTTTGACGGACTCAATATGTGTTTATAATCGACATCGTAAATGCTCTGGTAGAAGCTATTTTTTTTAGAATTTTTGTCTGGTATTACCGCGAATATTTTTTCTTGAAGTATAATTCTGCTCGTAAAATTATCATCGTCAACCTCCCCCCAAATTAGGGCGACGTCTACCGCCCCATCTTTGAGCATAGCGATAATATTTTCATTGCAGTCGTGCTTTAATCCGAAAATTACCTGAGAGTCAAAAGACCTCATGACCATCATGGATTTTATGAGCCGGTCGAGATTATGTAAACCATCTGCAAGTCCTATATTTATCTTGTGGTTGTATTCTCTCCTGGAGATTTCTATAATACTATCTAATATATTTATTTCCTCCACGATTCGACTTGCGTGCCGACTCAATACAGAACCAAGCTCGGTAAGTCTCATCCCAGTTCGCGATCGAGTGAAAAGGTCAAAACCGACCTCTTTTTCAAGAGACGAAATCTGTCTGCTCAGCGGCGGTTGCTCGATGTGCAAATGACGCGCAGCACGGGTCAGACTCCCGAGTTGCGCCACAGCCACGAACGATCGAAGTCGCCTTAGATCCATACCCATTCGGCATGAATAAGACATTAATCGGTATAATGGTAGGATGATAGGATGTTGCATAATCCCAGCTGATGTCGTTGAGCAGGACCCCTGACATGCTTCCTGCTTTTAACGCTTTATGCTGGAGGCGGCCACATGAGCATTGTCACTGTAGTTGGTTCGTCGGGCATGACAGTCCAGGTCACAGTAGACGGGGCCCGGATGGAAAGCCTGGCGTCCGCTTACGCGAAACAGATATTTGATGCCGCTAGTGGTGGATCGTTTGGATCGATTGATCTCGGTAGGGGTTTGGGCACGGTATCGAACATCACCACGGGTACTGCGCAAGGTGTCGTGACCATTGGTGGCTCTTTCGCCATGAGCGGTAATTACACCAATCTCTTGATTGGCTCGGAAAACAGCGCAAGCGGCGCCATCAGTCCCCTGGGACTGCCTGTCACCGTTAATGGGAGTGGTATAACGTCAAATAGCCTCTCCGTGCTGGCGGGCAACACGGCGAGCACGAGTTTCTACGCCGGGAACTACAACGGAACTTTCGTATCGACGGCTGGCAATAACCTTTTCGACGGTACTGGCCGGAGCGGAAACTGGACGATTGCAACCGGTTCGGGCGACGACACCATCATTGCCGCACGTGGCGTCAACAATATTCGTCCTGGAGAGGGGCGCAATCTCATCACGCTGGGCACGGGGACGAATTTTGTGGCGTCCGAGGGTCAGGACACGATCACAGGTGTTGAAAATGGGTCCGATACGGTCACCCTGATCGGCGGAGATTCGAGCGTCACTCTCAAGTCCAATGCATTAGTCGTCGACACGGCGCTCACAGGCAGCGACATATCGGTTGGAACCAATAGCTCCGTTTTTGGCGGTACGGGATCGACTGTAACTTTTACTGGCGAGACAGGAACCATCATCGGGACAGTCGGAGACACGATTTCTGCGGCCGGTGACTTGCAGGTCTATCACGGGACAACGCAGGCCATTAGCGTCTCTGGTGCGCTGCAATTCATCTCCGGTACCGGCGATACATCCATCAATGCGGGTCTAGGAACCATCTGGGGCGCTAACAGCCTGCACGCGACGGTCGATACAGCCGGACGTGCACTATTTACGGCCAATCAACCCAATACCACCGGGGATCAATATATCGACGCGTCCTCATCCAGAGGGACGCTGGAGGCTTGGACAGGGGCGGGCAACAACACGCTCATCGGTGGGTCGGGCTCTGATCACTTTGTGTTTGGAACACAATTCGAAAACGCGAACGGAAACAGTTATGCAACCGTCACCGGCGGAAATGGTGCGGCCAATAGTTTCGGTGTTCTTGCCGGGCATAATGGTGGAGATATCACCATCACCGATTTTGGCAGCGCCGCCGGAAACATGTTTTTCATGTACAACTACAAGCCCGCAGATGCCGATCAGGCCGTCAAGAACCTGTTGGATACCGCAACAGTTTCGGGCGGCAATACGACGCTACAACTCGACAACAATATGAAGGTGACCTTTCTAGGCGTGGGAGATCTCAAAGCGTCCAGTATCACCATTTCATAATTCAAACCGGATGGGGGCCGGGATCGCCCGGTCCGAATTTCGCGGACAAGGAGACAGGGATGAGCAAGATCAGCCGAAACGACAGGACTGTCAGTACTGAGCGTGCAGCCGATGTCGGCACCCCGAGTGGCGCTGGCGAGACCAAGCGTATTGTGATGACAAATATCGACAATGCCCCGATGATATTTGCCGATAAAGTGCCCGTCTATGGGACCATCGGCGACGTAGTCACCGTCACTCTGGCGGCAGAGCGGCCGGTCGGCGAGAATATAGCAGTCTCGGCAACTGTACATCTCCGCCTGACCCGAGACGCGACCAAAGTGCTCGCAAGATCGTTGCTCGAGGCTCTCGCAATGATCGACCGCAATAATTTACCGGCGGATCGTCTGAACTGAACTCTCAAGACAGGCGACGGCACTTGAGCTGAACGGATGCTGCGACAGCAGCCTGCCGGGAGTATTCCCAAATGACGAATTACAAAAACGCCAGTGGCGTGACTTACGGCCTTACCTATCATTCCGGGCTGCTCGGTATAGGGGCGACTTACGACCTTCTCATCACATACGCGAATGGCGGGACGAATACGGTAACCGGAATTCCGGCCAGTAATGTTCTCACCACATCCAACACAACTCTCAGCATTGTATCCATCCTGGGACTTGGCGGCGGCACGTATGTGATTCCCCCCGGGTTCTCAGGCACCGTGACCACCGTTCTGAGCGCTCTCTCAGGCGCCACGATCCATGTCGGGGGTACGGCGGTCATATCTACCGGTGCGTCGGCGCTGAGCGTCACTACGATCGATGTCGATGGGGGCAACGCCACCCTGGCATCCGGTCTTGTGGCGAACGCCCTGAGTGGCACAACCGTCAACATCAATAGTGGAGGTGTGTTCAGCAACGGGAGCGGGTTGCTCAGCCTTTTGTCAGGGAGCACAATCAATTTCGGCCAGGGTGGTGGGACATTCATAGCCAATGCCGGAGGGGCTCTGGTCAATCTGTCATCGACAACGATTACAGGGTTTGACGCCGCGCGTGACATCATACAGTTCACGAACCTGTCCTCGACACCGGCCGCTTACCAGATTGCGACGTCGGGTAATTCCCAGACGATTACCGTCACCGATAGTAGCGGCAACACCATCGCTTCAATAGCGGTCGCGGGCACAAATTTCACAGCCGGAACCTACTCGACGTCCGGCCGTGGCCCACTCACCATCAGTAAAACGGGTAAAACGTTATCGATCGAAGCTCTGGCGAGTGTGTGCTTCCTCGCGGGGAGCATGATCCGCACGCCTGATGGTGACAGACCTGTCGAAACGCTCGAGAGCGGTGACAGTGTCATTGTGAGTGCCAACGGTGAACTGGCAGTGCGAAAGATCATCTGGGTGGGGAGTAGACACAGGACAATCAATCCGGATCGCCCGGATGATGAAGCTGGCTATCCTGTAAGGATAAAAAAACATGCTATTGGAAATGACAGGCCTTATCAAGATCTGCTGGTCACTTCGGAGCATTGTGTCTTCATTGACGGACGGTTCATACCGGTACGTATGCTGGTGAATGGTGAAAATATAGTTTATGATCGGACACTGACGGAGTATCGTTACTACCACCTTGAAACTGCCGAGCACGCTGTCATTTATGCAAACGGCGCTGAAACCGAGAGTTATCTTGATACGGGCAATCGCATCGCATTCTCGTCATCAAGCGGAGCAACGCCTATAAAGACGCCGCGCGATTGGTCTCGCTCTGCCGCCCCCCTCTGCGTGGATCGTGCGTTTGTCGAGCCGGTTTTCAAAGCATGCAAGGCGCGTGCCATAGCGTCCATGCCCTCCTGTGACGGGGTGCCCTTCATAACGGATGATTGGGACATCAAGTTGGTTACCGAAGATCAGTCGATATTATGGCCCCGACGCATCTTTCCGGACCGTGTAGTTTTCTCTTTGCCTCCCGATATCCAGGTCTTGAGGTTGCGGTCCAATGTATCACGGCCCTGTGACGCCATAGGTCCCTTCGTGGATGACCGTCGATATCTTGGTGTCTTGGTAAGCAAGATCACTCTGTTTGAAGCGAGCAAAACCAGTGAGATCCGTATTCATCTGGAAAATAACCACATCGCAGGCTGGCATCCGCTGGTGGAAGCGAACATGCGATGGACAGATGGCGACGCGACGCTCGTTTTGCCAGTACGGTACCCGACATCGTTCGCGATACTATGTATCGATATTCTGGCAGGCGGCCCCTATCCCCTCAAGCAGCCGGAGAAGATGAGGGGGGATACAGTTGGGCGTAATCCCGCTGTTGCAAAGACTGCCACTTAGTTTTTTGATACCCTATCGAGTGCAAGGTGCTTTCCTTGAAACGACACCGCCAATGATCTATCGCTTAGCCGCTGAACGGGACGAGTGTCCATTCGGTCGGTGGCGCCCACAACTTCACCTAATCGTCGCACTTCGTGAATTGGTGAGCGGCACAAGCACGCGACGCACATCTGCCGTACTCTGCTGTGAGTCAGTGAGTGCTTTCATCACAATACTCCGCAAATCAGCGGCTGCACGCTCTCTCGTTATCTGCCTGATTTGCTGGACCGAGCACGACCGGACTCATGCAAAGTATCCAGAGCATCGGACGAGTGTATGCGCGTGGAATAGGTACTTCGTCTTCTCGCGAAGCCGAAGTACCTATGGTTGGTAGAACTCCCCAATCTCCCGGAGGGTTTTAAAGCGGCCCACCGGCATACGCTTCCTCAGGGCGGATTGGCGTCACCGTCGTGACTTCAATAAAATAACCGCCCTTGGCCCGGAAGTAGAACGACCAGGCGCCATGCGTTTTGTGCGGCATCTGAGTTTCCCAGCCATCCACCTTCAGTCGAGCGAACAAAGCATCTACTGCTTCGCGGGACCTCAGAATGAAGCCGATATGCAAAATATCGAGATTTCTTGGGTATTCGAACCCATCGAGTTGCCTATCGAAATGATTCACGATCAAGATAAGACCGTCATCATCTTGCATAATCGCCATCCTGCTTCCGCGTACGACGAGTGTTTGCAGGCCGAAATACTGCTCGAACATGACGCGGTCAGCTTCCATGTCATGGCTGTAGAGATTAATGTGATTGAGCTTCATGAATCGTCCCTTTCCGTTATTGAGACGGACACGAGCCAATCGCGATGCAGACAGCGACGACCGACCACTAACGAGGCCAATCCTCGTTGTGTCCGGCCATGGCCAAAAGCGGGTTCAAACGCTCAAGCGTGACTGTCTCCAGAGAGACCGCAGGTTGTCACCATACCTACATCGCTGTCTTTTTAGGCAACGCTACCGTAGCTGAAGAACGTGGTAGGTCAAGGCTTTAGACACTGATCCAACGTTGCGGATACTCTCATAGATCTCGAGCACAACAAACTTATGTCCTAGTATCATTCCCATTCATCACCGTTCCGTCGCCATTCCCCTACTTCCGATAATAGAAAGAAGCGGAAGTAGGGGAATGGCGGGAAACAGCCATTTTCTCCGATCGTCGATCTTATCACCCTAACCGCCCATACGCTCGACGTAACGATCATCTTTACATCGTTGATGTAATGCATTACCTTACACGCATGGAGATCGAGAGCATCAGCCACAAAGGCCTCCGACGCTTTTTTGAGACGGGAAATGCCAAAGGGCTGGTCGGCGATGTAAGCCAGTTACGAAAGATGCTCGCCTTCATCAACGCTGCGGAATCACTCGATGAGCTCACGGTGCCTCCAAATTATAGCCAGCATCCTTTGGTCGGAGAGCGGGCAGGCACCTGGTCCATGACCGTCACTAAAAACTGGCGGCTTACTTTTCGTCTCAATGAGCAGGGACAACTCTGCGATATGGCTTTGGAGGACGACCATGGCGCTTAAGATGCATAGCTCGCTCGCAGTCCATGTCGGGGACTGGATCAAAACCGAGCTTCTTGAGCCTCAGAATATCAGGATCAACACCGTCGCCGAGCATCTGGGGGTTTCCCGCCAGGCGATCAGCGCCCTTCTGAATGGGAGGTGTGGGCTAACCGCAGAGATGGCGATCCGCTTCGAGAAGGCCTTTGGCGTACGAGCCGAAACGCTGATGCGCATGCAGAGCACCTTCGACCTTGCTCAGGCCAGAGCACATGCGAGCAATTTGTGCATTCAGCATTTCGGAATCCCAAATCGGGCAAATACCCTAGAGCGGCGGGTATGAAGCAGCATATTATCATGTAGACAGGGCAGGGGTTTATTCGACTGCCCCTCCCAATTCATCTCGACTGCTTCATCTGGCGTGCGAATTGGGGACGACTTAATCCAGGCGATAAGCGAGAGAGCCGTGCTTTCTCCCAACCTCTCGATCTTTCCGTGCTAGACTGCTGGCCTTCTGAGTATCGTCGCCACGCGTA
>NZ_AYXS01000008.1:72037-76302 GCF_000505765.1 Asaia sp. SF2.1 | reverse complement strand
GCATGGTCCTGCCTTTCTGATGAAGCCACAGCATGTTCTGAGCGATGGCAGCGTAACCATTCGCGGGCAGGCTGTTCCCTATCAGGCAGAGTCGGGCACGCTCATCGTTCATCCCGAGGGCTGGGACGATGCCAATCCCGATCCGAAGGCCCCGCAGGCTGTCGCCTCCATTTTCTACGTCGCCTATTTCAAGAAAGGCGCGCATGCGGAAAACCGCCCCATCACGTTTGTCTATAATGGTGGGCCGGGTTCTGCGACGGTCTGGCTGCATATGGGGGCGCTCGGCCCCAAGCGTGTTGTGACATCGGACGATGTCCACACCCCTGCTGCGCCTTACAAGCTCGTGGATAACGACGACTCACTTCTGGATTCGACAGATCTCGTCTTTATCGATGCACCGGGCACGGGTTTTGGCCGCGTGATCGGCAAGGATCGTGACAAGGCCTTTTACGGCACTGACCCCGATGCTGCCGCGTTCACCGATTTCATCGCGCAGTTTCTGGCGCGTCACGGGCGTTACAACTCACCCAAATACCTGTTTGGCGAAAGCTATGGCACGACGCGTTCCGCCATCATCGCAAACGCCTTGGCCAATGAGAAAGGGATCGACCTCAATGGTGTGATCCTGCTTTCCCAGATTCTGAATTACGGCAATTCCATCGATCGTGCGCAGGGTAATCCGAGCAATGACCAGCCTTATGTGCTGGGCCTGCCGAGCTTTGCCGCGACAGCCTGGTATCATCACAAGCTACCCGACCAGCCTGTCGATCTGAAGGCATTTCTGGCCGAGGTCGAGCATTTTGCGCTGACCGACTACACCTCCGCCCTGCAGGATGGCACCGGCATCAGCGATGAGAAGCTCAAGGCCACGGCCGAAAAGCTGCATCGCTATACGGGCCTGCCGGTCGATTATCTGATCAAGGCCGATCTGCGCGTGAATGGCGGCGAGTTTGCCAAGACGCTGCTGGGTGATGAGGGGCAGGATACGGGTCGCCTCGATAGCCGGTTCTCGGGCCCGAGCCTCGACCCGCTGGCCCAGCGCCCGGCCTATGATCCGCAATCGGCGGCCATGGAATCGGCCTATGTGGCGGCGTTCAACGATTATGCGCGCAAGACGCTGCATTACGGTGCCGATCCGTCCTTTGGCGATGGGTATATGGAATATCGTGTGAGCGCCCATAGTATCGGCAAGTGGAGCTTCACCCACAAGCAGCCCGACCAGCGCGGTCCGGCCCGTGGCGAGCCCAATGTGCTGCCGGATCTGGCGATGGCGATGAAAACCAACCCCTCACTGCAGGTCATGCTCAATCAGGGTTATTACGATCTTGGCACGCCCTATTTCGAGGGTGTGTATGAAATGCGCCATCTGCCGATCCCGCGCGCGCTCGCGAAAAATATCGAGATCAAGCAATATGCGTCGGGTCATATGGTCTATGCCCATCTGCCCGCGTTGAAGGAAATGCACGATAACGTTTCGCAGTTTATTGCAAGGACGCATCCGAAATCGTCGTAATAATTTAGAACAGGCGCGGCTGTGGGGTTTCCAAACGGCGGAAGGATGATCTAGAAATTTCGCCACTTTGGGCGGTGTCAGACCGCCCGCCCCCTGCAAGCATGCGAAAGAGTGCCTGATGAACGCGCCTGTCTCCCTGCCTATGCCTACCATTGCCGAGCCCCTGTCCGGGCTCCTGCCCGTTGAGGGGCATCCGGGCCAGTATCGTCTGGCGCCCCCCAGCAAGGAATACGGGCATCTCCAGGCATGTGAAGTGCTGAGCGTCCATCACTGGACCGACCGTCTCTTCACCTTCACCTGCACGCGCGATCCGGGTCTGCGCTTCGAGAATGGCCAGTTCACGATGATCGGCATCGAGGTCGAGGGTAAGCCGCTGCTGCGCGCCTACTCCATCGCTTCGGCCAATTACGAGGAAGAGCTGGAATTCCTGTCCATTGCGGTGGAAGATGGCCCGCTGACCTCGCGTTTGCGCCATGTGAAGGTGGGTGACACCGTGCTTGTCGGTCGCAAGCCGGTGGGCACCTTGCTACTCGATAATCTGCGTCCGGGCCGTAACCTTTATTTCCTCTCGACGGGTACGGGTCTTGCCCCGTTCATGAGCCTGATCGAGGACCCGGAATGCTACGAGCGTTACGAGAATGTCGTGCTGAGCCATACCGTTCGTGTTTCGGGCGAACTGGCCTACATGAACCATATACGCCATGACCTGCCGAACCACGAATTCCTTGGCGAGTATGTGTCCAAGCAGCTGAAATATTATCCGGCCGTTACCCGTGAAGACTTCGCTGTGACAGATCGCATCACCACGCTGATCGAAAACGGCAAGATCTTCGAGGATCTGGGTCTGCCCAGGCTCGATCCCGAGCATGACCGCGTGATGATCTGCGGCTCGCCGGAAATGCTGGCTGATACGGAAAAGCTTCTGCTTTCCATGGGCTTTGACGAAGGCAACATGAGCAATCAGGGCTCCTATGTCGTCGAGAAGGCCTTTGCGGAACGCTAAGCCCTCCCGCCCCGTTCTGAAGGGGCGCAGAACAGAATACTGAACATACCATGCGCGGCCGGGAGATTTTCCGGCCGCGTTTGATTTTGGGGAGAGGCTTGATGCCGGATTTCGATGTTTTCGTGATTGGTGCAGGCTCGGGCGGGGTACGCTTTGCCCGTATCGCGGCCCAGAACGGCGCGAAGGTGGCGATTGCCGAAAGCCGCCACTGGGGCGGGACCTGTGTGAATCTGGGCTGCGTGCCCAAAAAGCTTATGGTCTATGCGTCGGAAGGGGCCGAAGCCGCTGAGGATGCGCAGGCTTATGGCTGGGACGTGCAGCTGGGTGCCCATGACTGGTCACGGTTCATCGCGGCCAAGGACAAGGAAATCGAAAGGCTCGATGGCATCTACAAGTCGATGCTGGGCAAGGCCGGGGTCGAGTTGTTTGTCGGACGCGCCAGACTGATCGACCCCAACACGATCGAGATCGGGCCCGGTCCTCTGGACGAGCAGGCCGAGCCGCGACGGGTGACGGCAAAGCGCATCGTGATCGCCACAGGTGGCCGCCCCACACGCCCGCCGATCGATGGTGCTGAGCACGCCATCATTTCTGATGAGGCCTTTCATCTCAAGACCCGCCCGGAGCGCATCTGCATCATCGGGGGCGGGTATATCGGTATCGAATTCGCCGGCATCTTCGCGGGGCTCGGCTCGAAAGTCGATCTCGTGTTCAGGCAGGATCTGCCCCTGCGCGGCTTCGACCGCGAATTGCGCGAGAAGCTGCATGAGGCGTTGCCTCATCATGGTATCGCTGTTCATGCAGGCCAGAGCCCCGAACGGATCGAGAAGCTGGGCGAGGGGCATTATCGCGTCAGCCTCGGCAATGGCGAGACGATCGAGACCGATTGCGTGTTTTTCGCCACCGGACGCAAGCCCAATATCGACGGGCTGGGTCTGGACGGTGTTGGGGTGGCGGTCAAGGATGGCGCCATTGCCGTGGACGACCAATCCGCCACGAATGTGGGGAACATATACGCCATTGGCGATGTCACGGACCGGATCAATTTGACTCCTGTTGCCATCGCCGAGGGGCATATTCTGGCAGAGGCGCTCTATACTGGCCACGCCAGAAGCTGGTCGTTCGAGACCACCCCCAAGGCGGTATTCTTCTCTGAGCCACTCGCAAGTGTCGGCCTGACCGAGGAGGAGGCATCGGAAAAGGCGGATATCGAGGTGTTTACAGCGTCTTTCCGTCCGCTGCGCCAGACACTGATCGGCCGCGAACGCAAAGCCTTCATGAAGCTGGTTGTCGAGCGTGAGAGCCAGAAGGTGGTCGGCGCGCATATGATGGGCGACGCCTCTGCGGAAATGATGCAGGGCATTGCGATTGCCATCACAGCCGGGCTGAAGAAGATCGATTTCGATCGCACGATCGGTATCCACCCCACTACGGCGGAGGAATTCGTGACCATGCGCAGCCCGACGCGTCAGGTTGCCCGCAAGGGATGACGCGTTGAACCCTCTCCGGGGAAACCGGAGAGGGGAGTGATGTCAGATGCCGGTGCTGGTCAGAAAGGCCAGAAGGTCGCGGTTGAGCGCATCGGCATCAGTGGCAAACAGGCCATGCGGGGCGCTGTCATATTCGACATAGCGCGCATGAGGGAGCGCTTCACTCACGCGTTTACCGGTCAACTCGTAGGGCACGGTCTTGTCGCCAGTGCCGTGAACCACCAGCGTCGGCACCGTAAAGGCCGCGAGATCAGGGCGG
>NZ_AYXS01000008.1:67030-71954 GCF_000505765.1 Asaia sp. SF2.1 | reverse complement strand
GCGTGAAGCTCCAGTCGATAAGCGCCTGACTGACCGGCTTGCGGATCATGCTGACCCCGTAGAAGCTCTTGAGGAACTCTGCCAGAAAATGGAAACGGTCCCGTCGGATCTGGACCTTGAAATCGGCAAAGACATCGACCGGCACCCCATCCGGGTTGCTCTGGTCCTGCAGCAGGTAGGGCACGACCGAAGAAATGAGCGCAACGCCAGCCAGGCGCGAGGGGCCATAGCTGCTCAGGTAACGCGCCACTTCGCCACCACCCATCGAGAACCCGACGAGCGTGAGATCGCGCAGATCGAGATGATCGATCAGTTCGGCAAGATCACCGGTGAGAGTGTCGTAGTCATAGCCGCCAAAAGGATGGCTGGACTGGCCAAAGCCCCGGCGGTCATAGGTGATAACCCTGTATCCGGCTTCCAGCAGGGCAAGGGTCTGATACTCCCACATATCGCCTGTCAGAGGCCAGCCATGCACCAGCAATACGGGCCGGCCCTTGCCCATATCCTTGTAATGAAGGCTATTGCCGTCGCACAATTTGAGGGATGGCATGGTCGCGTCCTTTTCGAGAGGGCAGAATATAACGAACGAAAACAGACCACAATCGCGGGAGTTCCCGACCCGACGAGAGCGTGATCATTAATGATATCGCTCCGCTTTCCGCCGCCCTCTGATCACCTCGATTTCGGCCTCTTGACGCGGTATCGGGTCCGATAGTCTGGCGCGACCAGTCCCTGCATGGGAGTGAGTGATGAACCAACATTCCGGCTTGATGTCGGCACGCTTCCGAATCTCGGAGGCTGTGCCGGGAAGAGGGTGCGCGGCCCGTCAGGGGACGATTCGGAAAACAAATCGAGATTGCAAAAAATAACGATGAAATTCCGAGCGAACGATATCGATCGGTCGTTATATCTCTCATTATCCGCATAATCGGCAGAGATATCCAAAAAAGAAATGTCTCGGTACCGTAATCCCAAGGACTCGTTATTTGTTCTCCAGTCGCGAATTGATCAAAAAATATATTTCACAAATCTTCTATTATATATCACTGAAAAATATCAGGATTTTTCATTGGCCTCGATGAGTGTCGTTCCAGTCGCGATCATGTGACTCTCATCACCCACATAGTGGACTATCTCATTACAAAAGATACATATCACAACACTTCGGTTACGGGTGTTTAGTGATGAGGGTTCGGGGAGTTCTATGAAATATACGTCGTGTGAAAGCCCGCGAAAGCAGAAGGTGCCACTGGTCGGTAGAATGTTGCTGGCAGCTATACTTGCTGCTGTTGCCGGGCTGATGTTCGGTCTTGATATCGGTGTTATTTCCGGCGCGCTTGGCTTTATTGCCAAGGAGTTCCATGCCGGGGATGTTGCCCAGGAGTGGATTGTTTCCTCCATGATGGTCGGCGCCGCGATTGGCGCCGTTTGTGCGGGACAGCTTTCCTACCGGTTCGGTCGCAAAAAGGCGCTCATCCTGAGCGCCTTTCTTTTTATGCTCGGTGCTCTGCTCTGTGTCGTGGCACAGGGTATTGTCCTGCTTATTGTGGCGCGAGCCCTGCTTGGGCTGGCCATTGGCATCGCGAGCTTCGTTGCGCCGCTCTATATTTCCGAGGTGGCAGATGAGGGGCATCGCGGCAGTCTGATCTCTGTCTATCAACTCATGATCACGATCGGGATCCTGCTCGCTTTCGTGTCGGATGCGGTTTTTGCCTATTACGGAGCCTGGCGCTGGATGCTCGGGATCGTGGCGGTGCCGGGGGCGATCTTCATGATCGGCTCCTTCTTTCTTCCCGATAGCCCGCGCTGGCTCATGCTGCGCGGTCGCCATGACGAGGCGCTCGAGACACTCGCCAGCCTGCGGCCTTCACGTGCAGCGGCTGAAGTCGAAATTCAGGAAATTCAGGGCAGGCTGAAGCAGAAGCAGCGCGGTTTTGCGATGTTTCTGGAAAATCCGAATTTCCGTCGCTCCGTCTGTCTCGGGATCGGGCTGTAGATTGTGCAGCAACTCACAGGCATCAACGTGGTCATGTATTACGCGCCGCGTATTTTCGAGGTGGCTGGCTTCGGTCAGGACGGCCAGATGTGGGGCACGGCGATTGTCGGGCTCGTGAACATGCTGGCGACCGTCATCGCGATCAGCTTCGTCGATCGCTGGGGGCGCAGGCCCATGCTTGTCTCGGGATTTGCGATCATGGCGCTGGGCATGGGGGCTCTGGCCATCCTGCTCTCCCTCGGCAGCGAGACCGGTGTTCTGACGCATTACCTGTCCGTTGCGGTCCTGTTGCTGTTCATCACCGGCTTTGCGTTTTCGGCTGGCCCGCTGATCTGGATCCTGTGTGCCGAGGTGCAGCCGCTTGAATCGGTATCGCCTGCTCCACCTTCACGAACTGGATTGCAAACATGGCGGTCGGGGCAACCTTCCTGACCCTGCTGGGCAGCCTCGGTGCCTCGCATACTTTCTGGCTCTATGCCGGACTCAACGTCGTGTTCATCGCCTTCACCCTGTGTTTCGTCCCCGAGACGCGCGGGATCTCGCTCGAGGCCATAGAGCAAAAGCTCAATAGCGGCGTCAGGCTGCGTGAAATCGGGCGATAGGTTTCCCGCTCAGGACTGATCGGGACAATTTCGATTATTTGAATAGAGGATAAGACAATGACCTCATCAAGTATTGCGCGCAAAAAATATCTTGCTCTTGCCGTGGGTATGGCCGCGCTTCTGGCCGGTTCCCGCGCCATAGCCGCCCCGGCTCCGTGGCAGGACCAGTCCGCCTCGACCCAGGACAGGGTGGCGGCGCTCATGCACAGCATGACCAAAGCCGAGAAACTCTTGCTGGTCGAAAGCCAGCTTGCCATGGAGTTCGTTAATTTCAAGAAGCCTGCGGGCGCCATCGGGTCGGCGGCCTATGTGGCCGCGATAGACCGTCTGGGCCTGCCCGCCTTGCAGATCAGCGATGCCGGGCTTGGTGTCACCAACCCGATGGCCGTGCGCCCGGGCGATGGCGCGACAGCCCTTCCCGCAGGGCAGGCCATGTCGGGCACGTTTGATCTTGCGCTCGCTCGTGAAGGGGGCGCGATGATCGGCGCTGAAGCGAAGCATCGTGGTTTCAATGTGCTGCTCGCAGGCGGTATGGATCTGGTGCGTGATCCGCGCGGCGGCCGGAATTTTGAGTATATGGGAGAGGATCCCATCCTGGCCGGGCAGGTCGCCGCTGCCGAGGTGCAGGGCGTGCAGAGCCAGCATGTGATCTCAACGGTCAAGCATTACGCGGTGAACTCCTACGAGACGGGACGGATGATGAGCAGTCTCGATCTGGGCATTCCTGCCTTGCAGGAATCCGATCTGCTGGCCTTTCGTATTGCTGTGGAAGAGGGCAAGCCCGGCAGCATCATGTGCTCCTACAACAAGGTGAACGGGGTCTATGCCTGTCAGAATCCGTATCTGCTGACTGACGTGCTTCGGGGTGAGTGGGGCTATGACGGGTTCGTCATGAGCGACTGGGGTGCGCTTTCCGATGGTGAAGCCGCCGTGACAGCGGGGCTGGACCAGGATTCCGCCCCGACGCTCGATCGTGGGCCGCGCTTTATCGACGCGATGCGCAAAATGGCGAAAGGCGCCGAGGGCCAGAGGATTCTCGACACCAAGGTGCGCCATATCCTGACGGCCATGGTTGCCAACGGGGTGCTCGATGACCAGGCGCGCCCTGCGGAAGGTGAAGCCGAAATTGCCGCCCATATGGCCGTCAGCCGCCGTATCGAGGAGGAAGGCGCCGTTCTCATGCGCAACGAGCGCGCAACACTGCCCCTGGCCCCGAAGGGAATGATCCTTGTCGTGGGCGGTCATGCGGATAAGGGTGTAATCGCCGGAGGGGGCAGCTCGGCTGTGCTGCCGCGTGGCGGGAGTGCCGTGGTCGACCCCGTGCAGGCCAGTCTCGAGACAATGCCTCACCCGATTATCTATGAACCCAATGCCCCGGTCGACGCGCTGCGTGCGGCAATGCCGGGTGCCAGGATCGTGTTCAATGACGGGGCCGATATGGGGCAGGTTGCTGAACTGGCGGGCAAGGCCGATGCGGTGGTCGTCTTCGTGAGCAAATGGCAGGGCGAGACGCTTGATGCCCCTGATCTCGATCTTCAGCCTTCGGATAATGCGCTGATCGAGGCCGTTGCTCACGCCAACAGGAAAAGTGTTGTGGTGCTTGAGACCGGCAACCCTGTCGCCATGCCCTGGTTCGACAAGGTCGGGGCCGTACTTGCCGCCTGGTATCCCGGATCGGCAGGGGGTGAGGCAATCGCCAATCTGCTCAGCGGCAAGGTCGCGCCTTCGGGTCGCCTGACAACAACCTGGCCGCAATCATTGGCCGATCTTCCCCGGCCCGAACTACCGGGTGCCGGGCATCATGCCGGTGCGTTCCCCTTCGAGAAATCCGATGTCGCCTATCTCAAGAATTACGACCTGAATGTTGAGGGCGCCAATGTCGGCTATCGCTGGTTTGCCGCGCATCATCGCGCACCGGCTTTTCCTTTCGGGTTCGGTCTGAGCTATACGCGGTTTTCGCATGACGGGCTGAGCCTCTCGATGGCGGGTGGCACAGCGGTCGCCCATGCCAAAGTAACCAATAGCGGCCAGCGCACAGGCGATGACATTATCCAGATCTACGCCCATGCGCCCGACGGCACGCCATTGCGCCTTGCTGGTTATGCCCGTGTGACGCTGTCGCCCGGTGAGACACGCGTCGTTGATGTGCCGCTCTCGCGCTATGCGACGGCGCGCTACGACGCAGCCCAGAAGGCGTGGAAACAGGCTCCGGGCACGTATCGTCTGGTCTTTGCACGGAACGCCGCCGATGAGACAGGCCCTTCGGCCAGTCTCCAGATCAACGCGCAGTAAGGGGGTGAGGCACCATGCCCCTATCACCCTCTCT
>NZ_AYXS01000008.1:66831-66977 GCF_000505765.1 Asaia sp. SF2.1 | reverse complement strand
CAGGAGCAGGGGCTCAACCGTCGCATGGCGGTTGACCCTGCATTTCGGCGTGCTGGCTGTTATCGCCTGTGCCAGCATCAGCCCTCTGAAGGCGCAGGAGACGAATTACACCAATCTTCCATCGCTTGAGGCGCAAAGAGCGGCGG
>NZ_AYXS01000008.1:59909-66753 GCF_000505765.1 Asaia sp. SF2.1 | reverse complement strand
TCAGGAAAGACGACACCTGCCACGCTTATGATCGCATGATCACGAAAGGCTCCGAGTCTCCCATCATCACGACCTGCGACACGCTTTTTCCGGACCAGTTCGGTCTGCGTGACAAGCTGGCAAGCAAGGGTTTTCTGGTCGAGGGCTATTACTCTTTCGGCGAGATCTATGATGTTCTCGGCCATCAGGGAAAACCTCAGGCCTATAACGGGCAGAGCCCCAATTTCTCGGGTAATCTCTGGCTCAACATGACGTATGACATGGAGCGCGTCGGGCTGAACAAGGGGTCTCAGCTCACCCTGTCGATGAATAACTGGCAGACGGCCTATCCCGGCGCCGGGATCAGGGGCACGGCGCTCAGTCAGGCCACCATCTTCCAGACATTCTTCAACGGACGCATCACCGCGCAATACGGCTATTACGGGCTTCTGGGTCAGTTTTACGGGCTGTTTCTGGGGACAAGCACAGCTTCGACCGCGCTTGGGCCGACCAGTATCATCCCGAACCAGGTGGGTATGTCTATGTATATGCCGACGCCGGGTCTCGATATCCGCATGTATGCGCATGACCGGCGGTTTTATAACCATTTCGGTTTTGCCCGCAGCCAGAGCCCTGACGGGTTTGGCGCGGATTCACGTGCCAACCCGTCAGGCGTGAATTTTCGCGTCAACGGCGCAAGGCCGATCTATGTGGACGAGATCGGTTTCAGGCAACGCCCCAGCGAGGGCAAACTCATGACGTGGCTTCGTGCCGGAGGGATCTATAACAGCTCGTCCTATTACGATTACCGCAAACGCGCCTTTGGTCATTCCAATTCGGCATTTTATGTCGTTTTCGACCAGCAGCTTGTGCAGACCAATCCGGCAATTCCTTATCTGGGCTGGTATATCGATCTGAAGACCGATCATGCAGACCGGACGAGCAACGTGTTTACCGATGATTATGCGGCGACGATCTATGCACTGGGGCCTTTCCGGGGCCGCGAGAAAGATATGCTGTCCATCGGGTTCACGTACAACAAGATCGGCTCGGCAGCCCAACAGAACCTGCAGCAATTTACGCCGCGCAAGTTCGATCACAGCACGACGTCGTCCGTTGCCTATGCGGCACACCTTCATCGTGGGATCTATTTTGTTGGTACGACAAGCTACACGACGCATCCTGTCGTCTCACGCCTGTACGCAGACGCGCTCACATTGCAAGGGCAGTTCACCCTGTCTTTTTGAGCTCAAGCCGAGGGCGAATCCCGCCGAATGAAACAGTTTCCCTGCCGGTACGTCCGTCACGGCAGGGCCTTTGGTCAGAGAACGATCGATCAGCGCGGAGCGACCCAGCCATTGCCGGTGGCGTCGCCGAGTTGTCCGCTCTGGACCGGGCTGGAATTGGAATAGGCCGAGCCGAACTTGCTCAGATCGGCACCGGTGACGGCGTCACGCTGCACGTTATCGGCGTGGTCAGGGTCCGGGCCGTGCTTGAATTCGGTGCTCGGTGTTTCCTGATAGCCGGGGGGCAGGGAGTGGCGCCCCTTGGCGGTCAGGTGTTCGCCCTTGCCATGATATTCCACACCGGTGTCGTTGCTGTTGTTCTGCGGCGCATGGGCCTCATTGGGGGCATTTTGTCCGGTAAACTGCGCAAAGGCGGTTCCGGCAGGCAGAACAAACAGAGTGGCGGCCAGAAAGGCGCCGCGACGGAGCTTTGCCATGAAAGCTTTCCCTTGCAGTTTCGTCCCGCTGCGGTCGCCGCACAGGAGTGGTGGTTGCCATTTCGGAATTTGGCCCGATCTCTGGCGCAGATACTGTTTTCAAGTAGTTCGTGAGACCAGAGGCGGCAAGAGCCTATTATGATGGACGATCTCTTCTCAGCAGCCAGACAGCCTGTGCTTCTGGCACCCGGCGCGCTGTTCCTGCCGGGCGCCGCGCGGGCCATGCAGGCCAGGCTGATGCAACAGCTGCACGAAATCACGGCACAAGCACCCCTGCGTCGCCTCGAGACGCCGGGTGGTCGGCGTTTTTCGGTCGAGATGACAAATTGTGGCGCGCTGGGCTGGCAATCCGACAGGGCTGGATATCGTTACGAGTCCCGAGACCCCCTGAGTGGTACGGCGTGGCCGGAGATGCCGGATAACTGGCTCGAACTGGCCCGGGTCATGGCGGAGCAGGCGGGCTATCCTGGCTTTGTGCCCCAGACCTGTCTGATCAACTGTTATGTGCCCGGTGCACGCATGGGGCTTCATCAGGACCGCGACGAGACGGCGCTGGACAGCCCGATCGTATCGGTCTCGCTCGGTGTGGCCGCACAATTTCTCTTTGGAGGGCTGGAGCGCACGGCCCCGACACGCAAGCTCTCGCTCCTGAGCGGAGATGTCGTGGTATGGGGTGGCCCGTCGCGTCTGGCCTATCATGGGATCGCCCCGCTGAAGCCGGGCCACCATGAATTGACGGGAGACCGGCGCTGGAATCTGACGTTTCGCCGGCTAGGGGCGTGCTAGCCCCTAGCCGGATCGGCCATTCCGTTTCATAGTGAGAACCCTTTTTTTCGGCTCAAGGAAAATACTCTCATGCACCCGAACCGCGAATCCGCTGTGCACGCCGGCTGGACGCCGTCGAGCTGGCGGTCGCACCCCATTCGTCAGGCTCCGCATTATCTGGATGCAGCCGCGCTCGACTCTGTCGAAGCCCGTCTGCGGCGATATCCGCCCCTGGTGTTTGCGGGCGAGACGCGGCGCCTGAAGAGCCAGCTTGCCAAGGCAGCGCGTGGCGAGGCCTTTGTGCTTCAGGGTGGGGCATGTGCCGAGAGCTTCAATGAGTTCACCGCTGATATCGTGCGCGATACGTTTCGTGTGCTCCTGCAGATGGCCGTCGTGCTGACCTTCGGTGCCAAGGTGCCGGTGATCAAGATCGGGCGTATGGCCGGGCAATATGCCAAGCCGCGTTCATCCGATACCGAGACGCAGAACGGCGTGACCTTGCCCTGTTACCGCGGCGACATCATCAACGGCCCGGAATTCACCGAGGCGGCGCGAATCCCCGATCCGGCGCGTATGGAAACAGGATATTTCCAGTCTGTTGGCGTGATGAACCTGCTGCGTGCCTTTGCATCGGGTGGTTACGCCAATCTGCATCAGGTGCATCGCTGGAATCTCGGCTTCGTCAAGCGCTCGCCACTGGCTGAACGCTATCAGGACCTTGCCCAGCGCATTGATGAGACCCTGTCCTTTATGGGGGCATGTGGCTTCAACCAGAGCGCGCCGCAGATCAACGAGACCGAGTTCTACACCTCGCATGAGGCGCTTTTGCTGCCTTATGAGCAGGCCCTGACGCGCATCGATAGCCTGAGCGAGAACTGGTACGATTGCTCGGCCCATTTCCTGTGGATTGGCGATCGGACACGCCAGCCCGATGGGGCGCATGTGGAGTTCCTGCGCGGTGTGGGCAATCCGATTGGCATCAAGGTCGGCCCCACCACCACGCTGGAAGATCTCGAGAAGCTGCTCGATATCCTCAACCCGAAGGACGAGGCCGGTCGCATCACGCTCATTTCCCGCATGGGCGCCAGCAAGGTGGGTGATTTCCTGCCGCCGCTGCTCGACAAGGTGCGTGGCTCCGGCCGCACCGTGACATGGCTGTGCGACCCGATGCATGGCAATACCATCGCCACGGCAGACAAGATCAAGACCCGCTCCTTCGACTCGATTCTGGGTGAGGTGAAGGGCTTCTTCTCGGTATTCCAACAGGCTGGGCTGCGCCCTGGTGGCATCCATATCGAGATGACCGGGCAGGACGTCACCGAGTGTGTCGGCGGTGCCCATCGTCTGACGGAAGCCGACCTTGCTGGGCGTTACGAGACGTTCTGTGATCCGCGCCTCAATGCCGAGCAGTCGCTTGAGATGGCGTTCCTGCTGGCCGAGGAACTGACGGGTCACTTCCGCGATCACGGGGCGCTGCGGGAATGACGCCCCCCAAGGCCGATGAGGGACGCGCTGCACTTGATGCAGCGTTAAGCCCGAAACTCGCTCTGACACCCGGCGAGATTGCCGGGCGGACAGACGCCTATTTCAACCGGACGCAGAAGATCGTCTCGCATTTTGGCGAGTGTCAGGTCACCTACGCGCTGTTCATTCGCCGGCCCGTCATTGCGGCGCATGGGCTGATGGTCGCGTGGCTCGAGAATGTCGCGCGTGAGCAGGGTTTTTCGGTCGAGATCGAGACGATCTACCCTGAGGGAAGCTGGGTTGGCGCAGGCGAGCCGCTGCTCTACCTGACCGGGCCCTTTACCCGCATGGCCCCCCTCGAAACCCTTTTGCTGCAAAAGCTCGGCTCAGCCTGCGTCGCGGCCCATAATGCCTATCAGATGGCGCTGGCCCTGCCGGATGCAGCGTTCATGGCCATGGAAGCCCGTCACTGCGCCGGATTCGAGATGCAGGAAATGATGGGCTATGCCGCCTCGATCGGCTCACGCGCTGCCCGACGCGAGGGCGCGAAGGGCTTCGTCGGTTGCGCCAATGATGTTACGGCGGCTTTCTTCGGCCAGGATCATGGGCTGGGCACCATGCCTCATGCCCTGATCGGTTATGCGGGCTCGACGCTGCGTGCCGCAGAGATGTATCGCGAGGTCTATCCTGACGACCCTCTCGTGGTGCTGGTCGATTATTTCGGGCAGGAAATCACCGATGCGCTCGCAGTGTGCCGTCGCTTCCCCGAGCTGGCGGCGCAGGGGCGAATCAGCGTGCGTCTCGATACGCATGGCGGGCGCTTCATTGAAGGGCTCGACCCCCAATCGTCCTATGCCGTGCTGGAGCGTCATACGCCTGGCACGATACGGCGCTACCGTTCCGATAACGAGCTGAAGGATCTGGTCGGCACGGGCGTGTCGGCCGCCGCCATCTGGTGGATGCGCGAGCAGCTCAATGCCGCTGGTTTCCCCGAGGTGCGGATCATCGTTTCGTCGGGATTTGGCCTGCAGAAATGCATGACCATGCGTGATTCCCATGCCCCGCTCGATGTGGTCGGGACAGGCTCGTTTATTCCGGTCAAATGGAACGAAACTTACGCCACGGCCGATATCGTGGCTTATGACGGTGAAAAGCGGGTGAAAGTCGGACGCGAGTTCCTCCTGCAGAGAATCCGGTCCAGAGAGAAGGAGAGCGAAGCATGAGCAGCTCTGAAGCAGAACCCGATCGCGGCTGGTTCGTCCGTATTCTCGATAATTCGGGCGGTGCGGAAGAAGGCATCGTGGAGGAAGTGAAAGACTTTCAGGACCTCGCCCACGCCAATGCCTACGCACGTGCCTATGTGCGCGACAGCGTCGAGCGCTGCCGCGTTGGCGGGGCCGCAGGGCGTGAAGTGCTCGAAGCCTGGTTCTCGTTCGGTGAGGACGCCATTGTCGTCGAGGCCGGAGATGATGGCTGGAAGTCTGCATCGGAACTTGAGGATTTCGCTGCCAACCCCGCTACGCCGATGGAGCGTGACTGGCGCACCCTCGATCCGCGCCGTCTTGTGGAGGATGATGAGGAGATCGAGATCTGATGCCGATAAACCGGCGTCAGATTTTGGCGGGCCTGTCGGCTGGCCCTGTGCTTGCGATTCTTTCACGCGCCGCAGTGGCACGGGAGACGAGTTCAGCGGTCGTTCCTCAGCCGCCATCGCCTCAGACCAGCCTGCCTGCGCTGAGCCGTCAGCTTCAGGCCGTGTCGCGCCGGCGTCAGTTCACGACGCTGCCGCGTCTGCTGGATCATCCCGATCTGTGGGACGATGTCGCTTTCGAAGCCCTCCGGGCCTATCGCAGCGAAGAGCGCATGATAGGCACCGGGACGTCGCTTTCGGGCAACTGGCCCGTCGAGGCGCAGAACCTGCTGAACAGCGAGATTTTCTCCTTCGGTCACCCCGAGGCCCTGCTTGTCATGGCATTATGGCGTGAGGCGCAGCTGGCCCTTTACGATGACGAGGCCTGGTCGCGTTATGGCCTGTCACGTCTGACGTCGTCGGGCCAGTCGGTACCGCCGCTCAGGCAGGTCGCCACAGGGTATTCGCGCCATCATCAGGATGAGCAGGGCGTTTACGGGGCGGCTGGACGCAGTATCCTGGCCTTGCAGGCCCGGGGCGTTGTGTTCCTCGCCTGCCATAATGCTGTATGGGCCCATGCCGGGCGTCTGCTCGCTTTGGGTGCCGTAGCCGGTAATCCAGGACAGGAACAGCTTGCGGCGACGCTGACGAACCATCTCGATCCGCGTGCTATCGTGACCCCGAGCGCACTTGGCGCACTCGCCGAATTGCAGCGGGCGGGGTTCTCCCGGGTTTTCTGAACGCGCCGGTTTTTGGACTCACGCATATTTCTGATGGCGATACCGTGCGCGGGCTATGGAAAATTGCCCGCGCCCTTGGCATAGAGGCAGCATGAAACTGCGCTTCGCCCCCAGCCCGACCGGCTATCTCCATGTTGGCAATGCTCGCCTTGCCATCGCCAACGCCCTGTATGCCCGCAAGCATGGCGCACAATTCCTGCTGCGCATCGACGATACGGATCTGGAGCGCTCCAAGGCGGAATACGAGCAGGGGATCAAGACGGATCTCGAATGGCTCGGTCTCGACTGGGACGAGATGGCCCATCAGTCCGAGCGGCTCGACCGCTATGCCAAGGCGATCGAGGCCCTCAAGGCTTCGGGGCGGCTCTATCCCTGTTTCGAGAGCGAGCAGGAACTGGCCGCCAAGCGCGAATTGCGCCTCAAGGCGCGCAAGCCCCCCATCTATGACCGTGCCATGCTGCGCATGACGCCTGAGCAGCGTGAGCGTGCCGAAGCCAATGGCAAGACGCCTTACTGGCGCTTTCGCCTCTCAGACGGTCACAA
>NZ_AYXS01000008.1:59716-59843 GCF_000505765.1 Asaia sp. SF2.1 | reverse complement strand
GAGCTGGCGCGATCTCGTGATGGGTGATCTGTCGGTCAAGCTGACAGCCATTTCCGACCCTGTCCTCGTGCGGGCCGATGGAACGGTGCTTTACACGCTGGCCTCGGTTGTGGACGACATGGAGCTG
>NZ_AYXS01000008.1:54977-59647 GCF_000505765.1 Asaia sp. SF2.1 | reverse complement strand
GATGTTACCCATATCATCCGTGGTGAGGATCATATTACCAACACCGGTGTTCAGCTCGATATCATCGAGGCGCTGGGTGGCAAGGCTGCTCGTTTCACCTTCGCCCATCTGCCCCTGTTGCTGGATGAGGGTGGCGGCAAGTTGTCCAAGCGCTTCGATGCGTTGTCGCTGCGTGCGCTGCGTCATGACGGCATGGAGCCGCAATCGGTTGTGTCCTACCTGTCCAGAATCGGCAGTTCGGACGACCCGGTGCCCATGACACTGGAAGAATCTATCGCGAGTTTCGATCTGTCGCACATTTCGCGTTCGGCAGCGCGTTTCGACACGCAGCATCTGCTGGGGCTCAACCGCCGCCTGCTGCATACCCTGTCCTTCGAGGATGTCCGCACCCGCCTGCCTGAGAGGGCAAGCGAGGCTTTCTGGAATGCCATACGTGGCAATGTCGATCTGACCGGCGAAATCGGTTTCTGGTGGGAAGTGGTGCAGGGCGACATCGCGCCGCCCTCCCTGCGTGACGAGGCCGGATTCCTGGAGCAGGCGCAGCAGACCCTGCCTGACGCCCCGTGGGATGGCGAAACGTGGAAGCAGTGGATCGCAACGCTGAAAGACGTCTCTGGCCGCAAGGGCAAGGCTCTTTTCCATCCGCTGCGTCTTGCCCTGACGGGCGAGGAGGCCGGGCCCGAGTTGCATGCCCTTCTGCCGCTGATGGGGCGTGATCTGGTTCTGCGTCGCCTGCAGGAAGCGGCTATAGGGTAGGGTGCGAGGGCTCACCCACGCGCAAGGGCCATGAAGCGCGACAGGTCCCGATGGCGGCAGTTTTTCAGGGTGCAGTCCGGGCTGCCCCTGCAGGGTGCTGACGATGGAACCGGGCAGGAAAGCGATGAGATTGGCACGGGGCGTCAACGCGCGTCGGTCATACGGGTCGGCATTGGCAGCAATTTCTGGACGGATCTCTATCATCACGCCCTGACCACCTCATGGCCACGGTTTCTGGGGTGGTCCACGATTGCCTATGTCGCAATCAACCTGGGTTTTGCGCTGCTGTATCGGCTATGCAACGCCCATATCAACAATGCTGCCGATCTCGACCTGCTCTCCCTGTTCTTCTTCAGCGTGCAGACCTTCTCAACAGTTGGCTATGGAGTCATGGCCCCAACCGGGCACATGGCCAATGCGCTTGTATCCGTTGAGGCGCTTCTGGGCATGATGATCAATGCCCTTTCCACTGGCGTGGTCTTTGCCCGCTTCTCGCGCCCACGGGCGCAAATTCTTTTCAGTCATATCGGGGTAATCAGCCAGCGCGCTTCACCTGCCGCCCTGTGCATCAGGCTCGCCAATTCGCGCAAGAGCGCGGTGCTGGCGATGGAGGCGGAACTTTCACTCTCCCAATTCGTGATTGGTGAGGGGGGATACCCCACCCGTATCTTCACACGGCTTGCCCTTCTGCAATCGCAGATGCCCGAATTGCGGTTCACCGAAACCCTGGTGCACCCCATCGATAGCGCTAGCCCTCTTGCTATTTTGAGCGTCGAGCAGCTTGACGCGACCTATGCGGAAATTCTGGTCACCGTACGTGGCACGGATGAAGCAACCGGTCAGGCCGTGTTGCTCCAGCACGGTTACGATCATGCAAAGATGATCAAGGGGATGCGTTTCGTGGATATGGTCGTGCAGGACGCGTCGGGCAATTACCGCGTGGATTACAGACGGCTTCACGACATCGAACAGGAAGCCGAAGCCGCCGCGTGAAGAGGCCATGGGCCTTCCCACACAGTCCTCTTTCTTTACCCCATGCGCGGATGAACGCCTGTTTTCGAGGCTGTTACTCTCCGTACCTCTTCCCTCGGACCTCTGACGCTTCAGGGGGCAGAGGAGGCCTCCGAAAGCGCGCATCAAGCGCTGATCGTATCCTGACCGCGCGCCGATTTCATATCCACTAGTGAGGTTGAGTGAGACCAGTGGGCGTTCGGTGGGCACGTATGGGGCCACCGTGTCGCGCGATGATGGGACCGCGCTTTGGCGCTGCGGTTGTTTGGAATTTCCTGTGTTTAAGCAAAACATATGACTTTATTATTTATTAAATGTTTCAATAATAAGTCAATGCAATAATTACTTCACGATCTATACTTGATTCGACACAAAACTATTTCTGTTTCGATCTAATTGAAGCCAGTCCGAAGTGCCAGATGGGCGCACTTGCCGGAAACAGGGTCGATTGCAGAAGAGCCGGACGACCAGATGCGGCGCATCCGGCGCAGGAGAGAGTTTTGTGTTGAGAGGTCAGAGACTGTGCCTGGTGTTCACTTTCCTTTGCTGCTCGGGGGCCGCTTACGCAACGCCTCTATCGGATGATGCCCATCAGAATACCCCGACTACAGCCAGGGCAGCGCCTGCAGGTAAACCGGGAACAACGCGGCACAAAATAGGCGGCGCAGGAAAGCCTGCCCGGCATGCAGGCGAGGCTGGAGCCAGCGAAGTCGCCGCAGCGCCGGCGTCGGCTCGGGCATCGTCCGCCCGTCATGTTGCCCATCACGTTACGCCGGAGAGCATCAGCGTGACAGGGCAGGCCCACAGCAAAAACTACCAGAAGGACCCGGCATCCGTGTCGGTCCTCAGTGCCCGGCAACTCGCCAACCGTCACGTCGTCTCACTGGTTGATCTTGGTGACGGCTCCGTACCCTCCTTGCGTATCGCCCAGTTCTCAGGCCGCAATTCGGCACTGGTGGTCAATATCCGCGGTGTCGGCGTGCTGGGTGACAGTAACCAGCCCGCACGTGACCAGGGTGTAGGCGTCTATATCGACGGTGTTTATGTCGCCAGACCGCAGGCACTTGGCACGGCGCTTTTCGATGTGGAGAGCATGGAGGTGCTCAAGGGGCCGCAGGGAACGCTGTTTGGCCGGAATACCGAGGCTGGCGCCCTGAGCATCGTGACGCGTCGCCCCACAGGAAAATTCGGCATGCGTCTGGTTGGCGGGTTTGGCAATTACAACAGCAACAAGGGCGAGTTGCACCTCGATCTGCCAGCTTTCCATGATCTGGCGATCAAGGTTGACGCTGTGACCGCCCATCGCGGACCGCTTGTCGATAATCCGATGCCGGACACCGGAGGGTTCAACCAGTACGACAAGCGCGGCGTGCATGTGGAGGCAATGTATCATCCGGTTTATAACTTCACCGCTGACTATGCCTATGACAATTCCTATGACAGCACGACCACGCTGTGGATGCAGTTGCTCAAGGGAGGAACGAATAAGCTCGCGCAGCTTGCGACGTTGCAGACGACCCGCGCCAAAAGAGCGTTTGTCGGCGTTCCCGAAGAGCCCAGTATCGGCAAGAACAGCGGGCATCGCATGACGCTCGATTACAAGGCGATACCGCAATATCTCTCTTTCAGATTCATCACGGCGTATCGCGAACTGAGCCAGAGCCAGTTTGACAACGGGATGGCCTCCGGGAGCCTTTCCAACACCACAGGCAATTTCACCGGAATGAGCTTTGCACGTAACTCGCTGGCAGGATTCTGGCAGAACCAGATCAGTCAGGAGATACAGGCCTTCGGCCATACGAAGCGCCTGAAATATCAGGGTGGCTTCATCTATTACCGCGAGCATGCCGCCGATAACGCGCAGGCCTTCTATACAAACCAGTTCACCAATGCTGCTGGCAGTGAATACCGGCTGCTGACCGGCCCGGCCTATGATGACTGGAGCCTTCAGCCCATTGATCGCGCCAGCCATGTCACGTCAAAAAGCTGGGGCGTTTACGGCAATGCTGTCTATACCCCACCCGTGCTTCATGACGCGCTGCATCTGACGGCGGGGCTGCGCTGGTCTCACGATGGCAAGCAGGGCACGCTGACAACGGTGAACAACCAGGCGCCGATCAATACGGCGGGTGTCTCTGGCCCGATTGATTTTGATGCGGGATGGTCACGCGTGGATCCGCTTCTGGAAATCAGCGGTGATCTTGCCCGTCATGTGCTGCTCTACGGGAAGTGGAGCACGGGTTACAAACCGGGCGGAGCCAATTCACGAGCGCAGAATTATGAGGCTTTCGGGCCTGAATCGGTCTCGATGTTCGAGGTCGGCACCAAGACCGAGTTTCTCGATCAGCGTGTACGTTTCAACGTTGCGGGATATTGGGGCGACTACAAGGATATCCAGGTCGATTTCAGCAAGCCCTACCAGATTGGCAATCAGCTGACGACGCGTACCACCACCTCGACGATCAATGCACCTGGTCGCGGTGATCTGAGTGGCGTCGAAGCCGAGCTGAGCGTGTCGCCCATACGCTACCTGACGCTTGGCCTGTCCTATGCCTATAACTATGTTCACATCCCGCCCACGGCCAATCCCTATCCCAACTCGGTGGGTGTGGTCAGCTCCATGCTCGTGCCAATCTACCAGAGCTATACCCCGGCTCATTCGGGCAGCTTCCAGGCGGATTATGTGCGGCCGTTCCAGGGTTTCACGCTGCTTGGCCATCTCGATGGCAATATCGACAGCGGTTATTATGCCGGCACGACCGACCCAGTCTACGCGGGGATCGGAAACCCCAAGAACGTTTATCAGCCTAAAGGTGATAGCGGGCTGATCGTCAACGGGCGTGTCGCTGTGTCCAATGTGCGGCTCGGTAATACGGGTGCGAAGGCCACGTTCTCGCTCTGGG
>NZ_AYXS01000008.1:53666-54930 GCF_000505765.1 Asaia sp. SF2.1 | reverse complement strand
CACGCAATCTGTTTGCCGAGCAGCATGTCTACTTCAAGACACTGGGCGTGACGACGGGCTTGCAGGGTTACTTCAACGAAGCGCGCCAGTTCGGCGGCCAGGTCGATCTGGCGTTCTGAGAGCGGGTGCCACCGGCGCTAATGGTGCTGAGGATTTGAGGCCCAGGGCCGGGGATGCCTCGCACCTTGGTCTGCAAGGTCTTACCGGCCTTACAGATAGGCAAGATGCGGCGTCTGGGGGGAATTGGAACAATCCCGACCGATGTGATGGGCGAAAATGCTCTCGCCTGCTCCTTCGCCATATGCCTGCGAAAGCGCGGAGGCAGGGAAGGGAATGCAGGCCTGAGAGTAGGGGGCTACACGGCAACGCTGGCCCGGAAAAACCGCCCCACAGGAAAAACCAACTCGAAGGAAAACCCGATCGGGGAAAACAGGCCTAGGGCACGTCTTCCGACATGGCCTCGGCCTGTTCCTTGAGGCGATGGAAGCTGCGGCGGCTGAACGGGAGCATCAGCAGATAGATGATGCCAGCCGCTGCCAGAGCAAGCCAGGGGTCGGCCAGAAGGATTGCCGCATAGAGCAACGTGCCGAGCATGAGCGGCAGCACGAAGGGCGACGGGATCTTGAAGTTCTTGAACGACCAGACCGGCAGTGTCGAAACCAGCAGGGCAGCTGTCAGGATCAAGAAACCGGCTGCCAGCAGGGGGGAGCGGGCAAGGGATTCAAGAACTGGCCAGTGCATCCTGTCGGCTTCCAGCCCGAGAAAGATGGGAAACAGCACGACACCCGCGCCGGCAGGTGCGGGTACCCCCGTGAAGAAGCTGTAGGAGTATTCCGGCTTCTCCTCGTCATCGAGGCTTGCATTGAAGCGCGCGAGACGCAGCGCCATGCACACAGTGAACAGAATGCAGGGCACAAAAGCGTAGCGCCCGCCATTGGCCTGCAATGTCCAGAGATAGAGCAGGAAAGGCGGCGCCACGCCAAAGCAGACGAAATCCGAGAGCGAGTCGAACTCGGCCCCGAAGCGCGATGTGCCATGCAGCAGACGGGCGATACGTCCGTCGAGCCCATCGATACAGGCCGCGATCACGAGTGCCGCAGCAGCATAGGCGAATTGCTGCTCCAGCCCGTACCGCATCCCGCTCAGCCCGGCGCACAGACCCAGCATGGTCAGCAGGTTCGGGATGAGCCTGTTGAAAGACGGGCCGCGCACGCGCACGCGGCGCGGCCGGATACGCCTCAGCCGACGCTTCCTGCGCCGGGGA
>NZ_AYXS01000008.1:51225-53600 GCF_000505765.1 Asaia sp. SF2.1 | reverse complement strand
GGCAGGCCGGCCTGCCCGTCTGCAGAGGCAGTCTCCTGCGCCGTGTTGGCCTGGGCGTGACCTGCCGTTTCATCAGGACCGGGGAGCGTGTCTGACACGGGGCTTACAGGCTCAGAGATGGGCGATGACGGTTTCGCCACCGACCATGGTTTGTCCGGTGCTGACAAGCGGCGTCACACCCGCCGGCAGATAAAGATCGGTACGCGAGCCAAAGCGGATCAGGCCGAAACGATCACCCGGTTCCACAGCGCTGCCCTCGTCCACATAGCAGACGATACGACGTGCAATCAGCCCGGCGATCTGCACGATGGCCATGTGACGGCCGTCCTCAAGCGTCAGGCGAACCTCGTTGCGTTCATTGAGGTCAGAGGCCTTGTCGAGGCTGGCATTGAGGAACTGCCCGGCGTGATAGGCAATTTTCGTGACCGTGCCGGCTGCAGGCATACGGTTGATATGCACGTTCAGCACCGAAAGGAAGGTTGCCACGCGCCACACAGGCTCACTGCCCATGCCCAGCGCTGCGGGTGGCGTCGCGAGTTCGACCGATACGACGCGGCCATCCGCCGGGGCCAGAGCCAGATCGGTGCGCGCCGGCGGAAAGCGCTTGGGATCGCGGAAGAAGTAAAGGCAGAATCCGAACCCGCCCAGAGCCACATTGCCAATCAGGCGCGTGGCGCGCCAGGGCGTTGCGCGGCCGAGCAGGGTCAACCCTCCCGTCAGTGCGAGAAACGGGAAGGCAGCGCGGTGAGGCGGCGCCAGAACGGATTTGATCGATTGAATCAGGGACATGGGCGCAGTCTTACGACACCTTGGTTTTGGGTCAAGCTTTGCCTGTTTTCAGCCCTAGCTGCCCGGTTTTTCACTCAGGCTGCCACAGCTGCTGGCAGAGCTCGCCAATGTGGTGACGCGCCTGCCAAAAGCGAGCTTGGCGCGTTCAGCCTCAACCGGCATGCCGGAATAGAGATCCTTGCACGCGTTCACAAGATGCACGCCCCCCAGCCTGCGGCCCAGCAACCCCGTTGCCCGATCGGCCATGAGAGCCGCCTGCTCACCCAGCTTCAGCAGCGCCAGAGGCGCGCTGAGCGCGGTGGCCGTACTTTCGGCGCGAAACAGGGCGCGTTGCAGGGCGCGATCGAGCTGGCTGGCCGAAAACGGGCTGCCATGACCGAAAGGCGACGTATCGTCCTTGGCGGCAAGACCTGTCCGGTTCGGGACAACAAGAATCAGCCGGCCATGATCGGCGAGGACTTTCCAGACCATGCGCAGCAGAGGATGGGGATTGGCCAGTTCGAGCCCGTGCACCATCACTACCAGATCAATGCCGAGATCATCGAAGGGCAGGGCATCCGGCGCCACAAGGCATGAAGGCACGGCAAAGCCACCATGATTGTCTAGGGGCGCGCGCCGGGTCAGCGGCGTGTCCAGCTGGGCCGACGCCACCCATCGTGCCCGTCCGAGCCCACGCCATTGGGACAGGAGAGGCTGCGCATAGCCAAGACCCAGAACGCGTAGCCCGGTCGGGTCGGGCAGCAGGCCTGCCAGTTGCGCCATGAGCAGAGCATTGACCTGATCGCCGCGCCGGCTGGCATAAAAACCGGCAGCATCGGGAGGAACGAACTGGGGTGGGCGCTTGGGCATGGGGACACGCTAGACCGAACCTCCCTATTAGGCCAGAGGGGCTGGTGGTGCGTTCTCGACCGGCAAGGCGTAATATCTCTCTCAGCTGACGCCCGAACACACTGCAGGAACAGGAGAGCTGCACTATGAGCCTACAGATCAAAGCCGTACCTTTCGCACGCGATAATTATGCCTGGCTTCTGACCGACCCGCAGACAGGAATCGTTGCCGTCGTTGACCCCGGCGAGTCCGATCCGGTCGCGGAAGTGATTGGTGACGGTCGTCTCGACCTCATTCTTCTTACCCATCATCACGCCGATCATATTGGAGGCGCCGAGGCCCTGCGCCAGAAATACGGTGCCCGTATCGCCGGCGCGGAGGCGGATCAGGCCCGGTTGCCACCGCTTGACCTGCTACTTCATGACGAGGACCGTATTGCCGTGGGTCATGATCTGGGGGAGGTCATTGCCACCCCCGGTCATGCGCGCGGGCATATCTCCCTCTACTTCCGCTCTGTTCCAGCGCTGTTCTGCGGTGACACGTTGTTCAGCCTCGGGTGCGGTCGCCTTCTGGAGGGGACGGCGGAAGAGATGTTCACCAGCCTTCACCGCTTCGACCCCCTGCCGGATGACACGCTCGTGTATTGCGGTCATGAATACACGCAGAGCAATGCTGCTTTTGCGCTGAGTATCGACCCGACAAACGAGGCGCTGCGGCAGCGTGCTGCTGAAGTCGAGGCGCTTCGTGCCGAGGGACGC
>NZ_AYXS01000008.1:51027-51159 GCF_000505765.1 Asaia sp. SF2.1 | reverse complement strand
CCCAGCCTGCCGGTGCGGCTTGGGCTTGAGCGCGAGACCAATCCGTTCCTACGTGCCCCTGACAGCAGTGAACTGGGCAGGCTGCGCCAGGCAAAGGACCGCTTCTGAGAGACGGCTTCCTTATGGGGAGGT
>NZ_AYXS01000008.1:38838-50969 GCF_000505765.1 Asaia sp. SF2.1 | reverse complement strand
CGAGTCAGACAACAGACCGCTGGTACGCTGGCGAAAGGCAGATCAGGTGACGACTTTCAATCTGAACGATTACGATTTTGACGCCATCATCTTCGATTGCGATGGGACAATCGCGGACACGCTCCCCGTCCACTTCCTGACCTTCAAGGAAGCGCTGGCGGAGCAGGGGCAGGTTCTCACGTCAGAGTGGTACTACGCCCGCACAGGGCTTTCGAGCAGCAAGCTGTTCGACGCTTACGAGAAAGCGTTTGGTGTGACCCTTGACCGGGCGGCTCTGCTTGCCCGTTGCCGTGTGCTCTATGAGGCCCATCTTGATGTGCTGCGTGAGCATAGTTTCACAGCCGAGATCGCCCGCGCACATTTCGGCCACGTTCCGATGGCCGTGGCCTCGGCCGGGCTCAAATCGATCGTGACCGCGACATTGCGTACGCTCGATTTGCTGGAACTATTCGATTGCGTGGTGACGGTGGAGGATGTGACCCATCCCAAACCGGCCCCTGATCTCTATCTGCTGGCCGCCAGCAAGCTCGGTGTTACCCCCTCGCGCTGTCTCGTTTTCGAGGACACGGAGGAAGGGCTAGAGGCCGCCCATAATGCCGGGATGAGGGCCGTCGACGTGCGGCCTCATCTTACCACTGATGAAAAATGATAATCCTGAGCAGGGTTGCGACAATGGCCAGTGTCACGACCCCGCCTGCCCAGAGCCCGACAAACCAGCCGAGACGGGCAAGGAAGGAAGAAGAAGGGGCGGGAGAAGCAGGCATTGTCATAACTCCTCTGGCGAAGTGGCAGGCCGACCAGAAATAGCCTGACCAGTGTTTTATTCAGTCAGGCCCAGGCGATGAAGTGCCCGGGGGGTCAGAGGCCCCTCATGAGATCCATCCCCGTTCAGAACTGGGTCGATCGCATGAGGGCTATACCGGGTCAGGCCAAGCCCGGGGTCAGTGGTAATGGTGATCGGCGGTCACGGTGCCGCGGAACACCCAGTAGGAATAGATCGTGTAGGCCAGGATGATTGGCAGCAGGATCGACGCACCGACCAGCAGGAAAAGCTGGCTTTCCGGCGGCGAGGAAGCCGACCAGATTGTGACCGTGGGCGGTACGATATACGGCCAGACATTGATGCCCAGACCCGAGAAGCACAGAAAGAACCAGCCCAGCGCGCAGAGGAACGGCGTGAGGCGTGTTGCCTGCTTGCGCAGTGACAGGAAGAACAGCGCAGCGAGCACGATCACGGCAACCGGCACAGGCGCAACCCAGACGATTTCAGGGAAATCGGTCCAGCGATGCATGTAATTGGCGTGCAGATAGGGCGTCCAGACCGACACGATGGCAATCAGCACCAGCATGCCGAGGCCCAGCGGCGCGGAGAGGCGCTGCATGACCGCCTTCAGATCGGTTTCCGTGCGCCACACCAGCCAGGTCGCACCAAGCAGGGTGTAGCCAACCGCCACGGCAAAGCCGCAGAAGAGCGGGAAGGGAGCGACCCAGTCCCACGCACTGCCGACGAAGGTGTTGTTCTCGACCTTCACGCCCATGATGAGCTCACCCAGAATGATGCCCTGCATGACAGAGGCAACAAGTGAGCCGAAGCAGAAGGAACGATCCCAGAATCCCATGCCGAAAATGCCGCTTGCCTTCACACGGAATTCAAACGCCACGCCACGCAGGATGAGCGCGAGCAGCATGAACAGGATCGGCAGGTAAAGCGCGGGGAGGATCGTGCCATAGGCGACGGGGAACACGCCATAAAGCGTGGCGCCTCCGAAGATCATCCAGGTTTCGTTACCGTCCCAGACCGGAGCGATGGTGTTGACCATGACATCGCGATGTTCCTTGCGATGCTCGCCGAGGAACAGGATGCCAATGCCCAGATCGAACCCGTCGAGACAGACATAGGTGAAGATGGCCAGAGCCGCGAGGGTTGCCCAGATGATGGGCAACCAATAGGCGAGGGTATTCATGGTAAACGCTTACTCCGCCGGGTGGTGAGAAACTTGGGTGATACCAGCGGCACGATGCGGCTGATCGCGCGGGGGCTCAGGCTCGTTCGAGCTGGGTTCCTTGGCGAAATCGCGCAGCAGGATGCCGATACCGGCGGTAAAGACGATGAAATAGACGATGACGAAGGCGACCATGGACATTTCCATGTTCGGCAGTGTCACGGGTGAGACGCTGTCAACGGTGCGCAGCAGCCCGTAGATCGTGAAGGGCTGGCGGCCCACTTCGGTCGTGACCCAGCCGCACAGCAGGGCGATGAACCCGGCAGGCGTCATGAGCAAGGCGCCGCGCAGCAGGATCGGGTTGGTATAGAACCCACCCTTCCAGCGCAGGAACAGCGAGAAGAATCCGAGCAGGGCCATCAGGCTGCCAAGGGCCACCATCACGCGGAAGGTGTAGAACACCACATACATCGGCGCGCGCTGGTCCTTCGGGAAATCCTTGAGGCCCGGCACCTTGCCGTCGAGGCTGTGCGTCAGGATTAGCGAGCCCACCAGCGGGATGCCGATCTTGTAGCGTGTCACCTCATGTTCCATGTCCGGCACGCCAAACAGCAATTCGGGCGCACGGCTCTCGCTCTCCCAGTCGCCTTCCATCGCCGCGATCTTGGCGGGCTGGTATTTCAGCGTGTTCAGGCCGTGGGCGTCGCCCGCAAGGATCTGAAGCGGTGCCACGATGGCAGCCATCCACATCGCCATGGAGAACATGACTTTCACGGCATCGGTCGGCTGGCGCTTCTGACGCTTGGCCTTGAGCAGATGCCACGCGCCGACACCACCCACGATGAACGCCACGCAAAGGAACGCCGCGAGCGCCATATGGACGAGGCGGAACGGGAAGGAGGGGTTGAAGACGATGGCGAACCAGTCGGCCGGCAGGAAGCGGCCTGTTGCGGCATCGATCTTGTAGCCCTGCGGCGTCTGCATCCAGGAATTGGAAGCCAGGATCCAGCTCATGGAGATCAGAGTGCCGATCGAAACCATGCAGGTGGCGGCAAAATGGAGGCGCTTACCCACGCGGTTGAGGCCGAACATCATGACGCCAAGGAACCCGGCCTCAAGGAAGAACGCCGTCATGACCTCATAGGCCAGCATCGGGCCAAGGATCGGTCCGGCCTTTTGCGAGAATTGCGACCAGTTGGTGCCGAATTCATACGACATGACGAGGCCGGAAACGACACCCATGGCAAACACCACGGAAAAGACGCGAAGCCAGTATTTGAAGAGGTCGAGATAGACGGGTTTGTCCGTCTTGAGCCAGAGCCCCTCGAGCACAGCCAGAAACGCGGCCAGGCCGATGGAGAATGCGGGAAAGACGATATGGAATCCGACGGTAAACGCGAATTGCAATCGTGCGAGGAAGAGAGCACTCATGTCAGGCATTGCAGGGATCCGCGGCCATCAAGGCCAGTCGTGAAGGGGAATGGTTAACTGCCACCGCCCATAAGGCGTCAGCTTCCCCTCCGGTTCATCGATAATGCCCTGTTATTATCGCGGAAATGTGATTTTGCAATAAAATGTCATCGGGACCGAGCGGAATGGGAAGGTCCAGATGGTCCGGTATCCTTGCGGTTTGTTCATCAAGACCCGCCAGCAGGCGTGCGTAGTCCGGGTTATTCCGTAGCGCTTGCGGTGTATGAGCAACCCAGTAACGGGCAAAGCCCTGCAAGCCGCTGAGATGGGCCCATACTGTGCCTTGCCCGGTACCTGAGAGGGTTCCGCGGGCAACGACAGAGAGGGGGCCAAGAGTGAAAGAGGCCTCCTGAATTAAAAAGCGTTCATAACCCACATCATGGGTCAGGCCGGCAGGATGATCGCTCAGATCGTGTCCATCACTCGTCCGGTGCAGTGCGGCGAGAACGAGGTGGAAATACCTCGCTTCAGGCAGTGCAGCGAGGAGGTCCGGCAGGCTGGGAGTCAGGCTGCCGCTGCCCCGCGTGGCGCTCAGCTTAGGTTCTACCCTGTCTGCGCGCAGGTCCAGGCTCCATGCCAGAGAGGGGTCGGCGCTCCGCCCGCCGGGCAGGAACCGCGCGGTGATATCGCGTAGCGTGAGCGTGTCGATTCCCGATATCGGTAGCCCCGATGCCGTCACACCTGCCGTGCGATAGATGATCACCTGCCGCGACGGGTCGAACCAGCCCGATCCACCACCAGCACTGAGCACGACATCGCCACCGGGGCGCAGGATCTGTGCACCCTCATTCGTGAATGACGCTGCTAACGGATGCCTCCAGCCGGGTGTGATCGTAAGGGATCGCCCGGTCCAGCCCTCTCCGGAAGCACGGCCTATCAGGGGGGCAGTCAGCACGATGCGTGACCCCCACGGGCGCCACTGGCGCGCTTCCTCCTGCCACGTGAACCGCCAACCCTCTGCCCGCGCCGTCGCGGACAGCTTCACGATCTGTCGGTCGATCTGACTGATTCGATAGGCGTCCAGAACCTGTATCGAGAGTAACAGGGACGTAACACCGATTATGGTGAAGAAGAGCCCTTTCCTCATCTCGGATTGGTCCGATGAATACTGCGCAATTGGAAGGTTCTGTAGTCAGGTTTCACAGTTGTCGCGAGAAACTGCACATTTTATCCCCAGAGCTGAGAACGGATGGAATGAGGAAAAAAAAAGAGTCTGTTCCGCGGGGCTATGAAAGCGGAAGGGGCTGTGTTAGATGCCCCCTCCGCACCGTTCTTTGCGCCACAAGGCACGAGAAACCTAGCTTTTGCGGCGATTGTCTCTTGATTCGCTTTCTTGCCCGCCCCGGCTGGATCCTTTCAGGATCGTACCGGTTCAATGTGGGTTATGCACGGTGTTCCGCACAGGATTCCCCCTGATCAGCGTCCCAGGTCCACAGAGTTATCCACAGGGTGTGGCATATCGTGTGCCGCACAAAGCTTGTCCCAGGACCTATAGATCGAGTCGATCAGAGAATGCCTCCCGGCATTCGCAGGCAGGGCCTCTCCTATGGCAATGATGATTTCGCCCGGAGTCATCAACCAGCCACGGCGCGGCCAGTGCAGCCCGGAATTGGTCGCGACAGGGATGACGGGTACAGCGGCCTGCTTGGCCAACGCGACTACGCCGGGCTGAAGGGGAACACGCTCGCCAGGGACGGTTCTTGTCCCTTCCGGGAAGATGATGATCTGTCGGCCTTCATCAAAATGCTCCTGCGTCGCCTTCATGAGGGCGCGGAGTGCCTTTGCGCCCGCTGCGCGCTCGACAGGCACCATGCCGGACAGGATCAGCATGGGACCGATGAACGGTATGCGGGTGAGCTCCTGCTTGATGACATAGGCCGGCTGTTCGGCAATGGTCATCCAGATGAAGCCATCGAAGAAAGACTGATGCTGCGAGGCGACAAGGCACGCCCCGGAAGGCAGGTTCTCGCGGCCGATGACGGTGATGCGTATGCGACAGATCAGGCTTAGACCGCGCAAGGTGAGCGATGACCAGAGCTGAGCATAGCGCAGGGCCAGCTTTTGGCGTCGCAGAGCGCGTATGGGCATGGCGATCACACCCATGATCAGGGTGAGGATGATGAAATAGCTCATGAAAAGCCAGGCGCGTATCCGGATCATGCACTCCCCCAGTAGCGTCTCGAGAATCCGATGTTCACTAGAGCATCACGAGGCAGGAGGGAAACGGCACCGCGCGGGATTCGGGGCCGGAATCGGTTTTCACCCGGATGGGTTCATGACTGGGGAGTGAGATTGATTCCCCGCGAGAGGCCCAGATGAGAGCCAATCCATTTGATGTATTCGTGCAGCAGTAAGCTGAATGTTGCGCGATTGGGGCTGCGTCTCAGCGCCGGTGATCGGACAGGGTAGGGGTGGAGCATGACCTCCGGTGCGGCGCGATGGATCTCAACCATAGCCCGCCGGATATGGTAGCCCGCTGTAACGACCAGCAGCGACCGGATATGGTTCTGAGTGGCCCACTGGGCCGTTTCCGACCCGTTGCCGATGGTGGACACTGCGCGCCTACCGAGTGTGATGCGCGACGCCAGTTCGGGTGTCAGCGATATCGGTGCATGTTCGCTGAGCTGGCTGAGTGTGGCATGGGGCCCAACCCCGGAGATCAAGAGCTTGCGCCCAACCCCCTTGTCCAGCAGCTGAAGAGAGGCCTCAATACGGTCACGCCCCCCGGTCAGGGCAACGATGCCGTCACAATGTACCGGATTGGATACGGGGTGGAGCGCATCGACGCAAAACCAGGCGAACCCTGCGCACCAGACGAGGGCCAGAACGAACACCAGAAACGGAACGGCCAGCCAGAATCTCATGGCAGCCGGCGCAACCACAGACGCACCGTACCCTGAGCCACAACGAAGCTGAGGGCAGCAACGAGCACCGGCACACAGGCGAGGGACTGGAGCAGAGCTGGAGGTATGGCTGCCGACAAGGCAAGCCATTGTTCATAGCGCTGGGGCCACGTTGTTGCACCGGCGCCTGCCTGGTCCATGAAGGGCAGCAACAGGTGATAGAGTATGGCCAGTATCAGCCCGCCGAGCGCCGTGCCGATTACCCCACCGCTTAGCCCGAGCAGGGCACTGCGCCAAGCGATGCGTCGTGCGATCAGCCCGTCACGGGCGCCGAGGCCATGAAGGATTTCAATAGTGCGCCGTCGTGCAATCAGCGTCATGCGCACGGAAAGTGTGGTCACGCCAGCAGTGGCAAACCCGGCCAGCAACACGGCAAGCCACGCACAGGCCTGCAAAGTCTGGCCAAGAAGCATCAGGCGCTCGCCCCAGCGGGCATTTTCCTCGATGATGGCTGAGGGCGCGATCGTATCCAGTATGACTGGCAGATCGGTGACGGGGCCATCGCTGCGTCGCGTGATCGAGAGCACGACGGGCAGGTCTGACAGGCTGGCCTGCATCGTGCCAAGCCAGGGGCGAAGGATATCGCGCAGCCTTGCCTCGGGCAGAATTTCAACACTGGCGATGCCGGGATCGCTCTTCAATACGGTAATCAGCTTGCGCGCTGTGTCTGCGGCATCGCCCGTGAGATCCGGAATTTCGATCGTGACCTGTCGCGTGGCGCCGTGGTCCCATTCGCGAGAGAGAACGCGCGCCGCATTCCAGCCGCCCAGTGCAAGGGCTGCGATTGCCGCCACAGCAGCGATCAGGGGTATCAGCCCCTGGTCGCGCCGGCCCAGATGCAGCCCATCAGGAAGCTTGCGGCTCATCGATCCCTCTCCCGCAGGGAGTGCGGGGCAGAGAGGGAGAATGAGGCGGGAGAGCCATCGGAATGGTTACTGACATCGCCGCCCGGAGGCATGGGTTGAAAGCCGGTGGGGTGCGTGTCCGGGGGATGCATCACCGGGGGCGGGACAGGTTTTTCGAGGCGGCCGTTACGCAGGCTGATGCAGGGCAGCGGCATGGCCCGCAGCAGCGACTCGTTATGCGTGGCGACGATGACCGTCGTGCCTGCACGGCTCAGAGCCCGCAATGCCTCGATGAGTTGCCAGCTTTGCGACTCAGCAAGGGCATTGGTCGGTTCGTCCGCCAGAAGCAGGGCCGGGCGGGTTACAAGAGCACGGGCGATGGCAACGCGCTGTCGCTCTCCCCCTGAAAGCTCATCCGGCAGGCTGCCCGATTTACCCCCCAGATCGAGCCAGTCGAGGATAGATCCGATCTCACCCCTTATCGCGTTGTCGGATTGGCCGGCCAGACGTAAAGGGAGGGCGATGTTGTCGTAGACGTTCAGTTCGCCAAGCAGGCGCAGATCCTGAGGGATGAACCCGATGCGCTGCCTGAGCTGCGCCAGCTGGCGGCGGCTGGCCCGGTCTGTTGAGACCCCGAGAATTTCGACCGTACCGCTCTCTGGCAGAGTCTCTGCATGGGCGAGGCGAAGCAGGCTGGACTTGCCCGCGCCGGAGGGGCCGGTCAGCCAGTAGAAGCTGCCTTGCTGGATGGTGAAATCGAGTCCCTCAAGGACCGGGCGCGGCATCTGGCGTTGCCCGGCCAGACGGCGACGGAGGGCATGGCGATAGCTGACGTTGTAGAACCGGATCATGAAAGCCCCGGTTGCGTCGTTACATGTTGCGTGCGGCGACGGCGGAAACCGTTGCACCGAGGGCGGCGATGGCCATCAGCATGAAACCATCGAAGACAAGGCCGCTTGCCGTCATCACATGGCTGCCGATGGCAAGATGATCGGGAATGCTTCCGACCACATGGTTCATGACATCCTGGGCCTGCGGGTCGCTCGAAGCCGTGCCGGTAGTGATGGCGGAAAGGGCCTTGGGCAGGGCCATCCAGCCAATGCCAAGCACGAGGCAAAGCGGTGCCAGAACTTCGGCCACCTGCTGCGCGAAATAAAAGGCGAAGTAGCAGACAGCCCAGAAAGCCGTACGCAGGACGGCAAGCCCGCTGCTGCTGCGTCCGCCTGTGCCAAGCCCGTTTGTGCCACGGGGCTCGCGGTCGTCGCTCGGCTGGCCTAGGCGTGACAGGGACGGGCGGGGCGAAACTTCCATGGGGCGCTTCCAGCTTGTCGTGATGGGCACGAATGAAGTGGCGTCCAGTCAGGGCTGGCCACGTTGTCTGATCCTGAGGTAGCTGCCGGCGCGGCGAAATGCAATGATCAGCCTGAGATGCGGCCTTGCTTCCATATGAACATCACGACCTGCACATGCCGCGTTGTGAGGGACCCCATAGCAGGCCGGATGGCATGAGCCTTCGACATGTCGCCATTCCTGCAACCACCAGACGATAGAGGAACTCTTTTCGTCCTGAGGGCGCTGGCGAACTTGATCACCCCCGCAAACTCATGAGACCAGTGCATTCATGACCCTGCAAGATGTGCCCCGCCCCGCAATCCTTCTCGTTGAGGAGTCGGATATACAGGCGCAAGCCCTGACGCTTCTGCTTGAAGAAGCAGGGTTTGTCGTCCGGCGCGTGGCCAGCGGTGAAGAGGCCCTGACCTGCCTTGATGACGGCCTGCCGGATCTGGTGGTGGCTGACTACCATCTGCCTGGCATGAATGGCGGTCAGATGGCCCGTCAGTTCCGTATGAACGCCCAGACGCGCTCGATCCCCATCCTGATGCTGACCGAAGATGTCGGGCCCGGACTGGAGCGTGAAGGGCTTGAAAGCGGCGCGGATGCCTATATCTCCAAATCGGCCCATCCTGACCTGCTGGTGCTGCGTATCCGTGCGCTGCTGCGAGAGGGCTCGGACTTTCTTCAGGCCGAAGAGGCGGGACGTTTCCGCCGGGCGCGTATCGTTATCGTCACGAGCCCAAATACCGAGGATTTCGAGGACGAGCCGAGCGACAATGCCAATTGGGAGCGCGATTCCTCCGGTGCGTCTCTGGGGGAACTGCTCTGGCGCGATGGCCATACGGTCACCACGGTTACCGCCTCGGGCGAGCTGATTCATGGGGGCTGGCTTGGGGGCGAGGAGGGGCCGGATTGTCTGGTGCTCGATCTCACATCGCGCCTGCTCGATGGCGTGAATTTCTGCCGCCGTCTCGATGCGCGCCGTCAGGACGTGCTCGAGGCCGGAGGAACTTCCTTCCGGATTCTCGGCATTGTCGATGCTGACCGGTTCAGGCGTCACTCTGCGGCAGATCTGTTCGATGCAGGGCTCGATGACCTGGTACCCAGCGACATTGCCCCCGATGTTCTGGCGCTGCGCATCCGGGTGCTGGTGCGTCGCAAGCTGGCGCAGGACGAGATCAGACAGCAGGAAATCAAGCGTCAGGTGCGCGAAGTGGCGCTTCAGACAGCGCAGAGCGAGGCCCGCGCCATTGCCGCCAAGGCCGCGATGGCCGAGGCGCTGGCCCACGCCAATTCTGAACTTGCCGATGCCAATGCGCGACTGATCGAGACACAGGCGAAGCTGGTGCAGACAGCCAAGATGGCCTCGCTCGGCGAGCTCGTGGCAGGCATCGCCCACGAGATCAACAATCCGCTCGCCTTCACCCTGGCGCATGAGGAAACCATCGCACGCGCCCTGCAGCGGCTTACGGAGTCCGAGGGGCCTCTTCTGCCAGCACAGCTTGCGCTGCTCGAGAAATGTTCGAGCCGTATCGGCGCGATGCGGCTGGGGCTGCAGCGCATCCAGAATCTGGTGCTGAGCCTGAGGCGTTTCTCACGTCTCGATGAAAGCGCTTTTCAGGATACCGACGTGGTCGAGGCGATCGATACCGCGCTCGCCCTTCTGGCGCATAAATTCGGCCGCGAGATTACGGTGGAGCGCCATCTGTCTGCCCCGCGCATGCTGGTCTGCCAGCCGGCTCTCCTGCATCAGGTGGTCATGAATATCGTCAGTAACGCAGCCGATGCCATACGCTCGCGCGCCGAGGCCGAAGGGCTTGAGGCCGGGGCGCCCAGCGGCAAGATCGTGATCCGGACCGTTCTGAAGCAGGAGGGATCGGATGCAAATTATGTGATCAGCGTGGCAGATGACGGACCGGGTGTGCCCGCCGCCCTGCGCGCCCGTGTGTTCGAGCCGTTTTTCACGACCAAACCTGTCGGTATGGGAACAGGGCTGGGGCTGGCGATTGCCTATGGCGTGATCGAGGCGCATGGCGGCACGATTGATATAGAGGACGCGAATCTCGAGGGTGGACGCGATGTGGGGGCCTGTTTCACGCTCTCCGTTCCGGTGCGCCTTACCCCTACGGGACCGGTGACGATAGGACGCAGCGCATGAAACGGACCGAAATGAGCGTACCATTCGGGAGGAGCCGTATCCTCCTGGTGGATGATGAAGCCGAAATTCTGGTCGCGCTGACCGATCTGCTGGAAGACGAATTCGATATTCTCTCCAGTACAGACCCGCTCGAGGCGCTCGAATTCCTGCGCAAGTCACCAGATATCGCGGTGATTGTCTCCGATCAGCGGATGCCCAACATGACGGGCGATGTGATGCTGAGTAAGGCGCGGGACTATTCCGATGCGCGCGGGATTCTCCTGACCGGCTATGCCGATCTGGCCGCGGTGGTTGCCGCCCTCAATCAGGGCAGGATCCAGTTCTATGCCCACAAGCCGTGGGAATCCGACTCACTGCGCGCGATGGTGCGTGAGGTTGCAGCTCATCACCGTCTCGAGCGGGCATTGATGATGGAGCGCGTGCTTTTGCATGGCGCACTGGAATCAGTGCCGATGGATGTCGTGTTTTCCGAGGCCGATGGCACGGTACTGCGCCACAATATCGAGGTCGAGGTCACGCCAGATAGCAGGGGCGATATCGCTGAGGACTCCCTGTTCAACGATGCCCTTCGACCCGATATCGCCGCGATGCGTGAGGAGACCCGAAGCGAGGGCGAGGTCTCGCGGCTGGTGTCGGAGCATACGGCTGAGGGGGTGAGGTGGCACGAGATCACGCGCCAGACCCTGCCTTGGCCGCGCAATGCGCTGGGTGTCCCTTTCCCGAGCGCGCAGCGCTGGCAGATGATGCTCGACCGCGACGTGACAGAGCGCCTCGCCATGGAGGAGCGCCTGCGCCAGGATGACAAGATGCATGCTCTTGGCACACTTGCCGGGGGGATTGCGCATGACTTCAACAACCTGCTGACCGCCATGCTGGGCTCGCTTGAATTGCTGCAGGACATGACCCCTGCGGTAAACCCGACCGTGACCAAGCTTTTCGATAATGCCCTTGAATCGGCCCGCCGCGGTACGGTGCTGACCCGCCGTCTGCTCGAATTCGGCCGGCCGAAACCCATGGCGCTGCGTCCGGTCAATCTGGTCGAGATGATCTGGAGCATGCACGACCTGATTGTGCAAAGCCTGAGCCGGGCAAGCGATCTGCGCGGCGAAACGGGGCGTTGCACGATCGATCTCTCTGCCGTGCCGCGTGATCTGGTCATACCCCCCGTAATGAGCGACTCCGGTCAGCTTGAAATGGCCTTGCTCAACCTGTGTATCAATGCCCGCGATGCCATGCCGGATGGCGGTGTCATCAGCATCGCACTCAGCCATGAGGCTCATGCCCCTGAAGGCGAGTGCGTTGTGCTCTCGGTCGATGATCAGGGCTGCGGCATGCCGCCGGAGATCGTGCGCCGTATCTTCGAGCCTTTTTTCACGACGAAGGGCCTTGGGAGCGGCACGGGTCTGGGGCTTTCAACCATTTACGGGTTCCTACAGCGCAGCGGCGGCGATATCCGTGTCGAGAGCACGCCGGGTGA
>NZ_AYXS01000008.1:38282-38801 GCF_000505765.1 Asaia sp. SF2.1 | reverse complement strand
AGGCACACGCATGATCATGCGTGTGCCTGTCAGCCATGAGGCGACGGCAGGGGCGCAGCAGGAGGCGGTCGAGGCTGTTTCGGGGCCGCGCAAGCTGCGTGTGTTGCTGGCTGATGATGAACCCGGAGTGCGGCTCGTTACGGCGCAGTTCCTCTCGCAGGACGGTCATGAGGTGATCAGCGTTGCGGATGGCAAGGATGTGATTGCCTGCCTGGCTGCGGGTGAACATTTCGATCTGGTTGTGCTCGATCTGCTGATGCCGGGCATGGGCGGCCGCGAATGCGGCGCCATCCTGGCGGAGACATATCCCGCTCTGCCGGTGCTTTACGTCAGTGGTTATGCCGACCCCGAAAACCTCCCAGCCGATGCTTTCGTGCTGGGCAAGCCCTTCACTCCGGTGGAGTTGCGTCAGGCAATCGCCACCACGCTGCGTAACTGGGCATAGCGCGGGCTTGTCTCTCTGCGCGCAGGGCTTATGTGAAGAGGCATGCACACTCATTCCTCTTCCCCCCATGACCC
>NZ_AYXS01000008.1:35882-38155 GCF_000505765.1 Asaia sp. SF2.1 | reverse complement strand
ACGGCGCATAGGGCCCAAGAACTCGATTCTCGCCGGGTTCGCCGGGGCAACAGCCGATGCCTTCACCCTGCTCGAGCGCCTCGAAGCCAAGCTGGAACGCTATCCCGATCAGCTTGAACGGGCCTGTGTCGATCTGGCGAAAGACTGGCGCACGGATCGCTATCTGCGTCGGCTGGAGGCCATGATGGCGGTGGCCGATGCCCATCGCTCCTTCACCTTAACCGGTAATGGTGACGTGCTCGAGCCCGAGGACGGAATCATCGCGATCGGCTCCGGCGGCAATTACGCGCTTTCGGCAGCGCGTGCGCTTATCGATATCGACGGGCTGAGTGCCGAGGATGTAGCCCGTCGTGCGATGAAGATTGCTGGCGATATCTGCGTCTACACCAATCATTCGGTCCGGGTGGAACTGCTGGGCGGAGAGTCGCTGTAATGGAAATTCCGAATTACTCGCCGCGTGAGATTGTCTCTGAGCTCGATCGCTTCATCATCGGTCAGAACGAGGCCAAGCGGGCTGTTGCTATTGCCATGCGCAACCGCTGGCGCCGTGCGCAACTACCCGAAGGGTTGCGTGAAGAGGTCGTGCCCAAGAATATCCTCATGATCGGACCAACCGGCTGCGGCAAGACCGAGATCGCCCGCCGTCTGGCGCGTCTGGCACAATCGCCTTTCCTGAAGGTCGAGGCCACCAAGTTCACCGAGGTCGGCTATGTCGGGCGTGATGTGGAATCCATCGTGCGCGATCTGGTTGAGGTGTCACTCACCATGCTGCGCGAGGCCCGACGCAAGGACGTGAATGCCAAGGCCGAGCTTGCCGCAGAATCCCGCCTTGTCGATGCGCTGGTCGGTGAGGGGGCCACGGCGGACACCAAGACCAAGTTCCGCCAGATGCTGCGTAATGGGGAGCTTGAGGACAAGGAAATCGAGATTCAGGTGGGGCGTGAGCCGGGCGCGGGTGAGATGCCCGACATGGCAGGTGGCACAGTCATGAATGCTGCTGCCTTTGGCGACCTCATGAAGAACCTCATGAACCGCTCACCCCAGAAGCGTCGCCTGACGATCGCTGCCGCGCGTCAGCTTCTGATCCGCGAGGAAGCCGACCGGCTGGTGGATAATGACGCACTGACCCAGGATGCAGTGCGTCATGCGCAGGATCACGGCATCGTCTTTCTCGATGAGATCGACAAGGTCTGCGCCCGCTCGGGTGAGGGCGGTGGACGGGGTGGCGATATCTCGCGTGAGGGTGTGCAGCGCGATCTTCTGCCGCTGATCGAGGGAACGACGGTCACCACAAAATACGGGCCGGTGAAAACCGACTATATCCTGTTCATCGCATCCGGGGCCTTTCATCTGGCCAAGCCCTCGGACCTGCTGCCTGAGTTGCAGGGGCGTCTGCCCATTCGCGTCGAGCTGGCTGGTCTGACACGTGAGGACCTCAAGCGCATTCTGCTCGAGCCCGAACATTCCCTGCTCAAGCAATATGTCTCGCTTCTCGGCACCGAGAATCTGACGCTCTCCTTCGAGGATGGCGCGGTGGATGCGCTCGCTGAACTGGCGGCAGACATCAATGAGCGTGTCGAAAATATCGGTGCCCGCCGTCTTGCGACGGTCATGGAGCGTCTGCTGGAAGATGTTTCCTTCAGGGCGTCTGACCGGAGCGGGGATACTGTTGTGATTACCGCGCAGGATGTGCAGGAGCGCGTTGCGCCTCTGGCCCGCAAGGGCGATCTGAGCAGGTTCATCCTGTGAGCGGCGCGGTAACGGAACTCCCCTTCGTCCAGCCCGTGGATGGCACGGCGGCGGAGGCCATTGCGTCGATCGGCGATGAACTCGCCTTGTTCGATGACTGGATGGATCGCTACGAATACATCATCGAGATGGGGCGCAACCTCCCGCCCTTTCCTGCTGCGTGGCAGAATGATGGGCATCGTGTGCCCGGCTGCCAAAGCCAGGTCTGGCTTGAGGCGCATGAGGCAGATGGCCGCCTGTTCTTTGCCGGTGCGTCCGATGCGGCCATTGTGAATGGGCTGGTGGCTTTGCTGCTGCGCGTCTATTCCGGGCGTGACCGGGCGGAGATCGAGGCAACGGACCCGACATTCCTGCATGATCTGGGACTGGTGAAGGCGCTCTCGACCAACCGTGGCAATGGAGTCGAGGCAATGGCCCAGGCCATACGGGCCCGAGCCCGGGCCTGATTTCGACAGGGTAGAACGGCAATCAAGAAAAAAGGCCCGGGAGACCGGGCCTTTTTTACATGGAACAACCCGAACTGC
>NZ_AYXS01000008.1:29412-35787 GCF_000505765.1 Asaia sp. SF2.1 | reverse complement strand
GCGGTCGCCTTGCTATCGTCCTTGGAGGCGGCATCAGCCTTGCACTTGGTGAACTTGCCCTTGGCATCGCGGCATTTCTCGGCCTTCGGCTTTTCGCATTTCACGAACTTGCCCGAGGTCGCATCGCGGCAGGGCTTGGCGTAGGCGACAGGGGCTGCGGCTGTGCCGAGCAGCACGGTCAGAGCGAGAAATCCACGGAGCATGATGAAATCCTTGGCTGAGGTTTCAGCAACACTCTGACATTATTTGTCGCTGCGCAAGAGCCGTGCAGGCCCTTTGAAGCCAGACACAAAAAAACCCGCCAGAAGGCGGGTTTTCCTGTTTCCGAAACCGGGAAGGATCAGTTCGGCAGGGCGTAGGCGATGACGTAATCGCCCATCTTCGTGCCGAAAGAGCCATGACCACCGGCATAGGTCACGATGTACTGCTTGCCATTGGCAGAGTAGCTCATCGGGGTGGACTGGCCACCGGCGGGCAGACGGTCCTGCCACAAGGTTTCACCCGTCGTGACGTTGTATGCACGGATGTAGAAATCCAGCGTGGACGTCAGGAAGGCGACGTTGCCGGCCGTGGTGAGCGGGCCACCGAGGCTGGGAACGCCAACCTTGAGCGGCGGCAGCTGGATGGGCAGGGCGCTGTTGTACAGACTGTCACGCAGCGTGCCATTGCGATGCTGCCAGACCACCTTGTTGGTGCGCAGATCGATACCAGCCATGTAGCCCCACGGCGGACGCTTGCAGGGGATCGGCAGACCGATGCGTGTGGTGATCGGGTTCAGGAACGGGCTCAGCATGATGGCATAGGGTGCGCCATAGTTGTGCTGCAGGCCGGTCTCGCCGCCCGAACCCTTGGCGTCCTTTTCGGGCCAGAGCGGATTACCCGGACCGCGGGGAACCAGACGCGACACGAAAGGCAGGGCGATCGGGTTGGAGATGGCGATCTGACGCTGCGGATCAACAGCAAGACCACCCCACTCGAAGATACCCAGATTGCCCGGGAAGATCAGCGAGCCACGCTCGGACGGTGCCGTGAACGTGCCCTTGTAGTCGAGCTGATGAAACGCCACGCGGCAGATCAGCTGATCGAACACGGTGCCACCCCACATGTCCTTGCCCGTCAGCAGGGCCTTGGGACGCAGGGTCAGGTCAGAGAAGGGCTGTGTGGGAGCAACGTGATCGCTCTTAACCACTTCCTGCGGCACGGGAAGCTCGGGTGCAGGCACGATCAGCTTGCCGTCGCGACGGTCGAGAACGAAGATGTTGCCCGTCTTGGCCGGTGCGTAGATGGCCGGAATGACGGTGCCGTCCTTCTGGGTGATGTCCACAAGGCTCATCTGGGCCGGAAGATCCATGTCCCACAGATCGTGGTGCACGGTCTGGTAGCTCCAGGCCAGCTTGCCGGTATCGGCGTGCAGGGCGAGCACGGACGACGCATAGCGTTCGGCATCGGGGGTGCGGTTGCCACCCCACTGGTCAGGGGTCTGAACGCCGGTCGGGATATAGACCAGGCCCAGATTGGCGTCATAGGACGCGGTGATCCACGAGTTGGGCGAGTTGGCGACGTATTTGTGGTCACCGCTCGGCATTTCGTTCGGGTCGGGGTTCGAGGGGTCGAACACCCAGACGAGCTTGCCTGTGAACAGGTCGAAAGCACGCGTGACGCCCGAGGGCTCCTTGGTGGAGTTGTTGTCGGTCACGGCGCCGGAAACGATCACGACCTTGTCTGTTACGACAGGCGGTGAGGTCGGCTCGTAGCCGCCAACATGGTCATACGGCATGTAAGGCGTACGCAGGTCGATCTCGCCATTGTTGCCGAAGCTCGGGCAGGCCTTGCCAGTCTGGGCATCGACAGCGAACATGCGACCGTCATTGACGGGCAGGAACAGGCGCTCATGGCACTCATCAGGGGCCGGCGTGCCATCTGACGTGACGGCGCTGGCATCGGATTTGTGGTAGGTCACGCCACGGCAGGTCAGATGCTGGAAGCCCGGATTGACATAGAGATGGGGGTCGAACACCCACTTCGTCTTGCCGGTTGCGCCATCGACGGCCCACAGCTTCTGGTGCAGCGAGCAGAAATACAGCGTGCCATTGACGGCAAGCGGTGTCGCTTCGTTGGTGGCTTCACCGGGGTCGTTCGGGCCCTTGAAGTCGCCCGTACGCATGGTCCAGGCCACTTTGAGCTTGCTGACATTGTCGGCATTGATCTGGGTGAGCGGGGAGAAGCGATCGCCATACTGGGTACGGCCATAGGCCTGCCAGTCGCCATCGGGCACCTGGGCGGCATCGCTGCCAGCGGCGGCGATCTTTTCGGTGGGCAGATTGCCCGCCTTGTCACCCGGATCCTGCACGAAGGCCACGACCACGACAATCAGCGCAAGAGCGACGCTGCCGAGCAGGGGCAGGGTGGCGAGGCGGCTCGTGGTGATCTGGCGGCTGACGAACGGCAGAAGCAGCCAGATGCCGAGAATAGTGATGACGTCGCCGCGCGGCACGAGCGACCAGAAATCGATGCCGATTTCGCTGATCGCCCAGATGAGCGAGCCGAGAATGATCAGGGTATAGAGCCAGAAGGCGGCCGCGCGGCCCCTCCAGACGAGATAGGCGGTCGCCAGAAGGGCAATACCGCAGACTGCGTAATAAGGGGTGTCGCCATAGCTCAGGAGCCAGACACCGCCGAGTGTCAGATAAATGCCACAAAGGGCAAATATCACGGCGGTGAGGGCTGCCCAGAACCGCGGCCGGGGAACCGTGTTCATGCGTCGTCCTATGTGTGGTTTCGTGTTCGGAAACGTTGCGAAAAGAGACCGCGTCGTAAAAGGCCCAAATGTTGATCTACGTCAAGAACGTCCCATATTGTGGTTAAGGTTCTGTCTAACCCAAAGTAAATGTTTTAGCGCGTTAAAATGGGTTGTGCAGGGCAGAGATATCCTTTAGGTGCCCCCTTTCGAACGCGCGTCCAGGCGATGGTAGGGCATGCCTGGCCGCTTGGTAACGCCCGCAAGCAATTGCGGGAGGTTGCCTGATATGTCGAGAGGAGAATGAAATGCCCAAGATGAAGACCAAGTCGTCGGTCAAGAAGCGGTTCAAGATCACCGCGACCGGCAAGGTGATGTGCGGTCCCGGCAACAAGCGCCACGGCCTCATCAACCGTCCGCAGAAAATGAAGCGCACCAATCGCGGCCCGCAGACCATGACGGACATGGATGCGAAGACCGTGAAGCAGTGGGCCCCCTACGGACTGGCTTGAGGAGCAGATAAATGGCACGTGTTAAGCGCGGCGTAACGACGCACGCCCGTCACAAGAAGGTTCTGGATCTCGCCAAGGGTTACCGCGGCCGGTCTTCCACCAACTATCGTATTGCTCTCGAGCGCGTCGAGAAGGCTCTTCGTTATGCCTATCGCGACCGTCGCAACAAGAAGCGCGATTTCCGCGCTCTGTGGATCCAGCGTATCAACGCTGCCGTTCGCGAGCAGGGCCTGACCTACAGCAAGTTCATCAATGGACTGGCAAAGGCTGGCATCGAAATCGACCGTAAGGTTCTGGCCGCAATCGCATTCGATGACGCTGCAACCTTCGCCGAGATCGTGAAGCTGGCGCACATGGCTCTTGAGCAGTCCGCTCAGGAACAGACGGCGCAGGCCTGATCAAAGGCTCTAGCCTCCGGATTTCGGCTTCGGCAGATTTCCGGATTTGATAGAAAACGGGTCGTCCTGTATCAGGACGGCCCGTTTTCTTTTTTGACGATACCAGTTGACCGATGGGACAGGCGAATGATGGGCGATGATCTCGAAGCGCTGAAAAGCGAAACTCTCGAATCTCTGGCGCAGGCGCAGGATCACGCCAGCTGGGACGCCATTCGCGTTGGGGTGCTCGGCAAATCGGGCCGCCTTACTGTCCTGCTCAAGGAACTGGGCAAGATGACGCCCGAGATGCGCAAGGAGCGCGGTCAGGCGCTGAACCGCCTGCGCGATGCGCTCAATACGGCTGTTGAAGAACGTGGCCAGGCCATTGCCGAGGCGGCGCTGGAAGCCCGGCTTAAATCCGAGCAGGTCGATGTGTCGATGCCTGCTGTCTCGCCTCCGCTCGGGCTGCTCCATCCGATCAACCGCACGATCGAGGAAATGACGGCGATTTTCGGTGCCATGGGGTTTTCGGTCGCCGAGGGGCCAGACATCGAATCGCAATGGCATAATTTCTCGGCGCTCAATACGCCCGACCATCATCCTGCGCGGACCGAGCACGACACATTCTACCTGCCTGCATCCCATGAGGAGTCGCCGCCGCGTGTGCTGCGTACCCAGACGTCGGGCGTGCAGATCCGCACCATGCTGACCGAGCCCCCTCCGGTCCGTGTGATCGCGCCGGGGCGCACCTATCGCGCCGATCATGACGCCACCCACTCACCGATGTTTCATCAATGTGAAGGACTTGTCATCGACCAGGGCATCACGCTCGGTCATCTCAAGGGCTGTCTGATCGAGTTCTTGCGCATCTTCTTCGACAAGCCGAACCTTCCTGTCCGTTTCCGTGCCTCCTATTTTCCGTTCACCGAGCCCTCGATGGAGGTTGATATCGGCTGGTCCCGCCAGACGGGTGAGATTGGCGGTGGCACCGACTGGCTCGAGGTTCTGGGCTCGGGCATGGTTCATCCGCGCGTACTGGCCAATTGCGGCCTCGATCCCGCCATATGGCAGGGCTTTGCCTTCGGTATGGGCATCGAGCGTCTGACCATGCTCAAGAACGGTATTCCCGATCTGCGCTCCTTCTATGAGAGCGATCTGAGATGGCTGCGTCATTACGGCTTCTCCGCCCTGTCCTCCGTCAGCCTCGCAGAAGGAGTCTGAGACCATGAAATTCACTCTGTCCTGGCTGCGCGAGCATCTCGATTTCACGGTCCCGCTGGATGAGATCGTCAGCAAGCTCAATGCCATAGGCCTCGAGGTCGAGAGCGTTGAAAATCCCGCCGACTCGCTGCGTGGCTTTCGTGTCGCCAAGATTCTCGAGGCCCATCGTCATCCCGATGCCGACCGGTTGCAGGTCTGTGTGGTGGCCGCTGGCGGGGATTACGAGAAGGTGCAGGTCGTCTGCGGTGCACCCAATGCCCGCGCCGGACTCCATGTGATCTTTGCCCCGCCGGGGACTTATATTCCTGGCAGTGATATCACCATCAAGGCAGGCAAGATTCGCGGGCAGGAAAGCGGGGGCATGCTGTGTTCGCTTCGCGAGCTTGGTCTCGGGGCGGAAAGTGACGGCATTGCCGAACTGCCCGAGAATGTCGTGCTGGGTCAGCCCTATGCAGACTTTGCGAAGCTCGATGACCCGGTGATCGATATCTCGATCACGCCCAATCGTGGCGATGCTCTCAGCGTGCGCGGCATTGCCCGCGATCTGGCTGCTGCCGGGCTGGGGCATCTCAAGCCGTGGCTGGTTGAAACGGTCGAGGGGCAGTTTGCCTCACCGATCAACTGGGACATCCAGTACGATACGGCATGCCCCTATATTGCCGGGCGTCTAGTGCGTGGCGTGAAAAACCGCCCGAGCCCCGACTGGCTGCGTCAGCGCCTCGAATCGATCGGGCTCAAGCCAATCAGCGCGCTGGTCGACATCACCAATTATCTCACCTTCGATCTGGGGCGTCCGCTCCATGTGTTCGATGCGGGCAAGATCAGCGGCAACACCCTGTCTCTCACCCGTGCGGCACGTGAGACGTTCCGCGCACTGGACGGGCGCGATCTCGTTCTCGGCACGGATGACCTTGTGATTGTCGATAGCGCTGGCGTGCAGTCTCTCGCTGGCCTGATCGGCGGTGAGGCGACGGGCGTTTCTGACGAAACGACGGATGTGTTCATCGAGGCCGCTCTGTTCGACGCGGTGCGTATCGCCCTGACGGGGCGCAGGCTCGGGATCCATACCGATGCCCGCCAGCGTTTCGAGCGCGGAATCGATCCGGCACTCGTTCTGCCCGGCCTGGAGGCTGCCACGCAGCTCATCCTGTCGCTCTGTGGCGGTGAGGCCAGTGAAATCACCAGTGCTGGTGCAGTTCCCGCCTGGCAGCGTGAGGCATGGCTGCGTTTCGATCGCCTCGAAACGCTGGGTGGCGTCGAAATCCCTTCGGGTGAAGCCACACGCATCCTTGAGCATCTCGGCTTTGCCGTGCGTGAGCAGGACGAGACACGCGCCTGTTTTGCGGTGCCATCATGGCGCAATGACGTGGCGACAGGTGTCACGCTCGATCAGGCGCCGCATCTCGACCCTGCCCAGGCCCAGAACGCTGCGGCCTCGGTTCATGCCATCGAGGCAGAAAACGACCTGATCGAGGAAGTGCTGCGTATCTACGGGCTGGACTCGGTTCCCCCGCTGCCATTGCCGCTC
>NZ_AYXS01000008.1:29212-29356 GCF_000505765.1 Asaia sp. SF2.1 | reverse complement strand
AGGACAGCGATTGCCGCCCCCGCCCTGACGCCGGCGCAGGCCCGTCTGGGCGATCTGCGTCGACTCTGCGCGTTGCGTGGGCTGGTGGAAACCGTTGGCTTCTCCTTCGTCTCGCATGAGGACGCTCTGCTGTTCGGCGGAGCG
>NZ_AYXS01000008.1:28410-29166 GCF_000505765.1 Asaia sp. SF2.1 | reverse complement strand
CCTGAGGGGCTGCGTCTGCTCAACCCGATTGCTTCCGACCTCAACCAGATGCGCCCCACGCCGCTGATCAATCTGGCCCGTGCCTGGCAGCGCAATGCGGCGCGTGGACTGAGTGATGCGGCCCTGTTCGAACTGGGCCCCTGCTTCCATGCAGATGGGCAGAAGCTCGTGCTGGCCGGGCTGCGTGGTGGTGAGACGCCGAGGCGCCCCGGTATGCGGGCGCAACCCATGACGTTGTGGGACGCCAAGGCGGATCTCATGGCGGCGCTCGAGGCAGTCAAGCTTCCTGCCGAGGCGCTGAGTGTGACGGCCGATGCGCCCGGTCATTATCATCCTGGCCGCTCGGGTGTTGTGCGTCAGGGTCCAAAGACGGTGCTGGGCTGCTTTGGCGAGCTGCATCCCCGCGTGACACGGGCCATGGGTATCGACTCGACCCTTGTCGTGTTCGAGATCTTCCTCGATGCCGTACCGCTGCCCAAGGTCAAGCGTCGCCAGCCGCCTGCGCTCTCGGCTTTCCAGCCTGTCAGTCGCGATTTTGCCTTCATCGTGGCACCGGGTGTGGAAGCTCAGGCTGTTCTCAAGGCCGCCCGTGGTGCCGAACGTGCGCTGATCAGCGATGTGCGCCTGTTCGATGTCTATGAGGGCGGGTCGCTCGAGGCGGCCCATCGGTCCCTGGGCATCGAGGTCACGCTTCAGCCCGTCAAGGCGAGCCTGACCGATGAGGAAATCGAGGCCGTTTCCGAAAAGATCATTGCG
>NZ_AYXS01000008.1:5438-28329 GCF_000505765.1 Asaia sp. SF2.1 | reverse complement strand
CCCCTCGCGTCATCTGGCTTCTGGCAGGTGAGGCCAGTGGTGATATGCTGGGCGCCCACCTCATGCAGGCGCTTCACGCGCGCGACCCGCATCTGATTTTCGTTGGAATCGGTGGTCCGCGCATGGAGGCTCTGGGTCTCGCCAGCCTGTTCCCCATGCGGGATCTGGCGGTGATGGGGCTGGTGGAGGTGCTTCCGCGTATCCGACAGCTTTCCCAACGGCTGAACGAGGCGGTCAATGATGTGGTGCTGCGTCAGCCCGATCTGATTGTCACGATCGACTCACCGGGTTTTGCGTTGCGCTTTCTCAAGCGCCTGCGACACGTGACCGTACCGAAGATCCATTATGTCGGCCCGCAGGTCTGGGCGTGGCATGAGAAGCGCGTCCACAGTTTTCCCGAACTCTGGGACCGGCTGCTTTGCCTCCTGCCGTTCGAGGTGGAGTGGTTCGGAGAGCGCGGCGTGGCCGTTGATTTCGTCGGGCATCCGGTGCTTCAGTCAGGGGCCGATCAGGGGGACGCTAAGCGCTTTCGGCTGCGTCATGGCATTGCCGATGAGGCACCTGTACTGATCCTGATGCCGGGCAGCCGTCGTTCCGAGGTGCCGCGTCTTTTGCCGGTTTACGGCAAGATGCTCGCCCTGTTGAAACACCGTCTGCCGGGTATCGTGCCGGTCCTGCCGCTTTCGCCGCTTGTTGCCCAGACGGTACGCGCTGCCGTGGCACGCTGGCCGGTCAAGCCGATCATCGTGACCGAGCTGCATGACAAGCATGATGCTTTCGCCGCAGCAGGCGCAGCCCTGACCAAATCGGGCACGTCAACGCTCGAACTGGCTCTGGCGCATGTACCGATGGCTGTGGCTTATCGCGTCAATCCGGTCACGGCGTTCATGGCGCGTCGCCTGATCAAGGTGAAATATGTGGCGATGGTCAATCTGCTGGCAGGGCGGGAGGTCGTGCCCGAGCTTCTTCAGGAGCGTTGTACGCCAGAGGATCTGGCGGATGCGTCCTATGCCCTGTTGACCGACCCGGCGCTGGGGGCGGCGCAGCGCGAAGCCTTCGATGCGGTCATGGCGCAGCTGCGGCCTCCGGCATCGTCGAGCCATAACGGTACCCCGTCAGACGCGGCGGCAGAAGCGGTTCTGCGTATCCTGAACGAACGCCGTCCGGTGACAGCTTTGGGGAGTGTCGCGACAACTGAGCTCAACGCGCCCTGAGACCTCTCAGGACGCGCCTGCGGTGGGTTCAGCGGCCTCAGCGTACCGCGGTGGGGGCTGTGGTTCCGTGAGGGGAAGGCCCCGTTCGCGCCGCCAATAAACCCCTCGGCAAGCGCCAGCCTTTTCATCAGACGGGGATAAAGGGGCAGTAATAGAGGCGGGGCTCAGTGCGCGCTGCCATAAAGCTGTTCGGGCGTAACTTCCGGCGCGGTCGTATCCCGCAGCCCCTCAGGGACGACTTCATGATAGAAGCAGCTGCGACGGCCAGTGTGGCAAGCCACGCCTGTCTGGTTCACGAGCAGCAGCACCGCATCGCGATCGCAATCCAGCCGGGCCGAAACAAGGGTCTGGCGCTGCCCAGAGCTCTCGCCCTTGCGCCACAGCCTGTTGCGGCTGCGTGAATAGTAGCAGACCTGACCGGTTGCGAGCGTCTCGGCCAGTGCCTCGCGGTTCATCCAGGCCAGCATCAGAACATCATGCGGCGCCTCTGCCGCCTGGGCGAGGGCCGTAATCAGCCCGTCCTCATTGAAACGCACCGTATCGAGCAGGGTGTCGATCGTCTGCTGATCGGGGGGGAGGTAGCTCATGATGCTTCGTCCTGAAACCAGTCGGGAATGATGGGTGTGAGGGTCACTCCCTCATGATGCACGGGCGTTGTCCAGACCTCGCGACGCAAAAAGGCAAGGCCACGCCGCCCGATACTGCTGCGCATCTGACCGATCTCGCGCCCCTCAGCCATCAGGATGGTACCGCAGGGGGGGAGGGGACCATCACCCTGCACGGGCAGCAGACGCTTTTTCACCAGCCCACGGTAATGGGTACGGGCGGTGAGTTCCTGCCCCATATAGCACCCCTTGGTAAAGGAGATGCCGTGCAGCCAGTCGAAATTCGCCTCGATCAGCAAGGTCTTCTCGCTCTCGCAATCCTGCGCATCGGGCAGGCCCAGCGAGAGGCGGTGGGCATGATAGGCGGTGAGATCGGCCTGATCGGCAGTGTCAGATCCCTCAGTGACACGGCGCCATCCTGCATCGGGATGTCTCGGGTCACGACGTGCGCCCTCGTGGGGGGTGTCATCCCAGAGGGCTTCCACGGAAAGAGCGGTCCGTTCCAGCGCCACGTCAGCCCTCAGGCGGAACCGCATCAACCGGCTGATCAGGAAATCGGCATGATCGGCGGGTACGTCGAGCAGAAGGCGCTCGTTCTCATGCCATAAAAGGAAATCCGAAAGGTAGCGGCCCTGAGGCGTGAGATAGCCTGTCCATATCAGAGCCTCATCTGAGGCAGCATTGACGTCGTTCGACACCAGTCCCTGAAGAAAGCTCACCCTGTCCCGGCCACTGAGGGAGAGAATAACGCGATCCGTGAGCCATGCTCTTGCCATTTTCATTCTCCAATTCGGACAGTATTGAATGGAGATGCGGGTTGCAGCCCGCTGAAACAAGAGAGAAAATGTGAAAGCGACGCATGCGTTATTCGTGCGTTGGCTCATCAACGCAAGTCATTCCCCTCAGGAGGGGATATCCTGGGAGGCGTGACTTTTGCCAGTTTCCGAGATCATTGACCCGGCAGATCCCGAAGCCGAAACGAGAAGACGCCGCCTGATTGAACTTGTCGGCCCGATCTTTGGCGTTGTTCTTGTCATTGTGGTCATTGTTGTTGTCACGCTTCATTCCTATCACAAGACGCGCGACGGGGTGATTGCGCTCACCCGCGATCTGTTGCGCGAGGAACAGAAAAACCTGACGCAGCAGGTTTCAGACTATCTGGCCCCCGCTCCGGCGACTGCAACGGTGGCGCGTGACCTGCTGACCGATCCGGTGACGGATGAGCCACCCCAGGTCTTTCTGAATTATGGCGCATCCATGCTGCGCAATGTCGAGCAGGTGGAGAGCTTCTATCTTGCCGATGATCGTGGCTCGTTCTGGTTTATCGATCGTGCGCCAAAGGATATCGCCGATGGCATGGAATGGGTGCATCTGCTGCGGGACAAGAATGTTTTCCGGCACTGGTATTATGACAGGAACAATGTGCTTGTCCGCACGAGTGACACGCCGGGCAAGAATTATGATCCGCGTCAGCGCCCCTGGTACAAGGGTGCCTTCGAGCACCCGGACCTGAACTGGTCCGACCCCTATCCCACCGTTGCCACAGAGCAGTTGATCGTCACTGCGGCCAGCGTCCTGCATACATCCGATGGGCATCAGGCCGTCTTTGCCATCAATATCTCGCTCAACCGCCTGACGGATTTCCTCGCAGCCATCAAGATTGGCAAAAGCGGGCAGGCGGTCGTGGTGGACAAGGAGGGGCGTCTGATTGCAGGCAGTCATCTGCTGGATGTGGCGCGAAAGGCGAACTGGCAGTTCGACAAGATGCAGCTCAACCCCGCTACGCAGCCGGTTTTCACACGCGCGCTCTCGCTGTTCCACATTTACGGGGCGGGCGTGCACCTCATCAAGGCACATGACACGCAATACGTCGCCATCATGGCCTCGCTGCACAAGATCAGGCCAGGATGGGTGTTGCTGCTGAACGCGCCAGAGGACGATTTTGCGGCCTTCGCTGCCGCGGCAGGGCGGCAGGGCTTCCTTTTCTCGATGGTGATTGTCGTGCTGGCCGGGCTGCTGGCAGGGTTTCTGGTGCGTCAGAACCGCCGGACCGAAAGTCTGCGTCGCCAGATCCGGTATGAACGCGCCCAGGTCAAGGCCGAGAGCAACGCGCTCAATGCCATGGCGGGGACGCCTCATCTCCTCGACCCCGGACACGACGCCCCGCTTCTGACACAACGCCTGGCCGAACTGGCCCGGGCAAGGCGTGTGAGCCTCTGGCGTTCGGTTGGTGAGGAGGAGCGCCTTTTGTGTGAAGACTCCTATGACCGGACGACTGATGCCCATAGTGCGGGCATGGAACTGGCCCATAGCGATCTCAAGAACTTTTTTGCCATGTTGATGTCGGGTGAGGTGATCGAGAGCGATCACGCCTCGGCACAGGAGGGGCTGCGCACCTTCCAGCGCATGGTCATGAGCCAGATCGGCTCGAAATCGGTCTATATCCAGCCCATTCTGGCCAGAGGTACGGTTATCGGCATGGTGGTGCTGGAAGACGCTGCCCGTCCCCATGCAGTCTCGCACATCATTGCGATTGTTGCCGAGATTGCGGCCGTCCGTTTTGCAAGCATGAGGGCCGATGAGGCGTCAGCCGGAAAGCCGGAGCAGACGCAACGCGAGGATTATGGTGCCATCACCACGCGACTGAATGAAGGCTTCATTGCCGCACCCGGCGAGAGCAGCGCTGGCGGTCTCAAGGCGGGGCAATATGCAATGGTCCCGGTGGCGACAGTCCTGTTCCAGGACTCGAAGTCGGAAGCAACTGTCGATCTGATCCCGATCGTCCAGACGCTGGTGGAGCGGTTTCAGGACGTCATCCAGCATGCCGGGCTGTTTTCGGCTCAGGTTCTGGGTGGCAGGCTCGTGCTGATTGGCGGGTGTTCACAGGACCCTGATCCCGATGCGGCACGGCGTGTTGCCGATGCACTGCTGGCGTTGCGTGAACTGGCGCTTGTGACACTGTCCGACGCCGAACTTACCCCGAGCTTCCGTATTGGTCTCGATGTCGGGCAGGCCTTCGGGGCGACGCTGGGTCAGGATCCGGGCGTGTTCAATATCTGGGGCGAGGCACCTCAGACATCGGAGCTGCTGGCCATCAGTGCACCTGACTCAGGGACAATCCAGGTGTCGGAGGCCGCCCATGCGTTGCTGCGCGACTACTATCTGTTCCGGCCACGCGGCATGTTCTACCTGCCGGGCCTTGGCATCACCAACACCTATGTTCTGGCAGCTAAGCGTTGAGTGACGAAATTCCCCTCTATAGGCGCCTGCTGCGCCGTCTGGGTGCGCTGACAAGGCGACAGATGCGGTTCTCGCTCATGCTCGTCGGGGCGAGCTGGGGCGTGGTACGTGAGGCGCTGCGCCCGACTTCGTGGCGCCGTACGGTACTGCATGAGTTCAAGAACACGCTGCGGCAGGCCGCGGGCGGTGGGCTGTTCAGTACGCTTTTCACGGCGGCGCTGACGGGGTTCGGCATTGTGGCGCAGGCGATCTACTGGCTGGGCATTGCCGGCATGGCCGATAGCACGGACTCTCTGCTGGCTACCGTGCTCGTGCGTGAAATCGCCCCGGTTCTCGTGGGCATCATCCTGCTGGGCCGGAGCGCCATGCTGAGCCTGACGCAGCTTGGACAGCTGACGCTGGGCGGTGAATTGCGAGCGCTTCAGGCTCAGGGGATCGATCCGTTCATGACACTGGTCATGCCACGTGCGCTGGCGATGATGCTGAGCTCCTTCACGCTGGGTATGGTGTTCAGCATCATCTCGCTGTCGGTAGGATACGGCGTCTGCCGCGTTCATTCCGTCATCACCATGCCGCTCTGGACGTTCCTCTACGATATCGTCGGGGCGATGAAGCCGATCGATTATCTCGGGATCCCCCTCAAGCTCACGATCAGCGGATTTCTGCTGAGCCTTGCCACGCAGCTGACCGGCCTCGATGCCACGCGCTCGGATACGATTGCGACCCTTCTGCCGCGTGGTTTTGCTCGCGGTATTCTCGTGATCATGGTCGTCAATGTCGTGCTCGGGGTGACAGTCGCATGACCGACGACCTTTCCGCCGTACTGGAATTGCGCGAAGCCTGCCCGGTTTTCGAAGAAAGCGGTCTGACTTCTATTCCCTATTCGTTGCGCCTGATGCCGGGCGACTGCATGCTGATTGCCTGTCGTGATTCCGAACGCACCACGCGTTTTGCGGATCTTTGCGCGGGCATGGCGCCGCTCGTCTCGGGACAGGTGCTGTGCCAGGGGCTTGATTGGGAAGCGCTGGCCGAGCCCCGGGCCTGGGCACTGCGAGGGCGTATCGGCCGTGTGATGCAGCAGGGAGCCTGGATCGACCTGTTTGGCACCGATCTCAATATTCTTCTGCAACAGCTGCATCATACGCGTACGCCGACCGAGGAACTGATCGATGAGGCAATTGCGCTTTCCAGACGATTTGGCCTGCCGGGTCTGCCGACATTGACCCCGGGACGGCTGAGCGTGGCTGATCGGGCCAAGGCGGCCTGTGTGAGAGCCTTTCTGGGAGAGCCAAAGCTGCTCTTGCTGGAAGATCCGGTGGAGCTGGAGACTGCTGATATGATGACTGCCTTCCTTGCCGAGCTGACAGCGGCACGTGAGCGAGGCTGTGGCGTGATCTGGTTTTCCCGCGAACCGGATCTGTGGCGTGGCTATCATGCTGAGGGAACGCAGCGATACAGGTTGCTGGATGAGGGTCTGTTACCAATGAAGCAGGTGGTCTGATGTTTCGTGTCCGTTCAAACGCCAACACTGACAGCCGCACCCGTCCTTTGTTGCGCATCCGCTATGCCGATGAATGGGTCGGTATGCTGGTCGTCGCGACGTTCGGCCTGTTCATATTCGCAATCATTGAGGCCGGTGTCCTGCGAGATTGGCTGACGCCCTCAGGCAAGCTGCATTTCAACCTGCCTGAGAGCGGTATCGCGGGCCTGGCTGTGGGAAATGACATCGAGCTTATGGGGATCCGTATCGGCTCGATCCGCGCGGTGAAGATCAACCCGCATGGTAATATGTACGCCATTGCGGATATCGACCCGCAATTCGAGCCCTATATCCGCAAGGACAGCCGCGCCATCATCCGTCATCGCTTTGTCGTGGCCGGAGCAAGCTATATCGAGCTTGAGCGCAGCAAAGGCCCGGCGATGGACTGGGAGTTTGCCGAGCTTGAAGCCACGGTCGAACCCAACCCGGCTGATATGATTACCAAGACCATCAGCGATATTCGTGCGGGCATGATGCCGAGCCTGCACAATGCCGACAAGATCATGGCTGACCTCGCTGCCGTGACGACATCCATCCGCAACGGTAAAGGTACAGTCGGTGGGCTGATGATGGATGACACGCTGCTTAAACATGCGGATGAGGTGATCAGAACACTTCAGGCCTCCATAGCGCAACTCAAGCCGATCGAGGCTCAGATATCAGGCGTTCTGAAGCAGACACAGGGCACGATGGATAACCTGCGTTCAAGCAGCAATGACGTGAAGAAAGCCACGCCGCAGCTCAAGGACACGATGGCGCATCTGAATGACGCAAGTGCCCAGCTTCCGGCACTGCTGACACAGGCACAGGCCACGACCATCAGCCTCAAGCGGCTGACCGACCAGCTGCGTGGTCTCTGGATCCTGGGCGGCAGCTCAGGCAAGGCCCCCGCGCGCAGGCTCCCCGCCGGAGATATCAAGCCATGAAGAGGTCGCGTTTCCTGTTCCTCCGGACATTGATGGGGGTAACGGCCCTGACGGGCTGCGGCGGTGTTGGCAGCAAGGATGCGGCACGTCCCGATCAGGATTATCTGAATGCTATGGAGGTCGGGCGCGACTCATTCGGCCTGACCCATGCAGATCAGGCTAAAACACAATTCGAGAATGCGTATAGCAGAGCCCTGCTTCGCGATGATGTCCTCGCCATACGTGATGCCGGTTATAATCTGGCTGTTGCAAACCTTGCGATGGGCGATGCGAAAGCAACGCTCGATACCGTGGGCCGGGTTCATGGCGACATGACGCTGCGCGGCGACGCCCCCAGCCCGGCGCTCGATCTCGTTGCCGTAGCGGCCTATTGCCGGCTTGGACAAAATGCTCAGGCAATCGATCTGGCGCACAGGATCAGCACTGACGACCCGGCACTTATGGAGAGACGCGCATTCCTGATGGGTATTGCTGCTGACGGAGTGGGGGATACGGGCCTTCTGGCGACCTCGCTGAATGTCCTGCCAGTGTCACCCAGACCGCCGAGGCTGGAACAGGCGGACAGAGCCGAGCTGACGTCACGTCTCGCACTGCGTCAGGGGCATTATGACCAGGCTGAGTCTGAGGCGATCAAGGCGATCGATCTGCGTCGCGACATGCAGGATTATCGCGGCATGGCCCGAGCGCTCGATGGTGCAGCGCGTGCAGCTCAGGCTGCCGGCAGGAGCGGGCAGGCAGCAGCATACCACCAGCGTGCTGCCGAAAGCCGTGCTCAGGTCAGTGACAAGAGCTGAGCACATCGCGACTGTCTCAGTAGGGAAGAGACGGCATCACAGTATTGCGGCGGGCTGGTTCGTCAGGCCCTTGCCATCCGTCTGGCGCAGGGAAATGGCCGTGAGGATCAGACAGGCCAGCACCCCGGCGACCGAGGCTGTGCCAAACCACATCATCACGCCATAGAGGGTTCCACCCTTGCAGCATAGATAAAGGGCCAGCAGGGGCAGGAATAGCCTGCAGGGATGGAGCATGACGCGGGGCAGGGCTGGCAGGGCCAGGATACGGCACATCTTGGGTTGCAGGAACCCATGTGCGGCGAGGGCGACAATCCAGAGCAGGATCGCAGAGGATAAGATCATGGGGTGACGAGCCTGCGATGGATGAGGAAAGCGATCAGTCCGAAACCCAGCACTGTCAGATCGACAGCCTTGTAGACATCGAGGCAGGTCAGGAAATTGGCGGTGTTGCGGGTCAGCAGATCGAGCGGCAGCAGTGCCGCCGAGAACGCCGCGAACAGGAAGAACTGCTCGTTCCAGCCGTACCGTGCCCTATTGGTGAAACTGCGGAAAACCCCGTGAAGCAGGGCAAGCGCCCAGACGACGAAGAAGGTGCGGATTTCCAGATGACTACGGTCGGGGAGATCGGCCCAGAGAAGGCGATTGGCCCAGAGATACGCCAGAGCGGCCAGGGGAAGCCCTGTCGTCACAGCAATGGTCAGAGACTCTGCCAGACGAAAGCCGAAGGTCCTCGCCTTTTTGGGCCGGTGCTTCATCAGGAAAATCACGAGCCCCCCCGACATCATGGCGCTACCGATTACACCGCTGATGAAATAAAGCCACCGCAGGGGCAGTGGCGCCCAGCGTATGAAATGCAGCCCACGCAATATGCCGCCGAGGCGATGAAGCGTATCCGGTGCCCGGACCGTCTTGAGCAACGTGCCGTCTTTCTCGGAGAATTCCAGATGATCTCGTGTCAGGGCGAAGGAAGCTGAATCCGCCTTTGTCATCGAGACCTTACCGTGATCGAACAGGACAAGCCCTATTGAACCACTGCCAAACACGTCCTCCGCCCTATGGAACATGGGGGCTAGCGGCGCGGTGACCGTCTCAGCTTCGTTTGCGTCTGGCGAGAGGGGCATGGTTGAGGCAGGGTGGGGCCCTTCGGGTGCAGGCCGTTCGGCTGTGCGATGCGATAGCCCTTCTGCCCTGGCGCGGCCATGCGACCCAGCGCCAGCCTGCGGGCGGCCATGATGGCCCGTGCTGAACATGGGGAAAAGACGGGGGGCATGGATGACGGCGCCCGTATAGGCCATCATGACCATAAAGGGCAGGAAAAGCAGGCCTGCAAGGATATGGGCGTCCATGAAGGCGCGGTTTTTCGAGGCAAAAGGTCTGAAAAGCAGAAGATCGCTGAAAATCGACCTGAAATGGATTACGATACCCGAGCCCACCGCCACCAGCAGGCCGATAGCGGCGATTTCGGTCAGCATATTGCCCCAGAAGGGGCCGTAATACAGCGAATGGTGCAGATCGAAGAAAAGCTGACCGCCTCCCGTCTGACGCGTCGCCACCGGAAACGCATCCTGAGGACGGTATGCAGACCCGATAAAGGCATGACCATCATAATGCTGGATCCGTATGATCGGATCGCGTGGGGTGGGCAGCGTGATGAAGGCATTCTGACCCTCGTCGCGCAACTCTGCAGCAATGGTTCCAACCTGATTGAGCGCCTCATCACTCATTGGCTGAGCGACATAATGGGATAATTCAGGCTGCATCCAGCGCGTCAGCTCGGTGTCGAACAGGGCAAGGCTTCCGCCCGTGAAGATCACCACCAGAATGACGCCGCCGATGAAGCCGACCCATTCATGAAGCCAGCCCATTCTGATGCGTAGAGTATCGCGCATCAGTGCGTTCCGAACTGTGAAACAAGAGTGACGAGGGGCAGCAGCCACGTCGTGAGAGGCATCTGACGTGCAGGAAGCGTTGTCACCCGCCGCGGGGGCAGGCTGAATGCCACCAGCACCGTGACAGGAAGGAGCGCGAAGACGGTCAGGAAGCCGACGATCATGAGCGGTTCGCCCCCATAATGCCTGAACATGGCCATAACGCCCAGGCTAGCAGCGTACCCTACGATCATACCAAGGACGAGGCGCCGGACCCATGAACGAATGTGTTTCCAGCCCTGTTTGTAACTGAGACTCTTTCGCATGTGCTTCCTGTGCAACAGCGCCTAGCTTCGCGACGCGATTATCGCAGGTCAGGACAAAGTTTAGTTGCGAGCGTTTCTTATTCGCGTCTATTTGGCCGCGTCATTTATCCCTTGTCAATGAGATTAGCCTCTTGAGCCTGCTCACCTTGTCCGCCCTGAACCCCGGAATGCCGCGTCCACGACGTCTGGCACTTTCTGCCCTGCTCATGCTGTCTGCAACCCTGCCGTGCCAAGCTTTCGCACAGGATCAGACACCCGCGCAGGCACAATCGCAATCGGGGGCGGTGAAAGACAGTCAGAAAAGCGCGAGAGAGGTTAACAAGGCGCGTCGCCAGGCTCTGACCAGCGATGAGCAGATCGAGGTCAAGGCGCAGCGTCAGAACCGTATGGAAGTGAAGTCAGGCGGTAATCTGGGTGCGCTGGGCAACAAGAAGGGGCTGGATGTGCCCTTCAACGTGCGCAGCTACACTTCGGCGCTGATTCTCAACCAGCAGTCCCAGACGCTGGGCGAGGTGCTGATGAATGACCCGACCGTGCGTACAACGCTCGGTTACGGCAATTTCTCCGAACAGTTCGTGATCCGCGGCTTCCCCGTCTATGGCGATGACGTGGCGATTGACGGGCTTTACGGCATCACGCCGCGCCAGCTCGTCTCGCCCCAGCTTTACGAACAGGTGCAGGTGCTCAACGGCGCCTCGGCGTTCCTCAACGGTGCCGCACCGGGTGGTACGGCACAGGGCGGCAATATCAATCTCGAATTCAAGCATGCCGGCGATACCCCCCTGACGCGTGTTACGGGCGACTACACCAGCTCCTCGATGGGCGGAGGCGCTGTCGATGTGGGTCGACGCTTTGGCCAGGACAAGCAGTTCGGGGTGCGGATCAACGTTGCAGGTCGTAGCGGTGTTGCGGCCATCGACCGGGAGAAGCGCCATCAGGTTGCAGTAGGTGGCGGTTTCGACTGGCATGACCGGGCAGAACGCACGCGTGTTACCGTGGACATGGCCTATGAGAACCAGGGCGTGAATGGCGGGCGCGGTGGCGTGTTCCTGAGCGGCGCGACCTCAGTACCGAAAGTGCCGGGCGCAGGATCGAATTACGGTCAGCCCTGGACCTACACGGAGCTGAACTACATCTATGGCAAGCTGAAGGTGGAGCATGATTTCAGCAAATATCTGACGGCTTATGCGCAGTTCGGCGGTCTGGGGGGCAACGAGAAGGGCAATTACGGTAGCACCTATGTCACCAACAGCCAGACCGGGGCGGGTTATAACGGGGCCATGTATGTGCCCTATGTGCAGACCAATGAAAGCACACAGGCCGGGCTGCGCTCGCACTTCAACACGGGTGGCATCAAGCACGAAATCAATGCCGGTGGGTCTGGCCTGTGGGAGGAAAATGCTTCCGCCTACGCTCTCGCTCTGACGAGGCAGGCCACGAACATCTATAATCCGACGCTTTATAATGCGTCGCAGCCCGAAACGTATATTGGCGGAAATATCGAAAATCCGCAGAAGAACAACACCACGCGTCTGTGGAGCCTTTTCTTCTCTGATACCGTCTCGGCATTTCATGACCGCGTCGCGCTGACGGCAGGCTTTCGCTATCAGTCGATCAAGACAGTCGCCTATAATTACGGCAACGGCACAACCTCTTACGATCAGGGAGCATTCACGCCCGTTGTGGGGCTTGTTGTGCATCCTACACGCCAGACGTCGATCTATTTCAATCGCATCGAGGGACTGGCACCCGGCCCTCAGGCCAGCGGCCAAGTTGTCAATCTGGGGCAGATTTTCCCACCTTACCAGACGGTCCAGTACGAGCTTGGGGCGAAATACGATATCGGCCGTTTCTCGACGGCGGTTTCGATTTTCCAGATCGACAAGCCCAACGCCTACAGCGTTGCTATTCCCGGCACGAGCACCAGCATTTTCTCGGTCGATGGGTTGCAGCGTAATCGTGGTATCGAGTTCACCGTCAATGGTGAACTCTTCAAGGGTCTGCGCTTCAACGGTGGTACCTCGATCATCGACGCGGATCAGCGTCGCACGTCGGGCGGGCTGTACAATGGCAACCGTGTGATCGGCGTGCCGGGTTACACGATCAACGGTAATCTTGAATATGATTTGCCGTTCATTCGTGGCGCGACGCTTACGGGGCGTGTGATCCAGACCGGCCATCAATATGCCGATAATCTCAACAAGATGCGTGTGCCAAACTGGACGCGTTTCGATGTGGGCGCACGCTACAGCTTTGTTGTGGAGCACAAGGCCATCACGACCCGTCTGGGTGTCGATAACCTTGCCAATACGCGTTATTGGGAAAGCGCATTCGGTGGTTATCTGCTTCAGGGCCTGCCGCGTACGTTCAAGTTCTCTGTCACCGCCGATTTCTGAGCGGGTCACGGGGCAAGCTGAGCCTCGCCCCCGGCCATCCGGGATGGCCGAATGACGATTGTTCCAGAGCCAGCCTTCGGGCTGGCTTTTTTTATGGAGCCTCGTTGTCAGTCAGATCGGGTGTGTGCTCTAAGCGGAGATGCGCGACTCACCCAGACGGTACCTGCTCGGCGATTTGAAATCTTCAGCAGACACAAGCCCCTGATCTGCCGCTCACTGAGCAGCGCCGCAGGCCATCGCGCTCATATCATTTATCACAGGCCAGCTCTCGCCAAAGTCCCGGATAAACATCAGGGATGAAAGGGGCCCACGCCCCTTCCCGGGGTGCGGGGCAGAGCCCCTGCGCCGTCGCATACAGAAAAGGCCGATCCCTTTGCAGGAACCGGCCCCTCCAAGCCGTACCGAACCAGACCGGTTCAGTGCCCTTCGGTCATCGGTTTCATGCCGAGGCTCGCCAGAAGCTTGCGGTCGCGATGCTCGGCGGGGTTGGGGGTAGTCAGCAGCTTGTCGCCGCAGAAGATCGAGTTGGCGCCGGCGAGGAAAACCAGGGCATGCGCTTCGTCGCTCATCAGTTCGCGGCCTGCGGCAAGGCGTACATGGCTGGCAGGCATGGTGATGCGCGCAGCGGCCACGACGCGGGCGAAGGTGATGGGATCAACAGCCTCGGCTTCAGCGAGTGGTGTGCCCTCGACGCGTACGAGCAGATTGATCGGCACGCTTTCAGGGTGTTGGGGCAGGGAGGCGAGGGTTGCGATCAGGCCTGCGCGGTCGCTCTCATCCTCACCCATGCCGACGATACCGCCGCAGCAGACATTGATGCCGGCATCGCGCACGTTCGAGAGTGTGTCGAGGCGGTCCTGATAGGTGCGTGTGGTGATGATCTTGTCGTAATATTCAGGCGAGGTGTCGAGGTTGTGGTTGTAGTAGTCGAGGCCGGCCTCTTTAAGGCGGCGCGACTGCTTGCCATCGAGCATGCCGAGCGTCACGCAGGTTTCGAGCCCGAGTGACTTCACGCCTTCGATCATGGCGCACACGGTGTCGAGGTCACGCTCCTTGGGGGAGCGCCAGGCTGCCCCCATGCAGAAACGTCCGGCACCGGCAGCCTTGGCGGCCCGCGCTTCGGTCAGCACTTTTTCGACGGCCATGAGGCGCTCGGCCTTCACGCTCTTTTCGTGCAGGGCGCTCTGGGGACAATAGGCGCAATCCTCGGGGCAGCCGCCTGTCTTGATGGAGAGGAGCGTCGAGATCTGCACGCGGGTGGGATCGAAATAGGCACGATGGGCCATCTGGGCGCGGAAGATCAGTTCGGGGAAGGGCAGGTCGATCAGTGCCGCAACTTCATCGCGAGTCCAGTCATGCCTGATCTCGGGTTTCCAGCCGGCCTGGATGTCGTGCCCGTGGGCGCGTATTTCACGAGGGAGGACCGGGTCGCGTGTCAGGGTATCGAGGGACATGCGGGGCATGGCTCCAAAACATTTGAAAAGGAAAAGCTCAGGCAGCGATGCCACAGCAAGGGGGCGCTTGTCACGCGCCTGCGCGAGAACTCTACCCAAAATGGCCGGGACATGTCATCTAGGCGTCATGAAACATTGGCGCATCGATCAGATGGACTGGGATGCCTTTGATGCATCCCGCGTGGACCCGGATCTGATTCCGGTCATCAAGGCTGCGGCGGTGGTCGAGCGGAACGGGCTCGATTACGCCGTGTACCTCGGTAATGTCTTTGTCGGTGACCCTGATTTCCGGCAGGCCGCCGACAACTGGGCGGTCGAGGAAGTCCAGCATGGGGATGCGCTGGGCAAATGGGCTATGCTGGCCGATCCGAGCTGGGACTATATGAAGGCGTTTGAGCGTTACCGGGCGACCTATCATATCGAGCAGGATGTCGACGCGTCGATCCGCGGGTCGCGCACGGGCGAGCTTATTGCGCGCTGCATGGTCGAAACCGGCACCTCGTCATTCTATACTGCTATGGCAGATGCAACGGATGAGCCGGTGCTCAAGGCCATCTGCAAGCAGATTGCGGCTGACGAATACCGTCATTTCAAGCTGTTCTATGACCACATGCACCGTTATCTCAAGCGCGAGAAGCTCAGCGTGTGGCAGCGGACAAAGATTGCGCTGGGGCGTGTGACGGAAAGCGAGGATGACGAGCTCGCGACCGCCTATTACACCACCAACATGCCTGCCAACACGCCCTATGATCACAAGAAATGTATCGCGGCGTACATGGCGCGGGCGATGGGCTATTATCAGCCCAAGCACATCAATCGTGTGACCAGCATGATCTTCAAGACCATCGGCTTCACGCCGCACTCGAAAGTGCAGGTGCTGATTGCCAGGGCGATGTATCAGCTGATCCAGTTCAAGGCGAAGCGCTTCCGCAAGGCTATCGCAGCCTCGTAACGAAAGCGTTTTCTCTCCTACCGAGAATTAAGCCCTCTCGAGCGGGTTTCGTGGTCTAATGTCAGACGAACGGAACCGACTCAATTGGAGGGCTACCCTTGTCGCTCACTTTCACACGCCTTCGCCTTATGGGGGCAGCACTCACTGCGCTCCTCCCCGTGGCCGCCAGCTTCTGTGTGACATCGGCAATGGCTGATCCCTATTCCCTGCCGATCGCGTCGTCAGGTCCGGTAAGTCTGCCCCCGGTTGCTGATGATGGCACGATTGCCGCCCGTCAGCTCGCAGCGCAGGTGGGTCTCCCCCAGTTCACGGCGTCCAGCTGGCGGCCGGGGCTTTTGCGGCACGTCGTGATGTTCCGCTACAAGCCGGGCACCACCAATGCCATGCGCGCTGAAATCACCTCGCGTTTCCTGAGGCTTGTGCAGGATTCACGCCGTCCCGACGGGTCTCACCCCGTGCGGTCGATCGAGATGGGTGTGCAAAACAGCGGGGAAGGCGTGGATGCAGGTTTGCAGCAGGCCTTCATTGTGACTTTCGCTTCAGAAGGCGATCGCAATTACTATGTTGGCAAGCCTGTCGTGATGGATCCGGCGTGGTTTGATCCTGCGCATGAGGCATTCAAGGAATTTGCAGGCCCGTCACTCGAAAAGGTGGTGGTTTTCGACTTCAACGTGCTGGCTTCTGCGACCCTGGAACCAACTTCGCGCAAGGCAAACACACGGACTCGCCGTTAAACAAAATCTGTCATAACGTTGCATGATGTGTCCCGCGCCAGAAATGGGCGGGATGGTGTTGAACCTGCTGAAAGTGATGGCTTGTGACCGGAAAATTCAAACGTACCACCTCGCTCTGGCTCGGAGCTGTCAGTGTCATCGCCCTGACTCATCAGGTCCTCCCTGCGGCACATGCGGCCGGTGCCGCTCCTGCAAAGGCCGACGCGTCGGTGAAGCCCTATGACCCGAGCTGGGGTTTCAACATGTCCGGCATGGACAAGGCCGTTCGCCCCGGGGACAATTTCTTTCAGTATGCCAACGGCACCTACCTGAAGAATGTCGTGATACCGGCCGATCGCTCGTCCTTTGGTCCGTTTGTCATCCTGGCCGAGACAGCGCATGAGCGTGTGCAATCGATCCTGACCGATGCAGGCAGGCACCCCGCTGCCGAGCCGAAGACGACCGAGGAAAAGCTTGGGGCGTTTTACGCGACCTTCCTTGACACGGCCAAGGCAGACAAGCTGGGGGCGGAGCCGCTCAAGGCTGATCTCGCCACCATCCAGGCTGTGAAGGATCCGTCGAGCCTGGCCCGACTGTTTGGTCAGGCAGCTTCCAACTTCCAGTATTCACCGTTCGGTCTGATGATCAACGCTGATGACAATAATCCCGAGCAATATGCATTGTCATTGCATCAGGGGCATCTTGGTCTGCCGGACCGGGATTATTACCTGAAGCCGGATTTTGCCGCGAAGAAGAAGGCCTATCAGGCCTATATTGCCAAAACCCTTGGCATGATTTCATGGCCGGATGCCGAGCAGACGGCCGCGAAGATCGTCGCGCTCGAAACCACGCTCGCGCAGTCGGAATGGTCGCGTACCGAACTGCGTGATCCGGTCAAGGTGTATAACCCGATGACTGTCGATGAACTGGCAAAGAAAGCGCCGGGTGTCGACTGGACAGCCTTCCTGACGGGTGCCGGTATACCGGCGGACAAGCTTGGTGCGCGCCGCATCATCATTGGCGAGCCGACTGCGCTGGCCGGTATGGCCAAAACCCTTGCCGGGGCTGATTATGGCACATTGCGGGCCTGGCTTGCTTTCCATCTGGCGGTCAATGCCTCGCCTTATCTGAGCCACGACTTCGTGCAGTCATCGTTCGATTTCTATGATCACGAACTCGAAGGGTCGCCGCAGCTTCCGGCTCGTTGGAAGCAGGCCGTGGAGCACACGGAAGATGCCATGGGCTGGGCGATCGGCAAGGTCTATGTCGACCGGTACTTCCCGCCGGCTGCCAAGGCACGTATCACCGAACTCACTCATGACGTGAAAAACGCCTTTGCAAACCGTCTGGCACATAATGCCTGGATGGCCCCTGCGACGCGTGAAGCGGCAGGGCGCAAGCTGCAGAATTTCGAAATCCAGGTCGGTTATCCGAACACGTGGCGCAACTATGACGGTCTGACGGTCAAGCCGGGCGACCTGTATGGTAACGGCGCACGTGCGGTGGCCTTCGAGTGGCAATACAACCTTGGCCATCTCGACAAGAAGGTGGACCGCAACGAGTGGTTCATGACGCCGCAGACGGTGAATGCCTATAACGATCCGAACCAGGTCGAGATCGTCTTTCCGGCAGCCATTCTGCAGCCGCCCTTCTTTGATCCCAAGGGGGATGCCGCGGTCAATTATGGCGCTATCGGCGGGGTAATCGGTCACGAAATGACCCATTCCTTCGACGATGAAGGGCGTCAGTACGACGAGCATGGCCGTTTGCACCAGTGGTGGACCCCTGATGACGTCAAGCGTTTCCAGGCGCTGGCCGAGCGTTTTGGCAAGCAGTATGACGCGTTTGAAGTACTTCCGGGCGTACATCTGAACGGCAAGCTGACGATGGGCGAGAACATTGCCGATCTCGGCGGTCTCACCCTGGCGCTCGACGCCTACCACGCGTCGCTGCATGGCAAGCCCGCACCGGTGGTGCATGGCCTGACAGGTGATCAGCGCGTGTTCCTTGGTTGGGCACAGGTATGGCGCCAGAAGCTCCGTCCTGACTCGATCCGCAATCGCGCCGTTACCGATCCTCACTCGGCGCCTGAAGCGCGCGTCAATCTGCCCATGCACAACATTGATGCCTGGTATGATGCCTTTGGCGTGAAGACGGGCGACAAGCTCTATCTCGCGCCGGAGGATCGCGTTAAAATATGGTGATTATTGAATCATCATCGTTAACCGGCAGGCTTGTCACCGTATCTGTGCGATGCGATGGCGAGCGTGCCATTCCTGAAAGGTGAAGCAGGCATAATGTTTGTCATGCGAGCGGCGAGGGAACAGTCTCCGACAGAAGAGACGACCGATCCGTTCACAATCCGGAAGTCTGGCGTCTCATGAGGCGCCAGCACGATTTGCACGATTTGCTTACGGTGGCCGCCGCCGTAGCCCGTGCACCAGCGGCTTATATCGCCCTGCCCGAAAATGGCGGGCATGTCATCGGGGCAACCTACGGGGCGCTACCCTTGATGCTCGACGCTCGCGATCCGCCTCAGCGCAGCTTCACGCAGGAGGTCTTGTCCCCCCTGGCTGAGCTGGCGCGCGCACCTTGGCACTATGCGTTCCAAATTGCCCTCCCGTTCCTGTTGCCCGACGGGCAGGGCGAGGGTGTCCTGTGTTTCCTCACACGTCACCTGCTGGACACCGAGGCGACCTCCTTTCGGGAGGGGCTGGATGCGCTTGTCAGGCAGATTGTTCAGGTTCTGGGGCGTCCCGCCCCAGGGGTAGATGAAGGTGCCACGGGTGAGGCGCAGCCCTCGGGCATCAGCCGTCTCCCGGTCACTCGTATGCCGGGGCGGCTTCCTTCCATCGAAGATATGCCGGGGATCGGCACGTTCGAGATACGCCACGGCAGCAACATGATCACGCTTTCGGCGGAGTTGTTGCGTATGACGGGCGTTCCGACTGGCACGCAATGCCCGCTGGAGGTGTTCGTACAATGCATGCCCGTCCCCGATACGGATCTGCTTCATTTCGGGGAGGGGGTCAGTGATGAGGTCGTCTTGCCGGAGACCGATTACGCTGTCAGGAACCTGACCGATCACACGCGGAGCTGGGTCAGACGACGCGCCGAGATAGAAGCAGATGCTCGCGGTAAACCCTGGCGTCTGATTGGCACGATCGAGGATATCACGCGCGATCGTATCGCGACCAACCGACTGGCTGCGATGGTCATGCTGGGCGATGCCCTGCGAAAGGTGGACACGCCGGACGACGCCTATCTTGCCGCGGCGAGTGCGCTGGGTGATGCTCTGGGTACCGATCGCGCCGGATGTGCCGTCGTGGAGCCGGGCGAGGGAGGATTTTTCAGTGTGCCGCAGGACTGGCACACCGCCTCTGTGCCGAGCGCCAGCGGTCGCTACCGCCGGGATGCCTTTCCGGCAGCCCTTGGCGTGCTCGACCAGGGTTTGTTGCTGGCGGTGCGCGATGCTCGCGAGAATGTCTGGATACCCTGCATCATGCCGCATTGCGGCGAGAGCGATCAGGTCCGGGCTCAGTTGCTCATGCCGATCATGGCACAGGGCAGAATGACGCATTGCCTGTTCGTGCAAAGCTGCACAGCGCGTGACTGGTCGGATCAGGAGCTTGCTTTCATGCGCGCTGTGTCTGACCGTGCGCAGGCAGCTGCGGCGTCGCTTGAGGCCAGAGCCCATCAGCTTACCCTGCATCAGGAACTGGCGCATCGACTCAAGAACACGCTCGCTCTGGTTCAGGCGCTCGCTAACCAGAGTTTGCGTGGTGTCGAAAACAGGTCAGCGGTGAAGGCTTTCGAGAAAAGGCTGGTTGCCCTCGGTTCTGCGCATGATCTGCTCATGCGGCAATCGTGGCAGCGTGGCGATCTTGCCTTGTTGGCCCGGGAAGTGCTCTCACGCATCGCCCCGATCGACCGCTTTCACCTTGCTGGCGATACGGTATCGATCGGCCCCAATACGGCCACTACACTTGGTCTCATGCTGCACGAACTCGGGACGAATGCCGCCAAATACGGCGCGCTCAGCGTCGAGGGTGGAAAAGTCAGTCTTGCGTGGCACATCACGCATGAGTCGGGTCGTGACACCCTGACCCTGCATTGGCAGGAAGAAGGGGGGCCCTCTGTCACGCCTCCTTCAACCTCAGGTTTCGGGTCACGCTTGTTGCAGGCCGGTTTTGGTCATCAGGGACGTGCGACCTTGCGCTATCTGCCAACGGGCTGTGATGCCGAATTCTCAGTGCCGCTGCGTCAGGCGCAGGAGAACTGATTCATCGTCGCAGGGGGGGGCATGTTCTGCTGGAGCGGTGCACATGCCAGTTCCCAATACGGCCTGACCGATCACGCCAATCATTTCAGCAAAGGAGCGCCCGGCTCTTGCCATTCATGGTATGAAGTGATCGAACACAGGCCTGATGCCTCAACCTCTTCCCGGTCGTAACGTGCGGCCAAAAGGACTTCTCATGACCACGATCTCCCTCGGCTATCTGGGTACCGCGCTCCATGCTGGTTGCGCCAGCGCGGTTGCTCGCGTGCTCGATGCGCATGAGGTGGAGGTTGATTTCGTGGACGCCGACGAGCGCGAACTTCCGTCCATGCTAGAGGAAGGGGCGATCGATCTTCTGGTTTCGGCTTGGTTGCCGCGCGACGCTGCGCTGCTGCAACACGGGATGCGCGTTCTGGGAACGCTCTATCGCCCGTATTACTGCTGGGCGAGCTTCAACGGCCTTTCCCCGATCGCGGCTCTCAACGCTCAGGATGTTGACCTTGTGGTGGCGGGCCGCTCGGACGCCGAACGCATGAACGCGCTGTTGGCCCAGACGCCCGGCCTCGACGGCGTGTCGGTAGAGATTTGCGATGATGCAGGGCTCCACGCTTTCGTACACACGGCGCATGAGGAGGGACGTCGGGTTCTGGTTTTCCTGGCTCAGCCCCATGCGCTGTTCAATCATGAGGCATTTCAGCCTGTGCAGGATCCGCGCCTGTCCGAGGAAATGGAGGCGTCTTTGCTGGTGCGTGAGGCCGTGGCGGCCTGTGCCGATCAGGACATGCTCGACGAGTTGTCTGAAATGACATTGGGCAACAAGGTCATGAGTGCGCTCGATTACGCCATTCAGATCGATGGCATGGACCCGGAAGAAGCTGCCGAGGCCTGGCAACGCGGTCGTCTCGTCGCACGCTAGAGACAGTTCGGCGCCGCGCGCCGATTGTCAGTTCTTGTCATGGGGGAGGGTGACCTGCCCCGTGAAGGCGTGATAACCCAAGACGATCAGAACCTGAATATTGGGTGTATTGTTTCTGTTTGAGTAATAAACTGAGCGATTTGCCCTTAGGCATTCATCTATTATAGGACTGTCTGCGAACAATACAGGCGCAGTAAACTATGTCCTCTTATCCAGATGCAGCTGAACTCCATGAGCGATTCAGGTTGTGCAGCGATGAGGACTGGCTGAAATTACTCGTTGCGTCGATCCATATGCCGGAGATCGACCATGTCCGTATGCCGGCTTTTCCTGCAGAAGCCTTGCAGCGGGAAATTCATGGTCATTCGGGAGAGGTCTCGTTGCATGAGGCCTATATGTTCTTTCGTGAGATCAAGGCTTTTGGTCATTTCACTGACCGGCCCCTGTCAGCCGGAATGAAGGTGCTGGATTTCGGGTGCGGCTGGGGGCGTATCCTGCGCCTGTTCATGAAGGATATACGCCCGGAAAATCTTTATGGAATTGACTCGACAACGCGGTTCCTGATGGAGGCGCGCCGCTGTAATCCGGCGCTCAATTTCATGAGCTGCGGCATGGCCCCGCCTGTCCCGTTTATCGACGGCTATTTTGATCTGATCGTTTCTTTCTCGGTCTTTTCACACCTCGATGAGTATCTGGCCGGGCAGTGGATTGCCGAGTTCCATCGCCTTCTTGCGCCAGGTGGCCTTGCGATCATCACCACGCAAAGCCGCCGGTTTATCGATTTCTGCGCGGAGCAGCGCCTCAAGCGGGCATCTGGCATCAGGTTGGAGCATGGCTGGCATGAGGCCTGCGCCGACAGCTTCACGGATGAGGCACGGGCTCACGCGCGTTACGACGCTGGCCGGTTTCTTCATGCATCGCCAGTCAGGCGTCCTCATCCGGCGGCCCATTATGGTGAGGCGATCATCCCGCGCGCCTACATCATCCAGAAATGGGGACATCTGTTCCGCATCATCGAGTTTCTTGACGATCCGGCGCGGGTGCCGCAGGTGTTTATTGTGTTGCAGAAAAACAGAGCGCCATGAACGTTAATTCCTTGTCGTCTGTGTCTTGCGTCATGCTGCGTCGGGCCGTTGCCGGCACAGCCGGTCGGGCGGCCTTGTTGCCTGTCATTGCAGCGGCCTTGTGTCTTTTGACGCCAGATGCCTGTCTCGGGCAGAGGGCTACTGATGGTGGCGCTCTGCCAGCATCGGATATGACGCCCCTGACGCCCGGCGAAGGGCGTGAGGCGATTGGGCAATCGGTCGAGACGATCAGGGTCACGGCGCAAGGCATGGTGCCCCTGTCACAACGATACCGGCGCCTGGAACGCATTTTCCGTCGGTTCAACTCCTTCCCTGAGGCGGATCGTGCAGGGCTGACGCTCCATCTGCAGGCTGTGCTCCAGCCCGGAGACCGAGCCGCACGGACAACGGGTATGATGATGAAGCTGGGAGAGCGGGTCATTCACCTGTTCCCCGGCCCGCCGCTTGGCACGGATGACGAAATCGTCGTGCCTCATGAGGTAGCACTCTGGGAGGCCGATCCGGCAATCTACGCACGACTCAAGCCCGGTGAGCGTCTGAATGTCGGCTTCTTATTCACGGTGGCGCCTGCGGACAGGCAGCA
>NZ_AYXS01000008.1:5330-5394 GCF_000505765.1 Asaia sp. SF2.1 | reverse complement strand
TTTCACCCGGCAGCAGGCTTTGAAATGGCTGGCGCAGCTTGATGGCTGTGTCGAGGATGAAGGT
>NZ_AYXS01000008.1:0-5275 GCF_000505765.1 Asaia sp. SF2.1 | reverse complement strand
GGATTTCTTGTGGCCTTGTTGCTGCCCGATACGCACAGGCTGGGTGTCGATGTCGCGCCCGGTAGCCGTTTCATTGTGCGGGAGGGCGGTGTGGAGCGGCTGCTGGTCGATAATCAGGGCAGTACGCCCTATCCCTATCTCTTTCGCCCTCAGGACTTCGGAAAGGATGCCGCGTTCAGCGCAACCAGACCGCTCAGTCGGGTTGTGATGACCCTTCCTTTCGCCCTGCGTGGCGACCTGACAGCAAAGTAACGATTTGACAGGAAGCCGTTGCCTCCGCCATCACGCGGGTCAGAATAGTCCCTGGTCCTTGTGCCGGGGCAGGAGGGCCGCGGCGTAGCTGCCAAGGCGTGAATGAAAGTACGGTCATGTCAGTTCATGCGTTCGTGTTTCCCGGTCAGGGCAGCCAGTCCATCGGGATGGGACAGGGCCTCTACGAGGCTTTTCCGGCGGCGAGGGAGGTTTTTCAGGAAGTTGACGATGCGCTTAGTGAGCATCTGTCCAAACTGATCTTTACAGGCGAAGCTGTCGACCTGACCCGCACCGAGAATGCGCAGCCGGCATTGATGGCCGTCTCTATGGCTACGGTGCGCGTGCTCGAAAGTGAGGGTGGCTTCAGGCTCGCAGACAAGGCGACCGTCGTGGCCGGTCATTCGCTGGGTGAGTATTCCGCCCTTGCCGCCGCAGGTGCGTTGGGTATTGCCCAGACTGCAAAGCTGTTGCGCCTACGTGGGCTGGCCATGCAGGAAGCCGTGCCAGCAGGCGAGGGCGGTATGGCTGCCCTGCTCGGCGTCGAGGCTGAACTCGCGCAGGAGATCTGTGCCGAGGCTGCCCGTCTGATGGTTGAGGGTGAGGCCGATCGTCACGAGACAATCGAACTGGCCAATGACAATGGCGGTGGCCAGATTGTCGTGTCTGGCCGGCTGTCGGCGGTCGAGCGCGCCATTACGGTGGCCAAGGCCCGAGGGGTGAAGCGCGCCGTGTTGCTGCCCGTTTCCGCGCCGTTTCATTCATCCCTCATGGGGCCGGCGGCCGAACGCATGGCCGAGGCTCTGGAGCGCGCCGAGATTGCGACCCCGGCCATTCCTGTCATCACCAACGTTACGGCGGCAAAGAATACCGATGCGTCGCGCGTTGCTTCCCTGCTGGTGCAGCAGGTGACGGGCTCGGTGCGGTGGCGTGAAACTGTGCTGGCCATGGCGGCCATGGGCGTCACCTCGCAGGTCGAGCTGGGCGCAGGCAAGGTGCTGACCGGTCTGGTACGGCGCATTGCGCCCGACCTGACGGCCCGTAATGCCGGAACCCCTGAAGAAATCGAGGCGCTGCTGCGTGACCTCTAAAAGCGTGGAGAAGAAAACGATGTTCAGTCTTGAAGGCAAAACGGCCCTCGTCACCGGTGCTTCTGGCGGCCTTGGCGCTGCTATCGCCCGTGCGCTTCACGCGCAGGGCGCCGACGTCGTGCTGTCCGGTACGCGTGAGGCGGCACTGGCCGAGGTCGCAGCGAGCCTCGGGGAGCGGGTGCATGTCTGTGCGGCCAACCTTTCTGTCGGTGCCGAGGCCGACGCCCTGGTAGGCAAGGCGGAAGAACTGCTCGGCAAGCCACTCGATATTCTGGTGAACAATGCCGGTCTGACGCGCGATGGCCTGATCATCCGCATGAAGGACGAGGACTGGTCGCAGGTGCTCACGGTCGATCTCGAATCTCCGTTCCGTCTGTGCCGTGCTGCGCTGAAGGGGATGCTCCGTCGTCGCGCGGGTCGCATCATCAACATCGCCTCAATCGTCGGTGTGACCGGTAATGGCGGGCAAGCCAATTACTCGGCTGCCAAGGCAGGCATGATCGGCATGACCAAGTCACTCGCGCAGGAGGCCGGCTCGCGCGGGGTCACGGTCAACGTCATTGCACCGGGCTTTGTCGAGACAGCCATGACGGCGGTCCTGCCTGAAGCACAGCGCGACAAGCTGCTCGGCTCCATTCCGCTCGGTCGTATGGGCAAGCCGGAAGACATTGCGGCTGCCGCTGTGTATCTGGCTTCGGAGGAGGCCGGCTGGGTGACCGGCATGACCATGAATGTCAATGGTGGTATGGCGATGCCATAAGGGCATCGGCCCTGCTCGCACGCAAAGCTTGGCGTGCGAGGGTAAACCATGCTAAGCGCCCGCTGCTTCGTCCGAAGCGTGGGCGTCTCGGCCCGCCGGGGCCCGATCTTCGGTCCGCGATCCGGAGTACTGGCAGATCATGCCGTCTCTGGAGTAAAGACGGGGACCGACTGGGTAACCAGACGGATGGTAAACAGTTTCGAACCGCCCGAATTGCCGGGCACACAGGAAGCCAGAACAGATGAGCGAAATCGCCGATAAGGTTAAGAAAATCGTTGTTGAGCATCTCGGCGTTGAAGAGAGCAAGGTAACCCCTGACGCTTCCTTCATCGACGACCTCGGCGCTGACAGCCTCGACACGGTTGAGCTGGTCATGGCGTTTGAAGAAGCTTTCAGCGTTGAGATTCCGGAAGATGCAGCCGAGAAGATTGCGACCGTCAAGGACGCCATCGACTACATCGAAAAGCAGAAGGCCGCCTGATCTGGCTGCATCGGGCCGCAATGCCCGATGCAATGATCTTCTCCGGCTCCCGATCTGTGCGGAGCCGGGACATACGACGAGATTGACAGCCGCTCCCCCTTGGCAGCCGCCGGGAGCCGGCGTTTATGACTGGAGCTTCGTCCGCCCATGATGGCAAACCTGTCGGCAATGAAAGAAAGACGCGTTGTCGTCACCGGTATGGGGCTCGTTACGCCTCTGGCAGTGGGCGTGGAACAGACCTGGCAGCGTCTTATCGCCGGACAGACCGGCATTGGCCGTATCACCTGCTTCGACCCGAGCGATCTTCCCGCCCATGTGGCTGGCGAAGTGCCCGAAGGCCCGACGGCAGAAGGCGGTCTGACGCTCTCGGACTGGGTCCCGACGAAAGACCAGAAAAAGATGGATCGCTTCATCCATCTGGGCATGGCGGCTGCCATTCAGGCCGTTGAGGATTCGGGCTGGAAGCCGGAGACTGAGGAAGATCGCTGCGCCACGGGCGTGATGATCGGCTCGGGCATCGGTGGTCTGCAGACCATCTATGACGCCTCCCTGACTGTTGCGAGCGGCAAGGCCCGTCGCCTGTCGCCCTTCTTCATCCCCTCGGCGCTGATCAATCTGATCTCTGGCCACGTCTCGATTCGTTATGGCTTCAAGGGCCCGAACCATTCGGCCGTTACCGCCTGCGCGACCGGTGTGCATGCCATTGGCGATGCCACACGCCTCATCATGCTGGGTGATGCCGATGTGATGATTGCCGGTGGCGCCGAGGCCGCTGTCTGCCCGCTCGGTATTGCCGGGTTCTCCTCCGCCCGTGCGCTGTCCACCGGGTTCAACGATACGCCCGAAAAGGCATCGCGCCCCTGGGATCGTGACCGCGACGGTTTTGTCATGGGCGAGGGCTCGGGCATTGTCGTGCTCGAGGAATACGAGCACGCCAAGGCACGCGGCGCGAAGATCTATGGTGAGATCATCGGCTACGGCCTGTCCGGCGATGCCCATCACATCACGGCGCCGGCGGAAGGGCATGAAGGCGCTTTCCGTGCCATGAAGGCTGCACTGCGTTCTGCAGGGATTACCCCGGCCGATATCGACTACGTCAACGCCCACGGAACATCGACCATGGCCGATGACCTCGAGCTTGATGCGGTTGAGCGCATGTTTGGCGATGACGCAAAGCATGTCGCGATGTCCTCCACCAAATCCGCCACCGGGCATCTGCTCGGCGCTGCCGGCTCGGTAGAGGCCATGTTCTCCATGCTGGCCATCCGTGACAACGTAGCCCCCCCGACACTGAACCTCGACAACCCCGCGCGTGAGAGCGTCATCGACCGCGTGGCGCACGAGGCCCAGCAGCGCAAGATCAACATTGCCCTGTCCAACAGCTTCGGCTTTGGTGGGACCAATGCCAGCCTGATCGTCAAGGGCGTTTGATTTCACGGCTCTGACTCTTTGAGTGGTGCCTGACCCGTATCATTGCTCCTCGTGATGCAGTGTGACGGGAACCGGCATCGGGCTCTGGCCTGAAACGGTCCCACGTCAGGAATCTCCAGTACTGGATGCCGGATAACCGTCATCCGATTTTCCGGGAGTGAACATGAAGCGTGTCATTCTCGCCCTTGTCCTGCTTCTGCTCCTTTGCCCGGCAGGAGGGGCTGCACTGATCTGGCATCAGGTCACGCAGCCCGGTCCCTTGCAGGCCGCTACCGATCATGTCGTCCCGCGTGGCGCAACAGCCCACATCACCCACGATCTGGCGCAGGCAGGAATCATCTCGCCCGGAACACTGTCCGAACTGAGTTTCCGTCTTGCTGCCCGGGCAACAGCATCTCATGGGGCCTTGCATGCCGCTGAACTGCATTTTCCGGCGCAAGCCTCAATGCTCGACGTGCTCTATGTGTTACGTCATGGGCAGCCAGTCCGGCATTTTCTGACCATTCCGGAGGGGCGTACAGCGCGGCAGATCGCGATAATCCTTCAACAGGCCCCATTCCTGACGGGAGACGTTCCGCCGCTGCGTGAAGGAGCAATCCTGCCTCAGACGGTCGCCTATGAACGCGATACATCACGGGCCCGTCTTGTCAGCCGTCTGGAAACGCTCATGAGTGAGACTCTCGCCCGTGTATGGGCAGGGCGTGATCCATCCATCGGTCTGACATCGCCTGAACAGCTTCTCATCCTGGCCTCGATTGTCGAGCGCGAGACGGGCATTGCGGCTGAGCGACCCAAGGTGGCCCGCGTCTTTCTCAATCGCTTGGCGCAGGGGATGAAACTGCAATCCGACCCAACAGCCATTTACGATCTGAGCGAGGGGCTGGGCACGCTCGACCACGGCCTGACCCATGATGAGCTTCATCAAGCGGGACCGCATAATACCTACGTCATTGATGGTCTGCCGCCCGGTCCAATCTGTTCACCGGGTCTTGCTGCCCTTGATGCGGTCGCCCATCCGGCAAGCGGAGATATGCTCTACTTCGTCGCAGATGGCACAGGCGGCCACGGCTTTTCGCATGACCTGCACGAGCATAATCAGCGTGTTGAAACGCTCAAAGCCCTGCGCGGAACCATCAAAGCCGCGTCACCTCAAGCTGCGCCGGCGCGGCACGATGGTCGTGGCGCGGGAGCGCCGTCTCAACATCGGCATTGAGGTGAGGGGCAGGTGCCGGAAAGCACTGCCCGCAATACCCTCTCTCTCGC
>NZ_AYXS01000007.1:77295-77458 GCF_000505765.1 Asaia sp. SF2.1 | reverse complement strand
ACATTCACGAGGGATCAGAACAGGCGCATCGTTCATGCGCCTGTCTCTCTGCCTTGTCGTCCTCCTCGGGTTCCTTGCCTCGCTTGGCCTGCAGGGTCTGGCCGAGCCGGATGAGACCCCCAGAGCTGAAATAGAGCGACTGATCGGGGTCGATATCGCGCCC
>NZ_AYXS01000007.1:75594-77181 GCF_000505765.1 Asaia sp. SF2.1 | reverse complement strand
GCCATGGCCATGGCCGACCCCATGGGCATGTGTGATTCCGCGTCCATGGCGATGCCCGCATCGCATCAAATGCCAAAGGCAGGGCATCATCATCACGATACAGCCTGTGCGCTTTGTCCGCTTCTTCAGTTGGCTGTGTTCATTCTCGGGGTCGCTCTGCTGGCGGCGTTTTCCCGCTCGATCCGGCTCACCCACATCGTTTCTCTGCCGCCTTGCCGCGCGCCGCCCGGATTACGGTGGGTCCTGCCGCCATCCCAAGCACCGCCAGTCGTCCTGATCTGACATCGCTTTCCGTACTCCGGTGGACGTTTCCTTTGGGAGCGAGCTGGACGGCGGGATTTCGTATCAAGACTGATCAGGATCAATTCCATGACACTGCCCCCTTATGGCAGATCGCACCGTCGCGCCTATCTCGCGTTCGGGTGTACCTCATTGCTCGCCCTTATTGCTGCGACCAATGCCGACGCGGCGATCATGCCTCCAGCCACCACCTCGCCCCGCGGCGGGACCAAAGTCGCTGCGAGCGCGCTCGAAACATCGCAAACCCGGACAAGGCCATCCTCCATCAAACAAAAAGCGTCGGATAGGCCTGCTAACCAGTCAGATGGCGATGACACGCCGGTCGAATATCTCCGTGTGCAGGGGATACGGCGTACTGCCATTCATTCACCCGATACAGCTTCGCTACTCAAAGGCTCGCTGGGCTACACGCAATATGCTGCGGGTGGGGTCTCATCCTTGCCCGTCCTCAACGGTATGGCCGATGACCGCGTCGCGACCATTGTGGATGGCATGCGCATTGCCTCGGCCTGTCCCAATCACATGAACCCGGCGATGTCGTATATTGACCCCGACAGTGTTTCCTCTGCCGAGGCTATTGCCGGTGTCACCCCGGTCAGCCTCGGGGGCGACAGCACCGGCGGCACGGTAAAAATTGAGCGCAAGGACCCGCTTTTTGCTGCTCCCGGCAAGATCCTTGTGACGGGCCATGTGCGGGGTGATTATCGCAGCAATGGCGGCGGCTCGGGTGCTTCAGGCACGGTCACAGTCGCCAACGATCTTCTCAGTCTGCGTTATACCGGCTCCTATAGCCACGCGAGCAATTACCACACTGGGGGTGATGGCAAGCAGGTTCGCTCAACCAGCTATCTCTCCTTCAATCATGCCGTAACGGCTGGTCTCAAGAAGGATAATCACCTGCTCGCCCTGACCTTTGGTCAGCAGGATATTCCGTATGAGGGTTTCCCCAACCAGTATATGGACATGACAAATAACCGCTCGACATTTGTGAATGGCAAATATCGCGGCGAGTATCGATGGGCGACCCTCGACGTGCGCGGCTTCTGGCAGCGCGTCGATCACGTCATGAACATGATGAATGACAAGGGTGGTCATAGCGCCACCAGGGGTATGCCGATGAACACGGATGCCCGGACGTCGGGCTACGCACTTGATCTCACCGTGCCGCTCAGCACCCATCACAATATCAAGCTCGGCAGCAGCTATGACCATAACGGACTGAATGACTGGTGGCCGCCGCTCGTAGGCAGCATGATGATGGGCCCCGGTACGTTTCATAACATCAAT
>NZ_AYXS01000007.1:75420-75553 GCF_000505765.1 Asaia sp. SF2.1 | reverse complement strand
AACGGCCATCGTGACCGCCTGGGCCACTATATCGAGTGGAATGCCCAATGGACACGACGCTTCTCGACCCAGCTCGGGATGCGCAGCGACCTGATCATGATGAATACGGGCAAGGTGGCACCGTATTCCTGGA
>NZ_AYXS01000007.1:72473-75358 GCF_000505765.1 Asaia sp. SF2.1 | reverse complement strand
CCGGTATGATGCAGATGGCCGATATCATGGCAGCACGAAAGTTCAACGCTGCCTCGCGAGGGCGGACAGACACAAATTTCGACGTGACGGCCACCGGTCGCTGGCATATTCGTGACGACCTGATGCTAGAGGGCGGTTACGCCCGCAAGACACGGTCGCCCAACCTCTACGAGCGCTATGCCTGGGGTATGGGCACCATGGCCACGCGCATGATCGGCTGGTTCGGCGATGGCAACGGCTATGTTGGCAACCTCGACCTGCGCCCCGAAATTGCGAACACGGCCAGCATGACGCTGACATGGCACGACCCGAAAGGCGATGGATGGGAAGTTCGGCTCCAGCCATTCTATACCTACACAGAGGGCTATATTAACGTCGTCCGTCTGGCATTATTCAGCAATGGGCTGTCGAAGCTGCAATTCGTCAATCATAACGCGCAGAGTTACGGCCTCAATGGCTCAGCGCGTTATCGCCTGTGGAATGACGAGCGCTTCGGACAAGGCAGGATCGTGACAAGCTTCAACTGGGTGCGTGGGCAGGATATGGTCACCCATTCCGGCCTGTATCATCAGATGCCTGCCAACGGCACGATTGGCCTCCGCGAGACCTATCAGAACTGGACCGGACGTGTGGATGTCACACTGGTGAAGAAGAAATCGACGGTGGACTGGCTGCGTAACGAACCGCGCACACCGGGTTATGCGCTGTTGGGCCTGGGCGGCAGCTATCGCTGGCGCAAGCTCACGTTGGATGCGAGCATCGAGAATGTGCTGAACCAGAAATACTATCTGCCGCTAGGGGGGCTCTCGCTGGGTGATTACCGTCAGACGAATATCCTGTCGCCCCTCGCCGGACTTGGCCGGTCGTTCAATCTCAGCCTGACAGCCGCGTTCTGATGATGGCAAGGCGACGCGTTCATTCTGACGGCGTCGCCTTGCCCGTGCCGGGGCAGCAGGATGTTTCGACCCAATGGGCCATGATAAACAACCCACATGCTGTCTTGCCTAATCTGCCGCCCGCGCCTATCGCCTAGCCCACTGGTCAATGTTCAGGGGACCGCCCGGAGCGGCTGGCGGAAAGGGGAGCGCTTTGAGATGGTTGGGGTGACGGATCAGGCGGCGGCAACATGTTCGGGTCCGGACAGGCTTCCCCGTCATGCCATGATCATTCTGGCTCTGGCTGCCTTTGTGACCTTGCTGACCGAGATCATGCCTGCCGGATTGCTGTCTCTGCTTGCAGATGGCCTCCAGATTACCCAGGCGGCAAGCGGGCAGTTCATCACGGCCTTTGCGTTGGGTGCCCTTTGCGCTGCTCTTCCTTCAACGGCGTTGACCTATAAAATGCCACGCAAGCGCCTGCTCTTGCTGGGTCTGGTCGGCTTCACGCTGATCAATGCAGCAAACGGCATCATCACCAATCTGGCGCTTGCCCTGACCATCCGCTTCTTCGCCGGATGCTGTGGCGGGCTGATCTGGGCCATGTTCGCGGGTTACGCGACGCGGCTTTCACCACCGGCACAACGGGGCAGGGCAATTGCGCTGGCGGGTTCGGGCGTCACGCTGGCACTCGTGCTTGGTGCGCCGTTGAGCGCGGCAATTGGCCAATGGCTGGGCTGGCGCGGCGCCTTTTTATGTCTTGGCGGGTTTTCGGGCCTGCTCGTGATCTGGTCGCTCTTCTTTCTGCCAGATGCACCGGGCAGTCAGGCCGGGAGCCATTTCAGCCTTTCAGGCAGCCTGCGTCAGCCTGGTGTGCTTGCCAATCTGACACTGATTTTCAGCTTCGTTGCGGCGCATAGCCTGCTCTACGTTTTCATCGAGCCCCTGCTTGTCCCCTCCGGACTTGGAGCGCGCGTAGATGTCCTCCTGCTGGTCTTTGGCGGAGGCTCGGTTGCCGGTCTCTTTGTCACCGGCATCCTGATCGATCATCATCTCTCGCGGCTGACGATGGCCAGCATTCTCGTATTTATGGCGGCCTGTCTGCTCATGTCACTCGGTCTGACGCACAAGCTTCCGGTCTGCCTCGGTGTTGTCATGTGGGGTATTACCACTGGCGGGTTCGCTGCCCTCACGCAAAGTGCCATGACGAGCGTCGCGGGACGCTTCATGGATACCGCTCAAGCCATGGCGACAACGGCCTGGAACCTCGCCGTGTCAGCCGGTGGGTTATTGGGGGGCGTGTTGCTGACCCATAGCAGTATCGTCGCGCTGCCTGTCGTCGCGATCCTGCTTTTGCTGCTGGGGCTGGGGGCCTATCAACGCGGACTGCGCCCGCTCATTTGAAGGATAGGCCCTGTCAGGCCGTCAGAGTGTTTTGATGTGCGTCGTGGCAACGCGCAGACGATGTTTCCTGACCGTGCGCACAGTGAACACTGCCAACCCGACGACCACGACAGTTGCTGCGAAGCTCAGTGTGAGAGACTGCAAATCAGTCATCGCATAATGTAAATGCGCAGGGCCCCACCATCTTGTCATTTTGAACCTCCGATATTCTGGGCCGGCGAACCAGCATTTAGCTGGCCCTTTGTGCTCTTGTCAGAAAGCTGATCCGCTCGACACGGGAAGAGTGGGCGTCTTGGAAATTATCGTCAATATACAACTACAGTCACAATAATCACGATATTGTCTTTTTGATATAGATCAAAACCAAGAAATACAAAGACATCGAATACTAACCACAACATGTGCGTTTGCAACACAAGAATGATCTGAAGCCACCAGGGCGAAAACGGCACCGAAGCGGGCTTTCTCCATGGGAGCATTGTCTTGCGCCGGGGAGTGGTGGCCGCTTTGGGAGTTCTTTCCGAGACCGAGCGGCAGCCTCACAGGTGAGTTGCTAACAGAAAGCTGTGACACGCTCGCCTCGCGCGCGCTCAAGCAGTCAGAGAC
>NZ_AYXS01000007.1:70208-72399 GCF_000505765.1 Asaia sp. SF2.1 | reverse complement strand
GTCGTAATATGGTCACTGGAACAAAAAAGCCCGCCACGGTCACGTCAGGCGTGCCGGGCGGGCTTCGGTATAGGTCCGGCTGTAGTCAGGCGCAGCCGGGAGCAGGGCGACTTCAGTTCTTCGGCCAGCCCTGCAGGACCGCGTCCTTCACGGATTGCGGCAGCGGAACATAGTCCAGCTTCACAGCGTCAGGATTGCCGTTCTTGAGCGCATAGCTGAAGAAGTCCTTTACGGCCTTGCCCTGGGCGGCATCCTTCGGGTCAGTCGGAACCAGCACGAAGGTGGCACTCATAATGGGCCAGGCGTTTGCACCAGCGGTGTCGAGCAGATCCACGGCATAACGGTCTGCATGAGCCCAGTCGGCATGGGCCGCAGCGGCAGCGAAAGCAGCGGAATCCGGCTTGATGAAAGCGCCATCATGATCACGAAGCTGCGCCATGTTCAGATGGTTGCGGCTGGCATAGGCGTATTCCACGTAGCCGATACCGCCTTCTGATTCCTTTACGCCAGCGGCAACACCGTCATTGCCGCGCGCACCTGCACCGCCTGCCCAGGCGATTGACGTACCAGCACCGAATTTCTGCTTCCAGGCGCCGGAAACCTTGGCGAGGTAAGAGGTGAACACGAAGCTGGTGCCCGACGCATCGGCACGATGGATCGGGGCCACATCCGTGTCCGGCAGCTTGAGACCCGGGTTTAGCGCTGCAATGCGCGGGTCATTCCAGGTCGAGATCGTGCCGTCATAGAGCCCGGCAATGGCAGGGCCATCCAGATTTAGTGCGCCGGGGGCAATACCCGGTACGTTCACGATAACAACGATCCCGCCCATGGCCGTCGGGAATTGATAAAGCTTGTTGCTGTCCAGCTTCGCCGCGTCCATTGGCTTGTCAGAAGCGCCGAAATCGACCGTACGCGCAATCGCCTGGTTCTGACCGGCACCCGAACCAACGCTCTGGTAGTTGACAGAGGTGCCGATCGCCTTTTGTGCAGTCTCACCCCAAGCGCCATAGATCGGAGCCGCGAAGCTCGATCCGGCGCCGGTGATGGTGGCAGCGTGCGACACGCCGCATGACAGGGCCAGAGAGAGCGACAGGGCGCCGAAAATTCGGGAAAGCTGCATTGTTTGACCTCGATAGATCGTGATGACGGCTCGTTCTATCGGCGCCAGAAACAGGAAGATACACTTATAAAATGATAGTTTTATGAAAGCCTCCAGCGCTCCGGCATGACGCGCTGCGTGCTTTGGAACCTGTCATGCGTTGTGTTTGAAGGGAGCAATGATACCGGTCTCCGCTGGCGTGATCGGTTCGATCGAAGCGGGATCAGGCAGCTCCGACCTATGCGGATGATCGACCCGGCGCTGCGCTCAGCTCAGGGGAATAGGTCGACCAATGAAGATCGTAGCAGATCGGTCGGGCAGAAGGTCCTACCTCGCCCAGTGTCTCGTCATTGAACGGCGCATCGGCGGTCAACGAGGCGGCTACAGCGTCCAGAGCGGGATGAGTGCCATCCCCTTATTGGGGAGCGGAGAATGGGCTGACCGGCCATTGTCAGGTTCAGTGTCCATCGGGTCAGCGCGCGTGCTCTTGAGCCTCCAATGGCCCCATCCGTGAGAGAACGGGGCCACGGCGCGCAGCGTCAGAAGCTCACGCCTGTTTCAAGGTCGATCAGCAGGGCATTTTTGTACCGGTTGGTGCCGCCCGGGTGCCAGATATACTGCAAGCCGGGGCGGATGGTGAGCCACGGAGCCGGACGCCAGCCATAATTGATTTCGCCGGAATGTTCACCGCTCGGCTTGAGCAACCCGGTATCCTGCGTCTGTACCGCCTGAAGGGCTCCCACATAGGCGCCCAGCTTGGGGTTCACGAAGTTAAACTTGCCACCGATGCTGATCGTATCGTTTGGCCGGTTCCAGAACGTCCCTTTGCGCACGACACCCCAGGTGATGAAATACGGGGCGATTGCCGTGCGTGGGTCACCCCAGGTGAAGGACAGGAAGGCCACGGTCGAGCGCGATGAATCGCTTTTGTCGCGCTGCAGCATCTGGTCGGCCATGAACCATCCGCCGTAACGGCCGCGCACCTTGTCGATGGGCAGATTGCCGAGCACGCTTGTCGGCAGCTCAAAGCCTGCCAGCTGGGCGTAGACGTTCTTGACCTCTGACGTATCCCAGTAACCGCCAATCTTGACG
>NZ_AYXS01000007.1:70010-70137 GCF_000505765.1 Asaia sp. SF2.1 | reverse complement strand
TTGGTCGGCAGGCGACCCTTGGTGTCCGTGCCGCCGAAATGCCACCCCAGCTGGAAGGGCAGGTAGGCGCCGGTCGATCCGTGCAGCCACATCTTCCAGGCATAACCTGTGTTTGAAATGGTCGGAT
>NZ_AYXS01000007.1:69433-69926 GCF_000505765.1 Asaia sp. SF2.1 | reverse complement strand
CGACGTTATAGATGCCAGCCGAAACGAGCATGCGCTGATCACCGAAGGGGAAAAGCTTTACGAACGCGCCGGGATGGGCTGTTGGATAGTAACCATAGCCAGAGTTGCTGGCGAGCGCCTGCGGCATACCGCAGATCGCGTTCGATTCGAACTGGCAATAAAGATTCATGCCCCAATGCATAGTGGACTGACCGAAATCATTTTCGGTGTTGATCCAGCCGATTTCGGTATCGGCGTAGCGGTTCCACTGCATTTCCCATGAGAGCCGCGTAAAACGAATGGTCTCGCCCGAACCGAAGATTTCCTGCGGGCTGTTCAGCGCGGGAAGCTGCTGGCCAATGCCGAGGCCGGCGCGCTCGGTGAGCAGCACATGGAACATACCGTAATTATGCCCGGTAAGCTGGGCAAAATTGACATCGGCTCCGATCGCGACTTCATGAGCATAGCGCACGGTCTGGGCGCGTCCGCCGGTGGGATTACCCGCGCTGTCCTG
>NZ_AYXS01000007.1:67284-69314 GCF_000505765.1 Asaia sp. SF2.1 | reverse complement strand
CCCGTCATTGTGGGCTGCTTCAGCCAGTCTGAAAAACTCGCCGGAAAAAGGGCCTCGTTACCCGGTACCGGCACGAAGGGGTGGCGCACGGTGCCCAGAGAAGGCTGTGTGCGATCATAGGGGCTGCCATAGAGATTGGGCGGGTTATCGGCGCCCTTGCCTGCATGATTCTGGGTTGCCGTCTCCTTGAGCATAGGATCGAGCGTGGCTGCGGTCTGATCACTCGGGCTTGCTTGCTGGCTCTGACTCTGGGCCGAGGCCGGTGCAACGAGAAGGCAGCTTCCAAGTATCGTCCCGGCAGCCCAAAGTGCCAGACGCCCCGCGGCATTCTTTACAGGCATGATCGCGTGATCTCTCCATTTCGACAGGTAACAACCTCACGCGACGCAAAGCTGAGATATGGCCAAGTCTGTGCGTCGTTGCGCCCTCCCTATCAATATTTCATATCATGACAAGGAGATTGACGGCCGCAATCTGTTTCCCACGTTGTGGGCTCCTGGCCTGTGTTTTTAAGGCAACACCTATATATCGGGTGCGGATTAACAAAATACTGTCACGCTCGGCATGGCGCGGCCTGCATCGACTGTAAACTCGCGTTGCGTGGTACCCCGGCGGCTCAAAGGCGACCCGCCGGGAAGATCGTCTTCCCTTGCCCCGTTGGCAGTCGGTCATCGCATGATCAAAACCAGCTGCGAATACCGATTGTCAGACGCAGGTTGCCGCCGCTATCGTCTCGCTCCCGTGCAAAACGCCGCGCCTGCTGGAAATAACCATCATACGTCATGGCGATATAGGGCGCGAATTCCCGCCATATCTCATATCGCAGCCTCAACCCGGTATCGATATCGGAAATTCCCGCACCGTTACCCCGGGCTGGATCGGCCTTCGAATAAAGGTTCAGTTCGATCTGAGGCTGCAGGATCAGCCGGTTTGTCAGCAGAATGTCGTACGAGCCCTCGAAACGGGCGGCAAAACGTCCCTGATCGCTGACATAGCCGGTGGCCTGTAACTCGAACTGATAAAGCGACAGCCCCTGTATACCGAGCGCCGCCCAGGTGCGTGTAGGACCGCTATCCAGATCGACACGAACACCGCCCTGCACGTCGAAATAGGAGGATACGGCGCGGCTATAGAGAACCTCCTGATCGCCATCTCCCATGCGGCCTTTCGACACGGTGCCCTCGGAACGCAGCCAGAGGCGATTATAGTCGCCGCCGACCCAGGCTTCGCCATCCCACCGGAAGCTCGAATTTTGTCCGGCAAGGCGCCCCTCGAACTCGTCGAGCAGGCCATGGACCCATATTCCCTGATCCATGACAGGCATGACACCGTCGATATAGCTGGGCATCGTTGCACTCGACTTTGCCTGCGCCGTAGGCGCCGCATGGCTGCCCGATGAGAGCAAAAGGGTGCCGGCAAGGCCAGCCAGAAAGTTGATGGTGTGTCTGCGCATGTTCATGACACCACCACCGTGCGGAACATGCCGAGATGCATGTGATAGATCAGGTGACAATGCAGCGCCCACATGCCCGGCGTGTCTGCCGTCACAAGATAGCTGAGCTTCGAGCCAGGCTGGGAGAGAATGGTATGCTTGTTGGGCCTGAGCGCCCCCTGACCGTTTTCCAGCTCGCTCCAGAACCCATGCAGGTGAATCGGGTGCTCCATCATCGTGTCGTTGATGAGCGTGATCCGCACACGTTCCCCCAGACCCAGCATGATTGGTGGCGCTTCAGAGAATTTCTTCGCGTCAAAACCCCAGATATAGCGCGTCATATTCCCTGTCAGGTGCAGCACGATTTCCCGGCTTGGGGGGCGTTGGTCCGGGGCAGGGCGCAGGGCACGGAGCATTGCGTAGGTGAGGACTACACGCCCGTTATCCTCCAGTCCGTCCCCCGGTTCGGATAGGCGATTGACCGGGTCCATGGCGACATTCTGGTTTTCCACATTGCGTGGCGGCGGGCCGGGGTCATCAATCTGGATGGGCTGCGCCGGGGTGAGATGCGTGCTTGACGCGGGTTTATCTTGCGGTT
>NZ_AYXS01000007.1:65710-67144 GCF_000505765.1 Asaia sp. SF2.1 | reverse complement strand
GCTCATGCCGCTCATGCCGCTCATGCCGCTCATGCCGCTCATGCCGCTCATGCCGCTCATGCCAGCCGGGCCGTTCTCCACGCGCCCCATTCCCATATCGATCATGCTGCGTACGGGCCGCGGGTCCATGGGGGGGACGGGCCCCATCATCCCCATGGCGGGAGCGAGTGTGCCGCGTGCGAAGCCGGTGCGGTCTTCCGGCTGGATGAAGATTGTCCATGCTCGGTTGTCGGTCGGGGTGACGATCAGATCATAGGTTTCAGCCGGTCCGATGCGGAATTCCTCAACACGCACGGGCTCAACATCCGATCCATCAGCAGCAATGATATCGAAATCGAGCCCCGGTATCCGTAAGTCGAAAAGGGTCATGGCCGACGCATTGACGACACGCAGCCGGATCCGCTCGCCCGGGGAAAACAGGCCGGTCCAGTTGTCATCCGGTGATTGCCCGTTGATGAGGTAACTGTAAATCACCCCGCTGACATCAGAGATATCCGTGGCGGACATCCTCATGCGCGACCACATCAGGCGGCTCGCCAGAGCGTCATGCAATCCATGCTGGCGGGCTTCATGAAACAGCGAGGCGACGCTGCGCTGGCGGAAATTGTAATAATCGTCCTGCTGCTTCAGATTGCTGACGATGTCATGCGGCGCGACATCGCTCCAATCTGACAGGACGAGAACGTAATCCCGCTCATAGTGATGGAGCGGCGGCCCTGCCGGATCGATCACCAGCGCGCCAAAAAGCCCCTGCGCCTCCTCCATGCCGGAATGGCTGTGATACCAGTACGTGCCCGATTGGCGCAGCGGGAAACGGTAAGTGTAGCGACCCTTGGCAGGAATACCGGCAAAACTCAGGCCCGGCACACCGTCCATGTTGGCTGGCAGCCTGATGCCATGCCAGTGGATCGAGGTAGGCTGATCAAGATGGTTGATGACATTCAGCACCATCTCGTCACCCTCGCGCCAGCGGAGGGTGGGGGCAGGAGCGCTTCCATTGACCGTAAAGGCGCGGCCCCTGCGCTTGCCGACCTGCCAGGGTGCCGTATCGACAGTCAGGTCATACGTGGAGGCGGGCGCAGGCGGAATGGCTGAGGGGTCAGATATGTGTGCCGCGGGCGTCATGGCGGGCATCGCGCGGGCGGACGAGGCAACGCCGAGCCCCGCCAGCCCTGTGACGAATTTCCGGCGATTGAGCGCCGGTCCCTTGCGTGTCAAGGCAATCATGAAACAGGTCCTGAATGATCGGAACGGAACGCGCGGCCTAAAAAGATCAGACCGGCATACGGATCAGCGATTCAGGAAAAGCGGGGCGGTCTGGGGTCCGGAACCCTTTGCAGGCCTGCCAGAACAAAGCCGGATGAGGCAGCATAGCGGGCTACCTGCACGGCGAGCGGACGGGCAGGTGACGTGGCAACAAGAGCGACATGGCCA
>NZ_AYXS01000007.1:64934-65625 GCF_000505765.1 Asaia sp. SF2.1 | reverse complement strand
GTTCCGCCTTGCCCATCATGCCGTTTGTGGCTGCGTCAGGCTGGCCCACCCCACTCATGGTGACGCTGGGATGATGCATCGCACATCCCGCATGGGTGCTTTGAACCGGCATTTCGCCGCAACCGGTCAGCTGCGCGCTAGCCGCCTGCGCCGGGAACGCCCCGCGCAGGATCAGGCAGAATGCAGCGAGCATCACGATCCATAGAGGCGTGCAGCGGTTCGGCATGTCGTCCCATAGAGGTTACAGGGAAATAATCGGATCAGGTGCGACACTCTCTCAGAGGCATACGTTGATTGCAACCGTATTGATCACCATCTCGGTCTGGTCATATTGGCAAGGAGCATGAAACAATGAGCGAGACCCTTGATGTCAAAGTTGAAGGCATGTCCTGCGGGGGCTGCTCGAGCCGCCTCGAAAAGGCACTGCTCGAAATCCCCGGCGTGACGGATGTCAAAGCCAGCCACGAGACGGGCGATGTGCGCGTCACCACGGACGGTGCGGCTGTGCCGCGCGCCGCGCTGGAAACGGTCATCGAGGAAACGGGCTTCGACATCGCACGAGGCTGAGATGCTCGTCTTTCGCCGCCCGGAGATCATCGTGGCCCATTTCGTCGGTTACAACACGGCGGGATGGGCTCAGCGGTCGTCGCCTTGAACGCGCCCGTCGTTTGACGAGCCAGCGGTAAAATCT
>NZ_AYXS01000007.1:61476-64861 GCF_000505765.1 Asaia sp. SF2.1 | reverse complement strand
CTTCCGACGGTCCCTGCGGGTTAGGCGGTAGCGCCTTCTATCCGATGGCGGGGCCCGATAAGAGATGCCTGATCGGCAGAGGCAAGCGTTTGAAACGAGCCTTTCTTCCAGTCGAATGAGAAAGTATTCCATGAGCGCCAGCAGTCTTGATCTGGAAGTAACGGGTATGAGTTGCGCTGCCTGCGCGGCACGGCTGGAGAAAGTGCTCAACCGGCAGGATGGGCTGACAGCATCGGTCAATTTCGCATCCTCGCGCGCGATCATCTCCCGAGCGGATGAGGGGCCAGATCTCGGCGCCATTGAAAAGATCGTTGAGAAGACAGGATTCGGTCTTGGGCATCAGGAAGCACGATTTGCCATTGAGGGAATGAGCTGCGCCGCTTGCTCTGCGCGACTGGAAAAGGTGCTCAACCGCCTGCCGGGCGTCAGGGCAGCCGTCAATCTCGCCACCGAGACCTTGCAGATCGATTACGTCGCGGGGGCGGTCACGGAGAATCGCCTCGTCGAGGCCGTTCGCAAGGCGGGCTTTACGGCAACCTCCACAGCGGACCAACAGGGGCACGAAGCGCCTTCGAGAGAACCTGTAACGGCGCAGCGGCATCTGGCGATTATCGCCCTGTTCTGTATCCCGTTTGCCGTCGAAATGCTGGGTATGGCGGTTGGCGCCCATCACCTCGTGCCGCTCTGGCTTCAGGCGCTTTGTGCGAGTGTCGTACAGATCTATGGTGCCCGTCATTTCTATCGCAGTGCCTATCATGCCCTGCGGAGTGGCTCGGCCAATATGAACGTGCTGGTCTGCCTCGGGACAAGCATCGCTTACGGCTTCAGCATGGCCGTCACGCTCTGCGGGCTCGATCTGCCGGTCTATTTCGAGGCAAGCGCCTTCGTGATCCTCCTGATTTCGGTTGGCAGGCTTCTCGAGGCGCGGGCGCGTCAGAAAGCGGCTTCCGGTCTGGAAGCTCTGCTCAATCTGAGGCCGCAAACTGCCAATCGCGTAACGCCGAACGGCGTGGAAATCTGCGCTGTCGCTTCATTGCAACGCGGTGATGTGTTCGTGGTCCGCCCTGGTGAAGCTATTCCAGTTGATGGAGAGGTTATCGAAGGCGCAACCGAGATCAATGAGTCGATGCTCACAGGTGAGGCTGTGCCCGTTCTGCGTCAGGTTGGCGATACGATTTTCGCCGGAACGCTCAACACGACGGGTGTCGTACGCGCCCGTGCAACCTCGCTTGGGAGCGAGACCGCACTGGCCCGCATCGTGGCGATGGTCTCGCGTGCGCAGGGATCGAAAGCCCCGATCCAGCGCCTGGCGGATCGTGTCTCGGCCATCTTCGTGCCCACCATCATCATCATCGCCCTGTTGACGTTCGTCATCGGCTTTCTGGCAACGCACGATGCGCAATGGAGCCTTGTCTCGGCCATATCGGTGCTCGTCATTGCCTGCCCCTGTTCCCTGGGCCTTGCGACACCAACCGCGCTGATGGTCGGGGCAGGCAAGGCGGCCTCTGCCGGTATCCTGTTCCGCAATGCTGAAGCGCTCGAGCGCGTTCATCGTCTCAAGGTGCTGGCCTTCGACAAGACAGGCACGCTCACCAAGGGGCAGCCTGAAGTCGGAGCGATTTATCCTGTAGAAGGGGTGACCGAGGCGGAACTTCTGGGGGTGGCGGCATCGCTTGAGGCCAACTCCGAGCATCCATTGGCGAAGGCCATCATATCGCGGGCAAGCGAAGCTGGGATCGCCTCCGCGTACAGTCTGGACCATTTCCGCGCCGTGCCGGGCAAGGGGATCGAAGCGGCAGCAAAGGAAGAGACCTTTCTGCTGGGGACACCCGAATTCCTGCAGGAACAGGGCATCGCCGTGTCGGCCCTACCATTGGATGCCGAAACGCAGAGCATTGCCTGTATCGCACGCGGTGGCGTCTATCTTGGCACCATAACCCTGTCTGACGCTCTGCGCCCGGAAGCCGCGGCCATTGTTTCCTGGCTTCGCAAGCAGTCGATCGAAACGATCATGCTTACAGGCGATCGCGAGGCGGTTGCTGCGCGGGTCGCCCGGGAAGCAGGTATTGACGAGATCAGAGCTTCACTTCGACCCGAAGGCAAGGTTTCTGCGGTGCAGGCGTTGCGCGGTGAGGGTCGTCTGGTTGGTATGGCTGGGGATGGCATCAATGATGCGCCTGCTTTAGCCGCTGCGGATATCAGTATCGCAATCGGTTCGGGCTCGGCCGCGGCGCTTGAGACGGCAGATCTCGTTCTGATGAGTGCGGATCTGCGTGCGATCCCGGATGCCCTGTCTATCTCCAAGGCGACCGTCAGCAAAATAAGGCAGAATCTCGTTTTCGCCTTTGGCTATAACGTCGCGGCCATACCTCTTGCAGCCTGCGGACTGCTGGACCCGGTGATCGCCGGCGGGGCCATGGCGCTCAGCTCTGTCTCGGTGGTCACCAACTCCCTGCTTCTCAATCGCTGGCGCTCACAACGATCCCTCTGATCGCTGCAGCGCCGAGCGGGGAAGCTTCAGTGTGTGATCAGGCTGACCTTGAGCGCACCGCCCTTGGGTGTCAGTCTGACAGCACAATCGTCAAAGCTTGGTGGCCCGAAACGGACGCTCGGATCCCGTGAAAACCCTATGGGCTCCTTGGGTATGCCGATAAACGAACGGTCGAGCCGGGCATTGCCGTTGCGGTCCTGATAGGCCTGCACGGCATATACGCCTGCCGGTATGTCGGCAAAATTCACGGTAACGTCTGGCTTAGATGATTTCACCTCGGCATGGAACCTGCAGCTGGGCTTGAGGAACTCATCCTCCGTGCAGATCGCAACCTTGATGGTACCAACGTCATCGGGGACGTTTCCAATAACCGCCTGAACGGGGCCTGCCACGGCCGTGAGAGGGGCGAGCGGCAGGGCCATAAGGGTGGCGAGCAGACCAAGTTCAGGTTTCATAATATCGTCCTTTCCAAGTGACAGGGCGTCCAAGCACATGCCGCATGCGGGCGTGAAACTGGATGAAAAGCAGCATGAACACCCCGACCGGACTGGCGAGAACGGTGCGTAACCCCTGCTGACACCGCAGCGCCACCAGTAGACGCAGTGCAAGGCTCGCCAATCGCGCAAACTGCATCGTCGGGGTGCCACGAAGCAGGAAGGGCAGGATATGTCCTCCGCCCAGCAGGAGCGTCCATATGGGCAGGGCGACAGGGCCGGCCAAGCCTTCCACGGCGTTCTTCATCAATCCTGCATAGACCTCGCGCCCATTGCGGTACATCCGGCATGTGGCGAGATCGGTGGCATCGATCAGCCGTGTGCGAAAACCTGCCCGACGCATTTCGCGTGCCAGAGCAAGGCCGTCGTGAAGCTTGTCCCGTATCTGCCCATGGCCACC
>NZ_AYXS01000007.1:61238-61419 GCF_000505765.1 Asaia sp. SF2.1 | reverse complement strand
ACTCTGACGATAGGCCTCTGCCTTGACCATGACCAATTGCCCGCAGGCCGCGGCGAGGGCGGGTGTACGACCCTTGTCGAAAACAAGTGGCAGATAACCGAAGAGCAGGACATCAATGAAGGGCAGGAGAAGCCATTCAAAGCCCGAGCGCATTTCCTGACGTGGCACACCGCTGATCAGT
>NZ_AYXS01000007.1:58473-61168 GCF_000505765.1 Asaia sp. SF2.1 | reverse complement strand
GACGGGGCGTGTACGCCCTCGGTAAGTGCCAGCAGCCGTGGAATTGCGCGTTCCTCCAGCCGGACATCGGCATCGATGAACAGGAGCCATTCCTGTGTGGCGGCGGCAACAAGCTGGGCGCAGGCATGGTTCTTGCCACACCAGCCTTCAGGGAGAGGTCGTCCGTGCAGCAGTCGTACACGTTTGTCGGCAATGGCTTCGACACGTGCCGCGGTATCGTCCTGAGAGCCATCATCGAGCACCAGAACCTCGCGCACCGCAGCTCCGTTTGCGAGAACGGCCATGATGGCCGCCTCGATCTGTGCCCCTTCGTTGCGTGCGGGAATAAGCACAGAGATACCGGCGCTGCGGGCATTTGAACGTGAGGGCGCGCGGCTCAGGGCACGCAGGTTGAGCAATCCGACCAACAACGGAAAGGCTGCAAGGGCTGCGATGGTCAGTTCAGCCCGCGTCGGGGCTGACCGTTCAGCGCCCTGCGTGGCGTGGGTCATGTTTTTCCCTCCTCATCAGGCTGCTGAGTTTCTGAAGCTGGGCATACAATCCGCCCATGCCGGATCGCCCTTCGAGGAGAAGTCGGAAACGTGCATGGTCGCGTGTGATGACATCTGCCGCCAGCGCATCCTGTGTCGCCTCAAGAGCGTCCTCCAGAAACGCGTGATTGGCCTTGAGGCTACCGGGCAGGCTGGAATGAGGCACGGGCTGGCCGAAACGTATGAATGCTTCTGCCCGACTTTCGGAGCCGTAGGCATATTCGATTGCAACCGGGCTGATCACGCAGTCTGTCGCCTGACTGGCAATATGAGCCAGGCCCGGCTTGAGCCTGACGGGTCGCAGGCGGACATCCGTAAATTGCCCTTGTGCAGTGAGCCAGAAAACGCCGCCGCTTTTCAGGATGGCTACGGAGTGGTGCAGGAACTGCCGTAGCGAACCATGCGATGACGGATCAAGCGGCAGAAACCCGGCACGATTGAGAGTGGGGTAACGTTTAAGCGTCCGGGCATCTATCGGGCCGAAGCCTGGTCGGCCCGGCATGAAATGCGACTGAAGCAACGCAAACAGGGCAGGGTCCCACCAGCCGGGATGGTTGCTGTAGAACAAAGTACCGGATGCTAGGGACGCGTCTGGCTTATGTCCCGACCACTGCACGGAGGCAAAATGACGGGTCAGGCGTTGCCTGAGGGCCCGCGTGATCCAATAAGTAAGAAATGGAGATCGGCCATAGGCTGTCTCCAGTCCCGGTCGCCACGCGTTACCACGGTTGCCGCGTGACAACTCAGCCAGCCGCGCTGCGTGATGCTGCACCCGATGGGGCGACGGGCGCGGGACTATCCGTATCCAGGCAATCCGCAGCGATCCAGCCCGACATGAGCGCCATAGGCATGCCGGGGCCCGGATGAGCGCTGCCACCCGCCATATACAGCCCTGCAATGTCGTCCGACCGATTTGCAGGCTTGAAGCCGCCGCTCAGCTTCCCATGGCTGGCAAGGCCATAAATGGCACCCGCCTGAGGTGAGTATCTCGTATGGATATCCATTGGGGTCAGGTGGTGTTCGGCCACGATACGCTCTTCGATATCAGGCATACCGCCCGCTTTCTTCAGCTTGTCGAGGATAACCTGACGATAACCCGGGAACATCTCGGTCCAGTTCTGGCCGGGGCGCAGATACGGCGTGTGGACCAGCACATAAAGGGCCTCTCCACCTTCCGGCGCGGTTTGCGGCTCGGTCCTGGCGGGCGCAGCGAGATAGCAGGTTGGGTCCGGGGCAGGGCGGCCCTGATGATAGATCGCGTCGAATTCCTCTTCCGCATCGCGTGAGAAGACGAAATTGTGGTGGGCAAGGTGCTCATAGGCCTTGTTCAGGCCCAGATAGAGCACAACGCCCGAGCACGCGGGCTCGCGAGACTTCCACTGGCGACGAAACTGGCGGAAGGCCTTCGGTGCGGCCTTGCGATCGATCAGTTCATACATGGTACGCACGCTGTCCATGTTCGACACGACCGCCGATGCGGCGATGGTTTCGCCGGATTGGGTCTCGACACCATGGACCCGTTTTGCGTCGTGCAGGATACGCTTGATACGACAATTGGTGCGAAACACGACGCCATTCTCTTTGGCGATCTTGCGTAAGGCAACGGGTACCGCGCGTGTTCCGCCTATCGGATACCAGATGCCTTCATCAACCTGCATATGGGCGATACCGGTCAGTACCGCCGGCGCTTGGAGGGGGTTAGAGCCCACATATTGCGTGAAATGATCGAAAACCTGCACAGCCTGCGGGTTGGTGATACGCTTTCTGATCTCATGCCCGAGCGTAGAATGCATACGCAATGCGAGGACGTCTCGCAGCGTCTTGGGCGCAAAAGTCTCACCAATGTTCATGGTGTCGCGCAGTCCGCCGACGGATTTCCAGAATACGAAACGTCGCGAGATATCATGAAGCCGCTCGCTGACCCTGAGCAGATCCTCATAACCAGCTCCATCGCCGGGCTTACGTTTTTCCAGCTCCTCTGACATGAGGGCAATGTCCTCAACCAGATCGAGAGACTGGCCTTCGTCAAAGAAGCAACGCCATTGCGGATCCAGACGACGCAGGTCGAGACGATCCTCCATACGCAGGCCGCTTTCGGCGATGATGCGGCGCAGCACGGAGGGAAGCGTGAGAATGGTCGGTCCCATATCGAAACGGAACCCATC
>NZ_AYXS01000007.1:58360-58424 GCF_000505765.1 Asaia sp. SF2.1 | reverse complement strand
CTGATTATGCTCGGCCGCCTTGCCGCCCGTCCAGTCATTGGCCTCGCATACGATCACCTCGTGA
>NZ_AYXS01000007.1:56789-58339 GCF_000505765.1 Asaia sp. SF2.1 | reverse complement strand
CCGCGGGCGCTCAGCGTGCAAGCGGCGGCCAATCCCCCGAGCCCCGCCCCGATGATGACTATGGGTGCTCGCTTCGTCGTATTCAGCATGGAATTCTCTTCCGCTCAGGCGTGGCCACCGGTACATTCTGGCATCAGGTGCAGACCCGGAGGTGGGGTCTCGATAATCGTCGCTGGCGCCTTGGCCAGATCTTCGATGAGGAGCGTCGCACTGATGCGTGCTCCCTCGAAAATAACAGGCAGGCCACTGCCAGGATGGGTGCCGCCGCCCGCAAGATAAACGCCTTTCACGTCTTCGAAACGGTTATGGGGGCGTCGGTGCAGCATTTGTCCAAGCGAGTGGGCCATGTTGAACACCGCACCTCGATGAACGTCGTGTTCCTCCTGCCATTGCAGCGGGGTGATGGTTTTCTCGACCAGGATACGCTCTTCTATATCGCCAAACCCCGCATCACGAAGACGTTGGAAAACGATCGCGCGCGCCTGCGCTGTGTTGGCCTCATCCCACTCGAAGCCATCTTGGCGAAGATTGCCGACCGGCATGAGGACGTAGAGGGCTGAACATCCTTCAGGCGCCTGACCGGGATCTGTCACACACGCGTTCTGGATGTAGAGGGACGCCTTGGACGAAATCTGTTTACCTGCCTCGATCTCGGCAAAATTGTTTTCATAATCGCTGGAAAGAAAAATGGTGTGATGAGCGTGATCGGGCAGGCTGCCCTTGAGGCCCAGATACATCATGAACGTCGAGCAGGAGAATTTCTTGCTGGCGATGTTCTCATCGCTCCATTTCTTGCGTGAATTGCCTGGCAAAAGGGCGGAGATGGTGCGGGCAAAATCGCCGTTGACAACAACCGCATCGACCGGAACGGCACTTCCGTTCGCCACAATCCCGGTCGTCTTGCCCTTGCTGGTCTCGATTGTCTCAACGGCACTATTGAGCTCGATACGGACCCCCATGGTCGTTGCTGCCTGCGCCATGGCGGCCATGACGGCCTCGGTTCCACCTTTGGGGTGATAGATACCGAACTCGTGTTCCATGAAGCTCAGGATGGTAAAGAGCGAGGGACACCGGTAGGGCGACATACCCAGATATTTGCTCTGAAACGAAAAGGCGAGACGCGTGCGCGGGTCGCTGAAGTAGCGTGACAGGTCCTTGTCGATGGAAGAGAACGGCGAGAGAACCGGAAGCGCCTTGAGCATGTCAGGCTTGAACAGGTCAAAGACCGAGTTGAAAGGCCTCTGGAGGGGCGCGATGAAACGCTCGAATTTATTCCTGTTATCGGCGAGGAAGCGTCTCACCTGTCTCGCGTCCTGCGGCGAGATCTTGGCTATTTCCTCTTCAAGACGCTGTGGATCGGTCGTCAGCGAGAGGTTAGGACCATCTTCAAAGCGCAGATCGTAGAGGTGATGGAGCCTCTCGAGCTCGACCATCTCGTCGAACTTGAACCCACATTGCGCGAAAATCTCACGGATAATCTCGGGGTACAGAAAGAAGGTCGGGCCGGTGTCGAAACGGAAGCCCTCGAGCTCGATACATGACGAGCGACC
>NZ_AYXS01000007.1:56592-56728 GCF_000505765.1 Asaia sp. SF2.1 | reverse complement strand
ACCGATCCTGCCACCTTTTTCGTAAATCGTGACATTGGCGCCGGCATGGGCGAGCAGCATGGCTGAGGCGAGGCCTCCCGGCCCGGCGCCAATCACCGCGACATTGCGCGAATGAAGCCGGTGGCGAGAATGCTGG
>NZ_AYXS01000007.1:33163-56547 GCF_000505765.1 Asaia sp. SF2.1 | reverse complement strand
GTGCCCGGGGAAGCGGTAGAGACCATGAGGCGCAGGGTCCTGACAGGATAACGGAATGGCAACATTCCGAGGCGTTAACGAAAGATGATGATCCCGAGGCCGCACACCCCGTTATTTCGCTTGGAAGTTGTCCGCCTGCGGCGCGTCGCCCGAGCAGATGCTTCAGGCCTCTTCATCAACGGGCCGTGATCGATCAGGTTTCGTCGTCAACGATCTTTATCTGCCATGCCATTGGCGAAGCCGCGGCAACAGGTGAAAGGCACCCCGTTTGCGTGTCGAAATGCTGACTGGTCGGGTGAGCGCCAGCAAGCCCTCGCGCCCGCGGGTGACACCAAAACCGCTCCTGTGTGCCCCGCCAAACGGCAGCCGGGGATCTGCACTGGGAACGATGATGTCATTGATGGTGATCGTTCCAGCCGGAATGCGCTTCGCGATTGCCAGAGCCTCGCGTTCATTACCGAAAATGCTGGCGCCGAGGGCGTGTGTAGCCGCACCTTCAAGGCAGATCGCTTCTTCAACTGAGTGCGTCGTGATCACTGCAAACCAGGGTGCGAACAGATCGATATCAGCAAGTCTTGCCTGATGGGCGTTCAGGAATATGACCTGTGTCTTGCCACAGACAACAACCTCTCCCCCGGCGGCTTTTGCCGAGCAGATAAGCTGCGCAAGTTTTGATGAAGGATCTGGTGCGGGGTTATCCCCTTCACCGCCGAACACGCGGTACAGTTCACGCTGTAAGGGGCGCTTCTGCACCTCGTTGATGAATATCCTGCGGGGTGCGATGCACGTATGCCCGCCCTTGAGTGTCTGTCCGAAATGCAGCGCTCGTGCCACGAGGGCAAGATCTGCATCGGGCAGGACGAAGACAGGGTCTGCCCCGGATAGCTCCATGATGGTGGGCGTCAGGGTCTCCGCCGCTGCAAGCGCAACCTTGCGGCCTGTTTCAGCTGAGCCAGTGAGGATGATCAGGTCGTAGCCACTCGAGACTGCCTGTTGCCCGCTATCCTCACCGACCAGCTGCACGACCCCTTTCGGCAAACCTGCCTGCTCGAGGAGCGCGACGAACCGGCGCAGGACTGCGGTCCGGCCGGGCGCCGGTTTCAGCGCGACGCTGTTGCCTGCCACCAACGCCTGTAACGTCTGTATGCTTGCGAGCATGAGTGGGTAGTTGCCGGGAGCCAGGATAAGGACCGCTCCCAGTGGCTTGCGCACGACAGACGCCATCACGCCTTGCAGCCAGAGCGGGCGACCCAACCAGCCAAGCCGCGTCTCCTTGAGCATAGATGACGCCTCACGGCAGAGGAAACGCGACGCGGCCATGAGCGGAAGGATCTCGGCTGTCATGACATCGAGCGAGGCATGATCGGCAATCAAACGGATTAGGCTAGGCGCGTTCAGAAGCATCAACCTGTTGAAACGACGTAACACCCTCAATCGCGCGCGCAGGGGTACCGCTGCCCATCGGGGCTGCATCGCCTTGAGGTCCCGGCAAACCTCCTGCGACGACGTTGAGCTCGATTTGTCCTCGCATTCATCGTGCAAGGAGGCGGAGGCCTCGAGACTCTCAGCCGGGCCGTGAGAATTGCGCGTAAAGGAGGTCGTGATGTCGCTCATGAAGGGTTCCGCTCATATCTCGAGTGCTAACCCCTCTTGATCGCCGCAGTTTCCCTGACCCAGCCTGTGTATCTTCACATCGGGGCCTGAGACACATCCCACCACCCTCAACAGGAAAACCATTGAGCGGAGGCAGATTGAAGCATCAGTGATGCTGGCAACCGGAGGCGTCACTCTGATCCTGAGCTGACAGCTGTCATGCGCTCGCATTGCTCGGATCCCGCGTTTGAGGAGAAGTGCCCGCTTGGTGCGCAGCATGGCGGCTGACGCCTTGCCCGGGAGATACATGCTATGCGGAGCATCATGATGCTGGCTAAAAGGCGCATTCAATGCGCGCTGGTAGGAACGGAGATAAGCGCGCCTGCTGGCTCGTCCCGTTGGGAGGGCAAACCCGAGGCCGGCCCCTTGGCCTCTCCGTCCAGGAACCGGAGGCAAAGGGCGACCTGTTCTCATGCTGCGTCAGACTCTCCGGCTCTCTACCTGAACAACCGGAAGATGCCGCCTAGACCAGCATCTTCCGTTTAGGAACTTTCACATCGCGGCTTCAAACACGCCAATGATCTGGGCAAGGGTCGCCTTGCGCGGATTGGTAAGCATGCAGGCATCTTTCTGCGCGTTTTCAGCCATCGTCTTGTGATCTTCCGCCTTGACGCCGAGCGCGGTGAGACCCGACGGGATACCGACCGAGCGGGCCATCTGGGTGATGGCGTCGATTGCAGCCTCAGCCGCCTCATCGCGGCTCATCAGATCGGTCGGTACCCCAAGCAGGCGGGCAACGCGGGCATACCGATCGGCGGCAGCGATGAGGTTGAAGCGACAGACATGAGGCAACAGCACAGCGTTACAGACACCATGCGGCAGGTTGTAAAAACCGCCCAGTTGATGCGCCATGGCATGCACATAACCCAGCGAGGCATTGTTGAATGCCATGCCGGCCAGATACTGCGCGTAACACATGGCAACGCGCGCTTCCATGTTCTCACCATTGCCCACTGCCTTGGGCAGGAATTCGCCAATCAGGCTGATGGCCTTCTCAGCGCAAGCATCGGTGATCGGCGTTGCTGCGGTTGAAACATAGGCCTCGATAGCATGGGTGAGCGCATCCATACCTGTGGCGGCTGTCAGGGCAGGCGGCATGGCTACCATCAGGTTCGGATCGTCAATTGCGATCAGCGGTGTGCAACGCCAATCGACGATCGCCATTTTCACATGGGTCTGGGAATTGGTGATGATGCAGAACCGCGTCATCTCAGACGCTGTGCCGGCCGTGGTGTTGATCGCGATCAGCGGCGTCATCGGGACTCTGGATTTGTCCACGCCTTCGTAGTCGCGAATATTGCCACCGCCCGCTGTGACCAGGCCAATGCCCTTGGCGCAATCATGGGCCGAACCGCCGCCGAGTGAAACGATGAAGTCGCAGCCATTATCCTGATAGATCTTGACGCCGTCATGCACGTTTTTGTCTGTCGGATTGGGCTCTGCACCGTCAAAAATGACAGTCTGCAAACCATCCTCGAGCAGGTAGCCCGAAATGATGTCTGCCACGCCCATTTTCTTCAAGCCAGCATCGGTGACAATCAGGGCCTTTCTGGCACCAAGCGCTTTCGCCCGGTCCCCGGCCTGCTTGGCGCAGCCGGGACCAATGAGGGTCACGCAGGGAATGAAGAAGCTGTCGGTATGATCGGCAAGGGCAATATGCGCCATGTTTCTGATCCTTATGCCAGAGACGTTCGTATTGACTGGACTTCATCCCGCGCAAGCGGTTTTATCCGGCTCTCCTTACGAAACGTTCCAATAGATTTATGGCTTCTTCAATAGATGATCAATAAAACTCGATTACGAAATCAATAAATTACAAGTAGTACTACGCTGGTATGGAATTATTTGTCTGTTATGTTCTGGTCATGCCATTGCATGATGGCAGACAGGCTGAAGGTCGAACCACAAGGTACGGGAAGAACGGTTAGTTCGGACAAGGGGGGAAAGGCCCTGCGAACAGAGTGGATACGCCTGTAAGCATGAGCAGCCAGCTTGGGCTGGTGCGCATAGCGCAATCTCAATCAGCTAAGGAGATGCGCTTTCGATTCCCCCCTACGCGCAGAGGCATCATGAGGGCGTGAGGTGTAGGCACGGCTTAACGCCGCGCCCACCCTGATCTGCAAAACAGCAGAAATGACAGCTCAGAGAGCCGCAAGAAGCGCCTTTGTCAGTTCGGCCGTGCCTGTCTCGCCACCCAGATCACGCGTGCGCACGCCATCAATGCGAATGACACGGTCGATAGCCTGATCCACGCGTGTGGAGAGGTCCTGACGACCGACATGAGCAAGCATCATGCTGGCAGCCATGAGCATGGCCAGCGGGTTGGCAACGCCCTTGCCGGCGATATCGGGGGCGGAGCCGTGCACCGCCTCGAAGATCGCCGCATCCGGGCCGATATTGGCACCGGGTGCCATGCCGAGACCACCGACAAGACCAGCAGTGAGATCAGAAAGAATATCGCCAAACAAATTCGTCGTGACGATCACGTCGTACTGCCAGGGATCGGTGACGAGCTGCATGGTGCAGGCATCAACGATGCGCTCCTCAACAGCGACACGACCTTCATATTCCTTGGCGACCTTCCGACCTTCCTCGAGGAAAATCCCGCTGAAGATCTTGAGGATATTGGCCTTGTGAACCAGCGTGACCTTTTTGCGGCCATTGGCCACCGCGTAATCGAAGGCGAAGCGCACAATGCGCGCACATTCTGCGCGCGAGTTGAAACCAGCGCCATAGGCCAGACCCTTCGGGTCGTCACCGACGGGCAGATAATGCTCCATCGCAGCATAGAGCCCTTCGATGTTCTCGCGCACAACCACGAGATCCACCTTGTCGAAGCGGCCGCCCGGAACGACCGTCCGCGTCGGGCGCAGATTGGCGTAGAGCCCAAACTCCTGACGCATCGTCACATTGACGGATTTGAAACCCGCACCAACCGGCGTGGTGAGTGGCCCCTTGAGAGCAAGGCCGGTCTTGCGAATGCTGTCGAGGGTCGGCTGTGGCAGCGGGGCGCCGAACTTTTCAATGGCGCCAAGCCCGCCGGATTGGTGGTCCCATTCGAACGGGGCACCGACCTTGGACAGGATTTCAACAACAGAGGCGGTGATTTCCGGCCCGATACCATCACCTTCGATAAGGGTCGCGGGGATCATGTGATCAGCCATTCTGTCTTTCCTTTGTTCAGTTCGTGATTGGCGCGCAGGCGTCAACAAGCCAGCTCCGGTCGTCCTCGTCCAGAAGCGGGCCGATATGGGCGAGCGTATCCTGATGATAGGTATTCAGCCAGCGCAGCTCTTCCGGTTCCAGTAACGATGCCATGATCAGACGCCGATCGAACGGCGCAAAGCCAAGTACCTCGAACTCGAGGAAGGGGGCCTGGCTTGTGACTGATGCAGCCTTGACCAGAAGCAGGTTTTCCAGCCGGATGCCGTAGGAACCGGGCAGGTAATAGCCCGGCTCGTCAGAGACGATCATGCCTTCTTCCAGCGCCACAGGACGGGCAACAGAGCTGATGTTCTGAGGCCCCTCATGCACGGAGAGGTAGCTGCCAATGCCATGCCCTGTACCGTGGTCGTAATCGAGCCCGGCCTGCCAGAGTGCATAGCGTGCCAGAGAGTCGAGCCGATGCCCCGTCGTGCCCTGAGGAAAACGGGCACGGGCGAGAAGGATGTTTCCCTTGAGTACACGGGTAAAGGCCTCGCACAACGCTGCGGGGGGCGCATCGGGGCCATTCCAGATCGTGCGTGTCACGTCTGTGGTGCCGGCATCATACTGGCCCCCGCTGTCAATCAGATACACCTGATTGGGCTGCAGGATCAGATCCTGACCGGACAGGGCGCGATAATGCGGCAGGGCAGCATTGGGGCCAACAGCTGAGATCGCCGGAAAGCTCTCGCCATGATAGCTGTCTGAAGCGCCGCGATACCTGTTAAGGATTTCAGCCAGCATGGTTTCGCGCAGCCCGGAGCCCTCGCGGAAGACAAAATGGAGGAAGCGGCAAAGCGCAGCTGAATCGGTCAGATGCGCCTTGCGTGCGCCTTCCTGCTCGGTAGCGTTCTTGCAGGCGCGGGGCAGGGCACAGAGATCGTTGCCGCGCGCGAGTGTCGCCCCTGCCTCAGCCAGTGTCTGGATGAACCAGAGCGATGTCTGGGCCGGGTCAAAGCGAACGACCTGACCGGAAAGCGCCTTCAGACGGTCCTGAAGCGCCTCGGGGGGCAGGACAGAAACATTGCGGAACGAGATGGCCGCATCCGGGCTGACGCGGCTGATATCGACGAACACCTCCAAAGAGGCATCCTGATGCAGGATGCCGAAGGCGAGGATGACCGGCGTATTGGGAACGTCATCTCCGCGGATATTCAACAGCCAGGCAAGCGATGTCGGATCACAGACCAGCATGGCTTCCTGGCCTGCCTTGCGCAGCGCGCCGCCAATCTTGCGGCGTTTGGACAGGCTGCCTTCGCCGCTGAAGGCCTCCGGGTGGTATTGCACGGCGCTCTCGGGCGGCGCAGGTTGATCGGCCCAGACAGCATCAACCGGATTACGGTCGAGCGCAACAAAGTTGTAATCGGCCGAGGTCAGGGCGTTGAGCTGTGCTTCACCCACCAGCTTGGGGTCATATCCGATTTTGAGACCCCGCGCATTGTGGGCGAGCCACTCCGCCGCTGGCTGTTTTGTCAGATGCAGCCGCTCCCATTGGGTCCCATCGACCTGATCCTGCAACTGGCTGGTATAGCGGCCATCGGAAAACACTGCGGCGGTCTCGCCCAGGATGATGGCAAGTCCTGCACTGCCGGTAAATCCGGTCAGCCAGGCCAGCCGCTCGGCGCATGGGGCCACATATTCACCCAGAAATTCGTCCCCACGCGGCAGTAGAAAGCCATCCACCCCGCTTGCATCGAGTTCATGCCGGACAAGTGCCTGACGTTTGTCGAGAGGGATGAGACTCATGGCGTTTTCTTTCATCTCGGGCCTGTAAGCAGGGCGTTGCGGGACGTTTGTAACGGGGTTCCGACGTGCTTAGGCCGGGTGAGGCGGGCTCGTGTCGCTATCGGGCGACGGCGTGTCCTGCATCAGTCCTGAATGCCCATCTTCGTCGAAAAGACGATACATGAAGACCAGATCCAGCCAGCGACCAAACTTGAAACCCATCTGGGGAAGGGGCGTACTCTCGCTGAACCCTGCTGCGCGATGAAGCGCGATCGAGGCGGTATTGCTGGCAGTAATGGCCCCGATCAGGACATGCATCCCCGCGTGTTCCGCGTGAGCGGTTATGGCCTCAAGCAGCATGCGGCCAATACCTTTGCGCTGCGCTGCACGTGCCACATAAATGGAATGCTCCACCGTGCGGGCATAGCCTTCGTAGACGCGAAACGGCCCGTAGGAGGCGAAGCCGAGGATGGTCCCATCTTCCACAGCGACGATAACCGGAAAGCCGGCAGCCTTGCGATCGGCCATCCAGCCCCTTCGCTCTTCCAGGCTGCGCGGTGACGTTGCCCATATCGCCTCGGAAGTCGCGATCGCATCATTAGTGATGGCGAGAATGGCGGGCAGGTCGCTTTCGGTCGCGTCGCGCAGTTCAGTCACGGCGGCGCAGAACCAGCGTGGACCACTCGCCTTCGTAGTACTGCTTCTCGAGCACAAGTCCCTGTCGCCTGTGCGCGGCCAGCACCATACGGGCCTGGGTCGTCAGCAGGCCGGCAAGAATGACCGTGCCCCCCGGGGCAAGATGGCTACCGAGATCACGCGCCATCTTGCAGAGCGGGCGTGCCAGGATATTGGCGAAGACGAGATCGTAAGGGGCCTTGGCACGAACCGCCGGTGTCAGCCAGCCATTGCCCAGGCGGGCGTCGATCAACGGGCCGATGCCATTGAGCTTCGCGTTGCTTGCGGCCACCCGGACCGACCAGGGCTCGATATCCACGGCAAGGATACGCTTGTTGAAAAGACGTGCCGCCGCCATGGCCAGAATACCCGACCCGCAGCCCATATCGAGAATACGGGCCGGCTTGCGCCAGGCCATGTCTTCGAGTGCTCGCAGGCAGCCACGGGTGGAACCATGCTCGCCCGAGCCGAAGGCAATCCCGGCATCCAGCGTGATGGTCAGGCGGTCACGCTTGTAGCTGGGGGTGAGGTGGGTACCCCGAATGGCGAAGCGCCGTCCGACATCCTGCTGCGGAAAGGCTTCATAGGTGCGGGCAAGCCAGCCCTCTGCCTCGGTGCGTTCGCGCACAAGCTCGGCATCCACGCCGGTCATGAGGCGCGCCAATGTAAGGGCGCGGGCAAGTTCCTCTTCGGCATGGCCCACATCCTTCACGCCCTCGACGCGCCAGATGTTCTGGTCCTCATTGGCCTCGAAAATGCCAACCGTGGTGCAAACGGTCAGAAAGGCCTGTTCGAAAAGCGGCACGGCCTCATCAGCGACGGTGACGGAGATGGTTTCAAGCGCCGAAGCGTGTCGTCTGGATGCGCTCACGAGACCTGTTCCACAAAATGGGCCATGATGCGTTTTTCGCCTGCCTTCTCGAAGTTGATATGCAATCGGTCGGATTCGACACCGAGCACGGTGCCATAGCCGAATTTCTGATGGAACACGCGTGCGCCCGAGGCAATTCCATGTGAGGCGTCGGGACGCACATCTGTCAGGCGGGGGGCAGCTGTACGAAAGCGCCCCTGCGTGCTGCTCAACGGGCCCGATGCAAAAATGGAGGTCTGCGCGGCAGCCTGACGGCGCTCCTGCATGGCCTGTCCACTATGCTCGACCGTTTCCGCAGGAATCTCATCGATGAAGCGGCTGGGCATGGAGTCCTGCCAGTTGGCATAGATGCGCCGACGGGCGGCATGAATGATGATCGCCCGTTTTCTGGCGCGGGTAATCCCGACATAAGCCAGCCTGCGTTCTTCCTCGAGGCTCTTGAGGCCACCTTCATCGAGGCTGCGCTGAGAGGGAAATACGCCTTCCTCCCAGCCGGGAAGGAACACGGTGTCGAACTCCAGCCCCTTGGCCCCGTGCAGGGTCATGAGGCTGACCGTGTCAGCACTTGCCTTGTCCTCGGTCTCGGTGACCAGAGCCACGTGCTCGAGAAAGCCTTCGAGCGTGCCGAAATCGCCAATGGCCCGCAGCAATTCCTTGATATTGTCGAGCCGCCCTGGGGCCTCGGGCGATTTATCGTCGCGCCACATCGGCAGGTAGCCGCTTTCCTCCAGCAACTGCTCCATGGCCACCACATGGCCTTCGCTCTCACGGGTTTCGCGGGCGCGGGCGAAAGCTTCCATGAGGCCTGACAGGGCTTCGCGGCCCTTGCCCTTCACTAGCCCGGTGTCGAGAGCATGAGCAACGCCAACACTGAGTGGCGCATTCAGGCTGCGCGCCTCATGATGAAGCTTCTGCAACCCGGCAGCACCCACGCCGCGCTTTGGCACATTGATGATCCGCTCAAAGGCGAGATCATCCGCGGGCTGGGCCAGCACACGCATATACGCCATGGCATCACGTATCTCGGCACGCTCATAGAACCGCAAACCACCGACCACGCGATAGGGCAGGCCAAGTGTCAGGAAACGTTCTTCAAAGGGGCGTGTCTGGAAGCCCGCTCGCATCAGAATGGCAATCTGGGAGAGGGGGTGCCCCTCACTGCGCAGCCGCTCGATGGCCCCGGCAGCGATACGGGCTTCCTCGTCGGAATCCCATGCGCTGACGATCTGCAGCTTCTCGCCCTGTGCGTCCTCGCGACCGGGCCGAAGCGTCTTGCCCAGACGGCCTGAGTTATGGGCGATCAGCCCTGAGGCCGCAGCGAGGATCTGGGCTGTTGAACGGTAGTTACGCTCGAGGCGAACGATCTTCGCGCCGGGGAAATCCTTTTCGAAGCGCAGGATGTTTTCCACCTCGGCACCACGCCATGAATAGATCGACTGATCGTCGTCCCCCACGCAGGCGATATTGGCCGGCCCGTGCTCGCGCTTGGCCAGCAGACGCAGCCAGAGATACTGGATTGTATTGGTGTCCTGATACTCATCGACCAGAATATAGCGGAACAGCCGGTGATACTGGGCCAGAACGTCTGGCTGTGTGCGCAGGATCTCGAGCGTATGCAGCATGAGATCGCCAAAGTCACAGGCATTGACCGCCTTGAGCCGGTCCTGATAGGCGGCGTAAAGCTTGCGCGCCTGTCCTCCTGCAAAATCCGTATCCTCGGCGGCCGTCACCTGTTCGGGCGTCAAACCGCGATCTTTCCAGCGCTGGAAAATACCCAGCAGGGCTTGAGGTGGCCAGCGTTTCGTATCGAGGCGGAACGGCTCCATGATCTGACGCACGAGCCGAAGCTGATCGTCGGTATCGAGGATCGTGAAGCCAGTGGTCAGCCCGACATATTCAGCATGGCGGCGCAGCATCCGCGCGCATAGGGCATGGAATGTGCCCAGCCATAGCCCTTCGACAGTCTCGCCCAGCAGGGCACCCACACGCTCGCGCATTTCACGCGCAGCCTTGTTGGTGAAGGTGACTGCAAGGATCTGGTAAGGGCGCGCGCGGCCATCGAGCAGGATATGCGCAAAACGCGTGGTCAGAACGCGTGTCTTGCCCGTTCCAGCTCCAGCCAGGATCAGAAGCGGGCCCTCGGTCGTCTCAATGGCCTCCCGTTGCTCGGGATTGAGGCGTTCAAGGTAGTCAGGCGAGGGGGATGGAATAAGGGATTGCGTCACCCGATCGATATAGAATGTAATGCTCTTATGGCCAAACGCTCATTTTCGCCTGAAAGCAAGAACCTGCTGCGCGGGGTGGGGCCGCAAGGGCATCGCGAGCGCATGCGACACCGCGTGCTGAGCGCAGGGGCTGACACATTGGCCGATTATGAAATTCTGGAGATGCTGCTTTTCAGCAGCATACCGCGACGCGATACCAAACCCCTTGCCAAGGCGCTCCTGCAGCGATTTGGAAGCCTCTCTGCCGTCTTTGCGGCTCCGGCGCAGGATTTGCGGTCGCTGGGTGTAAGTGAGAAGGCATTACTGCTTTTGCGTTTTCCCCCGGTTCTCGCCGATCGGCTGGCTCTGGCAGAAGATCGCCTGCGTCCCCGTCTCGGGAGCTGGGACCAGCTTTGTGCCTATCTTTCCGGGGTGATGGGGAGCGCTGTACCCGAGCAGTTCCGACTGCTTTATCTGGATAATCGCAACCGGTTGCTGGCTGACGAACCGGTTGATGATTTTACCACCACTGCGCCCATTTTCCGCAGGGCCCTGGCGCTTCGGGCTGTTTCCTTCATCGGTGTTCAGAAAACACTGACCACGTTTCATGCCGCAACGTCGCCCTTGCGTCACTTTGCAGAGCGCCTCAGTCTGGAGGCAGGCGCGCTTGCTATGATCGTTCATGATGTTGTGGTCGTATCGGAAAGGCGCCCCCCTTTGAGCCTCAGACAAAAAGGGTTTTTCTAGGCTATCCTGCGCGCCTTTCCGTATCATCAGAGGCGCGCAAGTGCCGTGAACTGGTTGTGCAGGGCAGGTGCGAGATCGCCGGGGGAAGCGACAAGAAGATCAGCCCCGGCTTCCGTCAATTCGGCCTCTCCGCCATAGCCCCAGAGCACGCCGAGAGCGCGCAGGCGATTGGCATGGGCGCCGGAAATATCAAATCTCCGGTCACCAATCATGAGCGTCCGTGTAGACGACAGCCCCTCCTGCTCCATGATGCGGGCGATCATCTCGGGCTTTTCACCGCCGCTGTCATCATCGGCGGCACCGTGGACATGGTCAAAGCATTCGTCGAGACCATGCTGACGCAATATCTCGCGGGCAAGAGAGGCTGGTTTGGAGGTTGCCGTGAAGATTCTGACCTGCGAGCGCGCAAGTGTGCGCAGCAAATGCGCCATATGCGGGAAGACAGGCGTCTGGAACTTACCCGACTTGTCATAGAGGGCGCGGTACAGCGCCACCGCCTTTTCTACCCTGTTGTCACCATAAACGCGGATGACCTCCTCCATCAGCTCGGCCAGAGGGGGGCCTACAACCCAGGTGAGATCAATCGACAGATCAGGCTCATGGCCGAGCGCCCGCACGACTCCATGAAGCGTGTCGATGATCCCGATGCGAGAGTCTATGATTGTGCCGTCAAGATCAAATAAAACAGAATGATCACTCGTATATTGGTCGAACTCTGACATACATCACTCGATTGATCTTGGCGGAGATGCCGTTGAAAGAAGTAATTTGCAAGCATAGCGGCATAGAGGCGAGACCGGATCTGCAGCCATCCGACGCCGCGCAGGCTGTGTTCGGCTTGATGGAACTACCTCACATGGCCATGGCTAGCGGGCAAGGGCCCGTACTATCGGATGAGGCCCTGCTGCGCCTTTTTTGTGAAGGCTCGGGTATTCCCGCCGGTGAACGTACTTCTTTCTGCGAGAACATGTTAATGCGATTTGGTTCACTCGCGGCCATGTTTTCATCGGAGCAGCGCACTCTTTCGGGCATTGTCTCGCTGGATCGCCCACTTATCTGCACGATCGCTCTACTTCATGAGGCTGCCATACGGGTCAGCCGGGCACGTATGGGTGAGGGCGATATCCTTGCCAATCCGAGGTCAATGCTTGACTACCTGAAATCCCGCCTCACCCGCGAGCCGATCGAGCAATTCCGTATCCTGTTCCTTGACGAGCGAAACCGCCTTCTGGCGGATGAGGCGCAGACACGAGGCACCGTAAACCACACACCTGTCTATCCGCGCGAGGTGGCGCGGCGTGCCATGGAAATCGGCGCCAGAAGCATTGTGCTCGTACACAATCATCCGAGTGGTGACCCGACGCCTTCCGATGCCGATATCGTCATGACGCGGGATACACAGAAGGCGGCTGCCCTGATTGATGTGCGCATTGCCGATCACATCATCATCGGCAATGGCAGCTATTCGAGCTTCAGGGAGCTTGGCTTGATGAAGGACCGCTGATCAGATTTCCTGCTCAGACACGGTCTTGATGCCGAGCGCCGCGTCAAGGCGCGCCGCAACACCGAACGGCCCCGGTAGCGCCCCGAGCGGGAAGAGGGCATTCACGTGGCCCATCTTGCGCCCTTCGCGGCACGCGCTCTTACCGTAAAGATGCATGGCCAACCCAGCGTCGGCAAGAACCGCGTCACAAACTGCCATACCTTCCGGACCGATCAGGTTCTTCATGACCGCATCACTATGGCGATAAGGGTTGGGGAGGGGCAGGCCAGCGACTGCGCGGATGTGCATCTCGAACTGATCGATCAGACAGGCATCCATCGTCCAATGGCCCGAATTATGCGGCCGGGGCGCAATTTCGTTGACCAGAAGCTCGCCCTTGGCCGAGACAAACATCTCAACGCCAAGGATACCAACCAGATCGAGCGTCACTGCGATGCGGCGTGCCAGCGCCTCGGCCTGTTCGGCCAGAGCCACGGGAATACGTGCCGGTGCCAGACTGATATCGAGAATACCGTCCTTGTGCTGGTTCTCTGTCACGGCAAAGCACGTGCTGGCACCGCTTGCGTTGCGGGCGACCATCACGCTCAGCTCGCGCTCGAAATCCACAAACCCCTCGGCAATGAGCGGGAAGGGCAGATCGCGATCAAGCGCATCGAGCCCGGCCTGATCAGCGATCCGGAACTGACCCTTGCCATCATAGCCAAACCGCGTGGTCTTAAGCAGGAAAGGGAATCCCAGCGCGGTAACCGCACGCTCAAGTGAGGTCGCGTTCGGGACTGAAATCCAGGGCGCTACCGGGATATCATTGTCGCTCAGGAAGGTCTTCTCGAGAATACGATCCTGGCTGATAGCGAGAACGGATCCTGCCGGATGCACCGGGCAGAGCGAGGAGAGCAGGTCCAGACCAGTTGCAGAGATGTTTTCGAATTCGAAGGTGATGACATCAACGCTCTGAGCAAAGTCCCTTAGAACAGCTTCATCGTCGTAAGCCCCGACGGTCACGCGCTGTGCCGTTTCCTGCGCTGGCGGATCAGCCTCGGCGCTCAGGATATGCACGTGATAGCCCAGACGGGAGGCTGCAACCGCAGACATCCGTCCAAGCTGACCGCCACCGATGATGCCGATTGTCGATCCCGGAGGGAGCGCTGTAACCGTCATGCTTCAGGGGTATCGGCTACAGAGGCTGTCTGCATGGCGCGCCATGTGTCCAGACGTGCCCTGACGCCTTCATCCTGCAGGGACAGGATAGACGCAGCAAGCAACGCTGCATTGATGGCGCCAGCCTTGCCAATGGCGAGCGTACCAACCGGCACGCCGCCCGGCATCTGGACGATCGACAGGAGGGAGTCCATGCCCTTCAGGGCGTGGGATTCGACAGGCACGCCCAGAACCGGAAGTGTGGTCCAGGCCGAAACCATGCCAGGCAGATGGGCTGCACCGCCAGCGCCGGCGATAATGACCTGAAGCCCCCGACCCCGGGCACTTCGGGCATATTCAGCCAGCCTGTCAGGGGTGCGGTGGGCGGAAACAATGCGCGTTTCGAAGCTGATATCGAGCTCTGTCAGCTTCTCGGCGGCAAAATTCATGGTCGACCAGTCCGACTGGCTTCCCATGATGATACCAACGCGAGGCGTCTGGGCCAGATCGGTTGTCTGGCTGTATAGATCGAGGTCTTCGCTCATTCAGGCAATATCATCCGGTATAAGGCGGTTCTCGATAAAGTTGATTTCGTCCTTCAGAAGCAGCTTGCGCTTTTTGAGGCGCTGAAGCTGCAACTGATTGAGCGGATGCTGGACGAGACGATCGATCACCGTATCGAGGTCGCGATGCTCGCTGCGCAGTTCATGCAGACGGCGGAGCATGACTTCATGATCAACGAGCATCAGGTTCTTTCCGCTTTCATTTCAGCCACCACCCGCGAAATCCTACAACAGGGTTAATGGCCGGCGCTATCCCTACTTAGCCCTCTGTGTCGTCAAACTCTGACATTTCTGCGACGACGGGCACAGAATGGCCTTCACGGGCGAGGCGCTCATTGGCGGCCTGCACCGCAGCGTTAAGGTCCGTCTGGCTGCACAGGCCCAGGATCACCGGATCGCGCGGCTTGATATTGGCGCTGTTCCAATGCTGGCGGTCACGCACCTTGGCGATGGTATCCTTGGTCGTGCCCAGCAGCTTGATGATCTGGAGTTCCGAAAGCTGGGGGAACTGGCGCAGCACGAACGCGATGGCATCCGGGCGGTCATTGCGGCGCGCGATCGGGGTGTAGCGTGCGCCCTTGGCGCGACGGGCAACAGGGTTGGCCTTGGCGGAAAGCTTGAGGCGCAGATCCGGGTTGCCTTCGCAACGGGTGATCTGTTCCTGCGTCAGCTGGTTGTTCTTGACTGGGTCATAGCCATTGATGCCCGCAGCAACCTCGCCATCAGCAATGGCCTGCACCTCGAGCGGATGCATACCGCAGAATTCGGCAATCTGCGTGAAGGTGAGGGCGGTTTTGTCGATCAGCCATACTGCGGTGGCTTTCGGCATAAGCGGCAAAGTCATCTCGGTCCATCCTGCGTGAGGAGCATCGCTCCAGCAGGCACCGATTTGAATGTCCTTACCCGGCGTACCGGGGAGATCTGCGCGGCACCTGCTGGATGCATAGCAAAGTCTGCGCTGATATGGTCTGCGAGAGCGGCAGGGGTCAAGCCCCTGCGCGCATTATTGACAAAAAACCCGGATGCCGCACGACCTTGCCGCTACGTCATCCCTTGAGCAGGGCGACGGGCTGGGCTGGCATCAGGCCGCGTGGCTGACCGGAAGGGGGCCGGAGGCTGCTGTCATTCCGGAGGCTTTGGCGCTGTTTGAGGCTGGCATACCCTGCAAGATCGGAATACGGCGCGGCTTGAGCGCTTCGGGGGTGACTTGACACACGGAAACGGTCAGCAATCCATTCACCAGCTCTGCGCCACTGACCTCGATATGATCGGCGAGCGCAAAGCGCCGTTCGAACGCCCGGGTCGCAATACCACGGTGGAGCAACTCGCCAGCTGTTGTCTTGCGGGGGACATGGCCCTTGATGATCAGCTGGTTCTCGGCGAGGTAGATCTCGACATCTTCAGGACCAAACCCGGCCAGCGCCATGGTGACCTGATAAACATCCTCGGCCGATTTTTCTATGTTGTACGGGGGATAGCTGGCATGGGCCGGCGCATTGGACACGGCATCATCAACCAGACGGGCGAGACGGTCAAAACCGATCGCCGAGCGGAAAAGTGGTGCGAAATCGTAAGACATGAAGAACCTCCTTCAAGGCAGATCCGATACTGCGCCTCCGCATGGGCCGGCACAGAAACATGAAGCATTGTCGCAACCCCGGATGGGCATTGTGACAGGCTTGATGTGGGATCGTTTCCGGGCGGGACAAGGCCCCGCCCGGGAAGGAGCGCCTGATATTACTTCTTGGCGGCGCGAGCGCCGATGCCGGCAAAACGCTTGTTGAACTTGGCCACCTGGCCTCCCGTGTCGAGCATACGCTGCACGCCGGTCCAGGCCGGGTGGGACTTCGGGTCAACGTCGAGACGCAGCGTGTCGCCAGCCTTGCCATAGCAGGACTGTGTCTTGAACTCGCTGCCATCAGTCATGATGATGGTGATCTCGTGATAATCGGGGTGAATGCCGGTCTTCATCTGTACTGTCCTTGTTGCAATGCTCCGATGCCGACCGGAGCGGATGGCGGGGCTATAACGGAAAGAAACGGTCAGGGAAACGACAAAAACGCAGAAACTTCTGCGCCGCTATTGTTTTTTCTATCCGGCCTCAGGGTTTTATCCCACAATCTGGGGTGCTTGAGCGTTTCAGACGCGGCAGATGCCTGCGTCACGAACCGTCCCTGAACACGCTTCCTACTGTCCCTTACCTGAAGGAAAAAAAGTCACGATGTCTGATCTACGTTCAAAGCTGCACACCCCCGGCTGGATTGCCGAGTTCCAGAAGTTCATCATGCGTGGCAATGTCATCGACATGGCTGTCGGTATCATCGTCGGTGCAGCTTTCACGTCGATTGTCACCAGTCTCGTCAAGGATATTCTTACTCCCGGCATCGGACTGCTCACAGGTGGGATCGATTTCTCGAATATCTTCATCACGCTCAAGGGGCCGGTACTTCCCACCCTCGCCGAGGCCCAAAAGGCCGGGGCTGTCACGGTCAATGTGGGCGTATTCCTCAACGCCGTAATTCAGTTTCTGATCGTGGCCTTCGCCGTATTCTGGCTCATCAAGATTGTCTCCCGTTTCCAGCACAAGCAGGAAGCCGCGCCGGCGGCCCCGCCTGCGCCGACCAAGAGCGAGGTCCTGTTGACAGAAATCCGCGATCTGATCGCGAAGGATCCCAGATAAGCCAGTCTTTATCACCCTGTCTTGACGCGCCCGCTTGGCGGGCGCTGTTTCGTGGCGCATGATCTGTTCATGCGCCATTTTCTTTCATCCGCTATTCTGGTTTCAGCCCTGTCTCTCACCGCTTGTGCCGGGGGCGCAGGCGACCAACTGATGCAGAGCCGCTCACCGAGCGTTCTGCTCACAAGCTATGCTATCGCGAATGGCATGGCGGAGCACGGCATGATCGTGCGCATCATGCAGCACAAGGCGACGAAGACCGATATCGCACGCCTGATCGCGATCGATCACAACACGTGGCAATTGATACGGCAGGCTGCGTTCTCGCCCACGGACGCCAATTTCAGACTCGCTGACGGTGGAATTATGCAGATTCTGGATTATGCCACCCCGGTGCCCCAGCCAGCCGCTGATGGTACAAAACCAGGGCTGGCGGCACCCTGACCTGATTCAGGCATCGGTCACGGGGCTAGGGGAGGCAAGCAAACCTCCCCGGAATTTTGGCCTCAGGAAGCCTTGCTGCGACGCAGGCGCTTCTCGCCCATAAGCAGAAGCAGCGGTGCCGCAATGAAGATCGACGACGATGTGCCGACCACGATGCCGAAGAGCATGACGGTGGCAAAGCCTGAGAGGCTATGGCCCCCGAAGATGGCCAGCGGCAGCGCTGCGAGGAACACCGTCATGGACGTGCCAAGCGTCCGGTTGAGCGTCTCGTTGATAGAGAGATCCAGCAACTCACGCAGGGGCATGGTGCGATACTTGCGCAGGTTCTCACGCACGCGATCATAGACCACCACCTTGTCGTTGGTGGAATAGCCCAAAATCGTCAGGATGGCGGCCACCATCACCAGATCGAACTGGAAGCGCGTGATAGCGAGAAACCCGACCGTTTTGGTGAGGTCGAGCACCAGCGTGATCACGGCGCTGATTGCGAACTCCCATTCGAACCGGATCCAGATATAGACCAGGATCATGGCAAGGCTGAGCCCAAGGGCAAGAAGCCCGTTGCGAAACAGCTCGCTGGAGACCGAAGCGCCAACGGCGTCGGCGCGCAGGACCTGCGTACCAGGCTGAGCCTCGACAACTGCGTGGCGCACGGTATCGACCAGCTTTTGCGTATCGGCTTCCTGCGTCGGGCCTGCAGGCGGTGTGTCGAGCTGAATCAGTACATCGTTTTCAGCCCCGAAGCGCTGTAGCCCCGCCGCGGAAATATTATGGACGGCAAGCGCATGACGGAGCTTGTCGAAATCTGCCGGTCCTTGTGTCTGTGCCTCCACAACGATACCGCCATGGAAATCGAGACCGAGCTTGAGACCAGGTACGAAAAACAGAACGACGGAGAGAGCCGACAGAATGGCCGAGGTGGCGAGGCCGGCATAGCGGCCCCGCATGAACGGAATATGCTTGTCTTCACGGACGAAGCGGAAAAGAGGACGTGAGAGCATCGCTTCAGACCGGCAGTTCTGTGGGGCGTGTGAGGGCGTACCAGCGAACCATCAGCAGACGTGACAGCAGCATGGTGGTGAAGAGGGTGGTGACGATACCGACCGTAATCGTCAGGGCGAAGCCGCGCACGGGCCCTGTGCCGAACACGAACAGCATGACATGCGCAAGAAAGGCCGTCGCATTGCTGTCGATGATGGTGGAGGAGGCACGTTCGAAACCTGTCTGCATGGCAGCAAGCGCCGTGCGTCCGCGCCCGACTTCCTCGCGGATACGCTCATTGATCAGGATGTTGGCGTCGACTGCCATGCCGAGTGTCAGCAGCATACCCGCCATACCCGGCAGGGTCAGTGTGGCCTCGAACAGCGAGAGGATAGCCGTCATCAGCACCAGGTTAGCCAGCAGCGCAATGTTCGCATAGAGGCCAAAGCGCCCGTAGAACAGCGCCATGAAGACGATTACGAAGATGAAGCCAATAGCCAGGCTGATGGCACCGGCCCGGATCGAATCAGCACCGAGGGACGGACCAATCGAGCGCTGCTCGATAACCGCCAGCGGCGCGGGCAGGGCACCTGCGCGCAACATGACAGCAAGATCGGTCGCAGTCTGAGCGGTGAAGTTGCCCGTGATCTGGCCGTTACCCTGCGTAATGGGCGTGCGGATAACGGGGGCCTCGATCACCTTGTTGTCGAGCACGATCGCAAAGCGTCGGCCGACGTTTTCGGTGGTGGTCTGCGCAAATGCGCGGGCGCCTGCACGATTGAACGAGAAGGTAACAGCCCATTCGCCCGATTGCTGGTCGATCGATGCACCGGCATTGTTCAGCGCCGCGCCATCAACAGCAACATGATCCAGCACCGGCAACATCGCACCCGTGCTGATATCCTGCATGAGGGTGGATCCCGGCGGTGCGACGGCACCCCCTCCGGCCGAGTTGGCCAGCAGGCGGAATGTCATCTTGGCGGTGGTGCCCAGAAGCCGCTTGATATGCTCAGGATCACTGATGCCAGGCAGTTCGACTACGATACGGTCGTCTCCCTGTCGCGTAATCTCGGGGTCCACTGCACCTGTGCTGTCGATACGACGACGGACGATCTCGATGGACTGTCCTACAGCCTCGCGCGCACGTTGACGCAATGCGGCCTCATTCAGGGTCATCACGATGCGGTCGTGATCGACCGCGGCGGCCACGTCGCTCCCAGCGCCAGTGAGCGAGGAGAGAGCCTCAAGGCTGGATTGCTGCTCGCTTGCATCACGCGGGAGGAAGCTGAGCGTTCGTCCAGCGGCATCCTTGCGAAAATCGCGATAGCCAAGGTTCTTTTCAATCAGGACCTGCTTGGCCTGATCCTCAAGACCCTGGAGGCGGTCATCAACGAGGCTCTGCTGATCGAGTCGAAGCAGAAGATAGGAACCGCCACGCAAATCGAGACCCAGATGGATCTGATGCCAGGGCAGCTTGGCCGCAGGCGCACGCATGAAATTGGGCAGGCAAAGCAGGAGGCCGAGGAAACAGACCCCGAGAACTCCCAGCATGGTAGGCCGACTATAGTACATCATCGAACGGAGCGGCGTCCTTCTTGTAACGACCGGAGATTTGAGGCTACCGCGAGGCGGTCAGGCTGCGGGAAGATGCAGGTAGGCGCTCTGCGTTGCAACCTCCCTGTGCCCCCTGCTACACCAAAAACATGATTTCAGACGTGCACGGACCGGGAAAAAATATGCTGAAGGTCGGAATTGTGGGGGCTGGTCATTTTGGCCGCTTCCACGCCCTCAAGGCAAAGGACTGTCCGCGCGAGCAGCTTGTCGCACTTTACGACCCGGATCAGGCGCGGGCCCGGCTCGTGGCCAACGAGGCCGGTTGTGCAGTGGCGGCAAGCCTTGAAGCCCTGATTGCCCAGTCTGACGCGGTCATCGTGGCAGCCCCGGCGGAACAGCATTTCCCGGTCGCTTCAGCCTGCCTCACGGCAGGGCGTCACGTGCTGGTGGAGAAACCCATCGCTGCGACCCTTGATGAAGCCAGAACCCTGGCGGCGCTGGCGAAGGCTGAGGGCGTGGTGCTTCAGGTGGGCCACCTCCTGCGGTACTCCTCTGAGCACAGGGCGATTTCAGAGCGTATCGGCAAGCCTCTGTATATCGAGGCGACGCGGATTGCCCCCTTCAAGCCACGCGGCACGGATGTGTCGGTGATTCTCGATCTGATGATCCATGATCTCGATCTGGTTCTCTCACTGGTCGACTCTCCCATCGAGTCCATAGACGCGGTAGGCGTTGCGGTATCGAGCGCGCATGAGGATATCTCCAATGCACGGGTACGGTTCGCCAATGGATGTGTCGCCTCCATCTCGGCCAGCCGTATCTCGCTCAAGACCGAACGCCGTATGCGTGTCTTTTCGGAAGAGGGTTACCTCTCGGCCGATTTCGTTGAGCAGGAACTGACCATGATTGGCCGCAAGCGTGGCTTGCCTCTACCGGGCACGGGGGGCTTTCGACGCGAGGCGCTGCGCTGGAAGGACAATGATTGTCTTGCAGCCGAGCACGATGCTTTCGCAGCGGCATGCCTGGATGGCGCACCGATCCTTGTCGATGCGGAGGCGGGTATCCGGGCGCTCGATGCGGCCATTCGCGTCAAGGCCAGCATGGATGACACGAGGGCGCGCATGGAGATGTCAGGGCTTATCGCATCAGGCGAAAGCCTGTCTCCAACCGAGGCTTGAGCCGAAAGAGGGGCATTTTCCTGCTCGGTACCCCTGGAAGATTTCTGGTCCGGTGTTCAAGCGCCGGACTCGATCTCTTCTTTTTTCATCTCGAGAAGGAGCCATTCCTCCTCGGCAGAGGTAAGCGCTGCCTCGGCAGAAGTGAGCTCGTCACTTACCCGGGCGAACTTCTTCGCGTCCTTGCTGTAGAGCGACGGGTCCGAGAGTGTCTCACGCAGGGTGACGATGAGCTTCTCGAGACGATCGATTTCCGCAGGGAGTTTCTCAAGCGCCAGCTTGTCCTTGTAGCTGAGCTTCTTGCTGTTGCGCTCTGATCTTGCAGCATTCTTTTCCCGCGGCTCGGTCGTTTTGCTTTCCGGGTTCGCATTGCGCTCAGCCGGGGCTTCACCGCCTGTCTGGGCCAGCATATCGCTGTACCCACCGGCATATTCGATCCAGTGGCCGTCGCCCTGTGCTACCAGAACCGAGGTGGCCACGCGGTCTAGAAAATCGCGATCATGGCTCACCAGCATGACCGTACCCGGATAATCGTCCAGCATTTCCTGCAACAGATCGAGCGTCTCAAGGTCAAGATCATTCGTCGGCTCGTCGAGTACGAGCAGGTTTGATGGCTGGGCCAGTGCACAGGCAAGGGCAAGTCGGCCACGTTCACCGCCAGAGAGAACACCGACCGGCGTGCGCGCCTGTTCGGGGCGGAACAGGAAGTCCTTCATATACCCGATGACATGGCGCTTCTCATCGCCCACCTGCACCATGTCCCCGCTTCCCCCGGTCATGGTATCCGCAAGCGTCATAGACGGGTCGAGGCTCGCACGTCGCTGGTCCAGCGTGACGAGCGAGGTGGAGGGACCTACCTGTACGCGTCCCGTATCAGGTTGATCCTCGCCGGTAAGGAGACGAAGAAGCGTCGTCTTGCCCATACCGTTGGCACCGACAATCCCCAGGCGATCGCCCTTGAGCACGCGCAGATCGAGATTCTTGACCACAACCCGCTCGCCGAATGCCTTGGTCACATCCTCCGCTACGGTTGTCAGCTTTCCGGTTGTCTGGGCTTCTGACACGGTCAGCTTGAGCGATCCACGGAACTGGCTCGCAATCTCCTTGCGGCGCGAACGCAGCGAGGCCAGCTCCGCAACACGGCGGACATTGCGCTTGCGGCGGGCTGTTACGCCATAGCGCATCCAGTCTTCTTCACGGGCAATCTCGCGATCGAGCTTGTGAGCTGCAAGTTCCTCCAGCGCGAGAACCTCTTCGCGCCAGTCCTCGAAGCGGGCAAAACCCTGATCGAGGCGACGAGTGATGCCCTGCTCAAGCCAGACGACGGCGCGCGAGAGAGTTTCGAGGAGGCGGCGATCGTGGCTGATGACGATCATGGCTGAGCGCATGGAGGCAAGCTCGCGCTCGAGCCATGTGATGGTCGGCAAATCGAGATGGTTGGTCGGCTCGTCGAGAAGCAGAAGATCCGGTCGCGCGGCAAGGGCACGGGCGAGGGCGCAGCGACGGGCCTCACCACCCGAGAGTGTTGCAGTGGTTTCGTCACCTGTCAGACCAAGTTCGGAAAGCATGCTGCGGGCGAGATAATCTTCCTCGGGCTGCAGATCCTGAGCGACGTAGTCGTAGCTCGTCCTGAAGGCCGAGAGGTCTGGTTCCTGCGGGAGATAAACGATCTTGATCCCGGGCTGCACGAAGCACTGGCCAGAATCAGGCAGTATCTCGCCAGCAGCAATGCGCAGAAGCGTTGATTTGCCTGAGCCATTGCGGCCAACAAGACAGAGCTTTTCGCCCGGGGCGACCCCGATTTCGGCACCGTCCAACAGTGGACGACCCCCGAGAGTATAGGAGATATCGCGTAAATGAAGGATCGGTGCAGCCATGCGCCCTATGTGTCGCACCGGCTGCATCGATGCAAGTCAGATCGTTTTGAGGCCGCCCGTGACTGCCTGATAGGTCGTTATGGCCAGTGTAGTGGGCTCAAAGGGCTTGGTGATGATGAAAGACGGCTCTTCCTGCTCGCCTGTAAGCAGCCGCTCGGGATAGGCGGTCACGAAGATCACCGGTGCCTGATGGTCCTTCATAATGCGACCAACAGCGTGCATGCCGTCGCCGCCGCCACCGAGATTGATGTCGGCCAGGATAAGTCCGGGGCGTGTTTCCTTGGCAAGGCGCACAGCATCGGCCTCGGTGTAGGCGACACCCGCAATGCGATGGCCGCATTGCTGCACCACGTCCTGGATGTCCATTGCGATGATGGGCTCATCCTCTATGAT
>NZ_AYXS01000007.1:29208-33086 GCF_000505765.1 Asaia sp. SF2.1 | reverse complement strand
CAGCACACTTGTCTCGGCAACTGAACGCAGACCCTCATTCGCCTTGGCGATATCACCGAGGATATCGGCCTCTGTTCGCCCGAGAATCATGGCAACTGCGCTGAGGGGAACCTCCTCAAGCGATGTGAGAAGCAGGACGAAACGCTGCGTAAGGGTGAGGGATGACGGAGGATGAGCACTGTCGTTGGCTGCCTGAAAACAGTCGATGATCGACTTGTAAAGACGGAAGCGAACACTGATCTCATGTCCACCCTTGCGCGTAGCCATGTAGCGTATGGCATGGGCCACAAGCTGATCACCCTGCTTCTGTGTGCCTTCAAGAGCTCTTGCAAAACGTCGCGCAAAGGGCAAGGCTTGCATGAGGTCTTGGCGCTCTGCATCGACCATAGAGAAACGAAGCTCCAGAAATTTTCCGCCAACACAACGCGGTTCGTTGCGTTACGATGGCACTTTTTCGGCGCTGAGCAAAGAGGAATGCAGTCATGCGCTACCGGGAGATCACAGGCTGAGCACCGACAAGCCAGACAATCCGCGAGAGGCGGGAGCGAAGGCTGACCCCGTCCGGCGGGGAATTGCCACGCACCTCATCGATCTGCGCGGTTTTGCACGCTACCTCACCAGAGACGCCTCCGCAGCCGATGACCTCGTGCAGGACACGGTTTTGCGTGCGCTGGCCGCGCGTGACAGCTTCGTTCCAGGGACCAATCTCAAGGCCTGGCTATTCACCATCCTGAGGAATGTTTTTTTCGAGCAGCGCCGTCGCAAGGTGAAAGAAACAGAGATTCTCGGCGAGATATCACGAGGTAGTGAGGAGGGGTTCGATGAGCGTGATCGATACAAGGATGGCGTCATGGATCTATCGCAGCTTTTATGGCGTCTGCCTGAGCTTTTACGTGAGGCGTTGATTCTCGTTGGCGCTCAGGAGATGAGTTACGAGGAGGCCGCTGCGATCTGCGATTGTCCAGTCGGTACGATGAAAGCGCGTGTGTCGAGAGCACGAGCCCAGCTTGCCGAGATCGCCTCACCATCTGCGGATCCCGCATAGATAGACTATGGGGAGCAGTAAGCGCTCTGCCTGACCGCCACAAACTGTCCTTGCGACGAGGCATCTCAGGCGTCTAACAAAAATTTTCAGTTTTTTTCATTGCATGCAACCTCCTCCTTCGCCCGTTCATTGGTCCGTTGAAAAGCACCGAGCGAAGAAGGATTTTCGCATGACCAGCTTCCATGACCAGGTTATCCAGATTCTCCCCAAACTGCGCGTTCAGGCTCTGTCCCTGACACGCAACCGTTCCGCAGCCGAGGATCTGGTTCAGGACGCGGTATGCAATGCCCTTGCGGCTCAGGATAGCTTCATCCCCGGCACGAATTTTTCGGCCTGGATGCATCGTATTCTGCGCAACCGCTTCATTTCCGATCTGCGCAAGCGCCGTGAGACGACGGATATCGAGGATGTGCCTGCATCGTCCTTTGCGAGCAACGCGACGCACGAAGACAGTCTGGCGCTTAAAGATCTCTCGATGGCGCTGTCTCGTCTGCCTGCCGATCAGCGCGAGGCGCTCGTGATGGTCGTTGTGCAGGGCATGAGCTACGAAGCCCTCGCAGAAGCTACGGGCTGTGCTGTCGGAACGGCCAAGAGCCGTGTATTCCGTGCCCGTCGTCAGCTCGAGGCCTGGATGACCGGCGACCTGCCCGCGAACGACAAGTTGCGCGTTAAGGTTGCTGCTCTCCGCGCCACGCTGGATGATCGTCGCCGCAAGGGACTCAAATCTGACGATCTGTTCACATTCTGATTGCCGCTAGCGTAACTAGACTGGCCTGATGCTGCGACATATTTGCAGAGTTATGGAGGGGAGTGAGGTAACTCATTCCCCTTTGGCGCGATTGGGTCTTTCCTTTTCTTCAAAATGCGATGATTAAATTTCGTTAGTGCAACTCGTCCGGCGACGCATTGTTAAGATCGCATGGGTTGAATTTTTTTGTTGAGGTGAGGACATGACTGGGGGAAAGGACGGCACGCCGGAGAAGCCCCGCCAGGCAGGCCCCAGCAATGAAACAGAAAATCCTTTCGACCTATGGTTGAAGCGAGGGCTTCATCAGCTCTTCGATGACGTCGCAAACGAGCCAATTCCTGAGGAATTACTGCGCCTGATCGAAGAAGATCGTGACGACCGCCAGTCCTGAACGGCAACTTGCCGACAGCGCCCGGCGCCGGATAATAAAAAGGCGCTAGGCTTGAGGCTTCTTCCACTGCACCCATTAAAAGCCGTCGGCCTGAAAACCCGTCTTTTTGATACGGTTGGTTCGCGCGTCATGGCGCTTATCGTCTGCACTTCTGTGCCGCTTGCGACCGTCGCGGGGGTTCTCGCGTGGCACACCTATCTTGCGACCTCAGACAACAGCTTTGAGCGCACCAAGGCCGATGCGGTAAGTGCGAGACATGAAATCGCCGCGGATCTGGGCCGGGCACAGGGGGCGTTGGAGACCCTGGCACAGATTACCCTACACGAGGAGATTGCGCCCCGGGCTTTCCAGCTCGTTCAGTCTGTCAGTCAACAACACTATTGCTCGCTCGAGCTGGTCGACAGCGCCGGAAAAATCGTTGCCAGCAGTCGGGGAAACGAAAAGGACGGCAACCCCTGCCAAAGCAATCTTCTTGCTCTTGCCAGTGCCTCACGAGATGCGGTCTCTGAAAAAGAGAGTTTTGCCGAGGGTGACGGGGCTACAGAAGTCGTGATCGCAGGGTCTGCCCTTCTTGTCCGTTCTTCGATACGGCTTGACTATGTTGACCGGACCGGCTCCTCGGTCCCTGGACGGCTGATCGCCTTCCGACCGCTCGTCAATCAGGAATTGGTCTCGACGGCGCAGTATGCGCATGTTTCGAACGAGCCCGATGTCGGTTCGACCGATCTATGGCTCTTTACGGAGCAGACCCCTCCGGTTGCCCTGACTGCAAGACAGAACGTCACCTCGCCTTGGTCGCGAGAGGTAACAGACCGCTTGCGCGCCGACCTCAAGGTGGGAAGACGGGCCGATCATTTCGAGGCCAATAACGTCTACTACACCCTTATACCGGGTTATGGTCCCACCAGTATCGTTGCTGTCTCGGTTCGAAGCGCAGCTGAGACGCGCGCCTTGCAGCTGTTTCTTGCGCGCGTGATGCTCATCGTCCTTATCCTTGTCGTGGAGTTGCTTCTGGTAGCTCTTGCTGCGCAACGTTATCTGGTCGAACCGCTTGAGAAGCTTGCCTCTAGCGTCTCGGAATGGAGACGACACGGTTCATTTCAACCCGATTTGCCCTTGTCGCTCCCACTTGAAATCCGCCAGATGGAGCGCGCTTTCAGCAGGGCCACGAAACGCCTGGACAGGCATGAGGCAAGGCTCCAGCGCGCAACCAAACAGCAGGATCTCCTTATCAGAGAAATCCACCATCGCGTCAAAAATAATCTCCAGATCGTGGCCTCGCTACTCAATCTGCAGGCGAACCGTATCAAGCTGCCGGAAGCGCGAGAAGAATTCCACCTCGTCCGGGACCGGGTGCGTTCGCTGGCAACGCTCCATCGTTACCTCTACCCTGAAGGTGGACTCTCATCGCTCGATATCAGGGCCTTCATGGAAGAGCTTGCGAGCCAGATTTTCACGGCGAACAACCATTCCAATAGAGGGCGTATAAGTCTTTCACTGGACATCCACGATGTGCCGATCACGCCCGATCAGGCCGTGCCGCTCTCCCTCATCGTAACAGAGATCGTCACGAACGCACTGCGGTACGCGTTTCCTGAAGGAAGAGCCGGATCTGTCCGCATACAGCTCCATCGTGTCGATGAGACTGCCCTGCTGCTGATCGAAGATGACGGGGTGGGTTTGGCTTTCCCATC
>NZ_AYXS01000007.1:29028-29158 GCF_000505765.1 Asaia sp. SF2.1 | reverse complement strand
GGAGGGCGAAAAGCGTGAAGGGATAGGCTTGCAGCTGGTGCGCGGATTTGCCCGTCAACTCGGTGCGACGCTGGACATCATTTCAGAGCAGGGGACCGTCTATCGGCTTGTATTCCCTGTCCACGTTCCG
>NZ_AYXS01000007.1:23106-28934 GCF_000505765.1 Asaia sp. SF2.1 | reverse complement strand
CGTCGCAACCTGGCCTAGACCAGCCTCGATATCCTGGCGAAGTATCGTGCGACAGGCTCAGAGTTGCCGAGGCGCGAGCGCCACAGGGCGAGTGAAATCATGAAAATATATGGACGACCATGCGCTTTGGCGCATTGAGTGTTAGACCGCTCATCTAATTATTCACCCGACGAGCGGTCCTGGACAGGTCTGCGGGCAGACAATCGGATTACTCGTCTCAGAAAAACGTGCTTAGCGAACCGTTGCTAGCAATTTCGAAATAAATCCTCCTGTATCATGTCCTGATTCTCAATCTTCCTTCTCCATTGAGAATTTATGAGGCGAAGTTTTCCAGCAAAATTAACGATATTTTTTCAACCCGTACATTGTCCGCTTGGGTGATCCTTAAACTTTAACGAAAAACACCTTGATTTCATCAACCTATTGACGAAATCAAAAAAAAAATAGCAAAGTCTTGTTGCGCATCGTTAGTGCGTTGCTCAAATCCTGAGAGATCATTAATGCTCCGTTCCATGGTCAGGCGCCAATTTTGCCGTGACTCACTTCTCGCTGCAGCGTCCTTCGGCATCGCCGGGGAGTCTTTTGCGCAGACGCAAGGACTGGGCGACCCTGACTGGGAGCTTTACAAGAAAAAATACCTGCGCCCCGAGGGACGCATCGTGGATACGGGGAACCAGGACGTATCGCATTCGGAAGGGCAGGGATACGGGCTGCTTTTTGCCTCGACGTTCAACGATCAGGCTGCGTTCGACCAGATATGGGCGTGGACGAGAGATAATCTCAAGCATAAGGACGGCAGCCTCCATAGCTGGAGATGGACGCCAACAGCGCCTCATGTGAGTGATACGAACAATGCGACGGATGGTGATCTTATGATCGCCTGGGCATTGCGCAGGGCCGCGATCCTGTGGCGGTCGGAAGCCTATCTCGACCAGGCGAAGGCCATATTGCACGACCTGGCTAAAAAATGCGTACGCAAGGTTGGCAGTCGCCTTGTTTTATTGCCCGGTATGAAAGGGTTTGACCGACCGAAATCGGTCATCATCAATCTTTCGTACTATCTGCTGCCAGCACTCGACCGCGCCGTACTGCTCGACCCGTCTGGGCCCTGGAAAAGCGTCAGCGAGCATGGACAACAACTACTCCAGAGCTGCCGTTTCGGCTTGTGGGGCTTGCCGCCTGATTGGCTTGCGATTGATCGAAAGTCAGAAAGGCTGGTTCCCGCTCCCGGCTATCCGCCCCGGTTTTCGTACGATGCGATACGGATCCCGCTCTATTTCAGATGGGGCAAGCGTCTCCCGGCCACGCTTACGCAGTCGCTTTACGCTGTGAGCCAGAACTACTCGATGACAGCGCTCCCTGCATGGGTCGATCTCATGACGGGTGAGCGCTCGCCCTATAACGCACCTCCTGGTTTCAGGGCAGTTTATCTGTTCGCACTTAACGGTTCAGATGCTCTGTCGGATCTGCCGAACATCAAGGAGAGTAGTGATTACTACTCATCCTCCCTGACACTTCTCGCAAGAATAGCCTCCATGGAGATGGTTTGATGCCCGATACATTCAAAATACTTCATGAGTCATTTTCTGAGCCCTTGCCAGTGACGGAGGACGAAGGCTTCCATGACTTTAACGCCCTGTCGCGCATTGCTGCTGCGGGTGAGCCCATAAGCGAGCCTGTTCCGGTGCCCGAGCCCCCGCGTGTGACGCCAGCCGAACCTCCGTCGTCATACCGGCACACCTCCCCACAGGTGGCGCAACCCCAGCCGGAAGCGCCGGCGAAGCCAGTTTGGGGAAAAACACAGATAGAGCCGCCCCCAGCGACACCAGCTCCGCAAGCGCAACCTGTACAAAGGGAGGTTGTGCCACCCACGGAAGCGGTTGCGTCAGCGGGGTCAGGCACGCAGGCAAATGATGCTTGGCGTGATCTGCCGCTTCAGAATCTGTTGGCACGACTGCGCACCAGTGTTCCCGTCGTGAACGACACACCCAAACGACTGCATGGAATGTTTCGCCGCTGAAATAGTTCATTTTCCAAAACAAGCGGAAGCAAGAATAAAAGTATGACTCTGATCTGCGTAGCCTCTCCAAAGGGCGGTGTTGGTAAAACCATGTTGGCGGCGCACCTGGCCGATGAGATACGTCGTGCGGGTGTTCCACATGTAGTCGCCATCGATCTCGATCCACAAAACGCGCTTAGGCTGCATTTTGGTGTTCCCATGGCGCACCGATACGGTCTGTCGAGCTGCATTGCCGCTGGCCGTTCGTGGGAAGGCGCACTGATGTCGACCTCTAATGACATCCAGCTTTATCCGTTTGGATCTCAGCCTTTGCACGCTCAGGCGGAGTTCGAAGAGGCCATCAGAAATCGTCCCGATCTCATCGCGTCCGAGGTCGCACGCCTGAGCGAACGCAGTGATACTGTTGTGATTGTCGATACCTCGCCGGGTTATTCGGTCGCCTTTTCAACTATTTTGCCGATCGCCAACGTCGTTGTTACGGTCATGACGGCAGAAGCCTCCTGTATCTCCCTCCTGCCCGATATCCATGCTGCCAGCTGTTATGGCATTCCGGCGGCCGAGGCCGCTCACTTCACACACCGTGTCATTGTCAACCGGTTTGACCCGCTGAACCGCGTAGGTGCCATGGCGCTGCCGCAGATCGTGCGTCGTATCGGTCCGATGCATCTCGGGACGATCTGCCGGGATGAGCATGTAGGGGAGGCTTTCGCGAGCCAGCGCCTGGTTCAGCATTATGCGCCCTATTCGAGGGCTGCGGCTGATCTGGAGCTTGTGGGTACGCGGTTGATCCAGACCATCACCAATCTGCATTGAGGCGAGGTCGTAGATGAAGCACGTACGCCATAGCATCGCCTTCCTGGAATCATGGATCGATGATGCGCATCATTCGCCCGCGCGCACAGCCATAAAGACAGGGCTGATTTCCTTCGCCATTCTCTGCATGGTGATTGCGGCGTTCGTGCACCTCAATCTCGCCGGACAGACAATCGTCTGTATCTTCGGCATCGTTCTCTTCATGCTCGTCAACAGGCATCCGGGGCCTCGTGCCACGCTTGTTCTGAAGGGGCTGTCGATCATTGTATCGCTGCGCTATCTCAGCTGGAGATTGACCGAGACGCTCAATTTCAGCTCATGGACGCAGTCGATACTGGGCAGCGTGCTCGTCCTTGCTGAGATCTACGCCTTCGTCATGTTGATCCTCAGCTACTTCCAGACGCTTCATCCGCTGGGGCGTGAAGTCACCCCCATGCCCAAGGACATCACGACTTGGCCAAGCGTTGATATCTATATCCCCACCTACAATGAAGAGCTGCGCATCGTCCGCCAGACGGTACTAGCCGCCCTGGGCATCGACTGGCCCAGAGACAGAATCAACGTCTATCTGCTCGATGATGGTCACCGCGAAGAGTTCCGTGAATTCGCCGAAGCCTGTGGAGCTGGGTATATCGCCCGTTCCGAGCATAATCATGCCAAGGCAGGCAATCTCAATCATGCCATGCAGCTGACGAAGGGTGAGCTGATCGCGATTTTCGATTGCGATCATATCGCCAGCAGAACATTCCTGCAGGAGACGGTTGGTCCGTTCCTGCTGAAGCCTCACCTAGCGCTCATCCAGACCCCGCATCACTTCTATTCGCCTGATCCGTTTCAACGCAACTTCTCTCACGGTGCCGTCGTGCCACCTGAGGGAAATCTGTTTTACGGGCTCATCCAGGATGGCAATGATTTCTGGAACGCAACATTCTTCTGTGGCTCATGCGCCGTCATCCGGCGCACTGCGCTCGAGGAGATTGGTGGGGTGGCGGTCGAGACCGTAACCGAAGACATGCACACGGCGCTCAAGCTGCAGCGTCGCGGCTGGTCGACTGCCTATCTTGCCAAACCGTTGGCGGCCGGACTTTCCACCGAGCGTCTTATCCTGCACGTCGGTCAGCGCATGAGGTGGGCGCGTGGCATGTTGCAGATCATGCGCCTGGACAACCCCCTGACCGGGCCGGGACTCAATTTCGCGCAAAGGCTCTGCTATTTTGCGGCCATCGCCAGCTTTCTGTTCGCCATTCCACGCCTTATCTTTCTGACATCGCCCATGGCGTATCTTCTGTTCAATCAGACCCTTATTGATGCCTCGCCGTTCGCGATTGCGATCTACGCCCTGCCGCATCTCATACACAGCGTTCTCACGTCGGCCCGTACAAACAGGAACTGGCGTTATTCACTGTGGAGTGAAGTGTATGAGACGACACTGGCGCCATTCCTTGCGCGTGTGAGCGTCATGACGCTTATCTTTCCCCGTCGCGGAAAATTCAACGTCACCGAGAAGGGCGGATTGCTGGACCGTTCCTATCTCGATTGGAGCGCTGTCTATCCGAACGTCTATCTCGCCGCAGCGCTCCTTGCGACGCTTGGAGTGGGCCTGTTTCGCCTCGCACATACCCATCACGACACGATCGTCTCGAACGCGTTGCTTATGAACATCGTGTGGATCACGGTCAGTATCGTGATCGTGCTAGCAGCCATCTCGATCGGCCGTGAGTCGATGCAGATCCGTCGCAGCCATCGCGTCGAAATGGTTGTGCCTGTTACCGTTTGTACGGCTGATGGCCGGATGTTCCAGTACACCAGTGAGAACATGTCCTATGGTGGCGGAATGTTGCATGGGCACGCCCCGGTTGAGGCACTACCCGACGAGAGCCTGATCACCGTGCTCGTACCAGACCGCAACGAGACCTATGCGCTGCCTGCAAAGGTCATAAGCGCCACATCGCAAGGCACGCTGGCGCTCAGCTGGGCCACAACAACAATCATACAGGAGGCCCAGATCGTGCGAGTCATATTCGGTCGTCGGGACGCATGGGCCAGCTGGGCCGATTACAAGCCGGATAGCCTGCCGCGTTCGATCCTTCTCCTCCTGCGCAGCATTGTCGACCTCTTCAAGCCAGCGACTTTCCGCAAGAAAAAGCGCGGCGTAGCGCTGAAACCTCGTATCGCACAGGCGGTTCCACAGAAGACTGCCGTCGTGGTGCGCCCCAAAGCCGGGCTACTACAGGCCCTTCTACTTTCGCTTGGGCTGGGTACGACATTTACGGCTTCGATGGCGCATGCTCAGCAAAACCCGGCTGAGCTTCCCATGCCGGCCGGGGTACCTGCCGCCGCTGGTGCTTCGATTTCGACGCCTTCTGTCGGACGTCAGGCTCCAAATGCCGCCCCCTCCAACGTCTCTCCAGCACCGACTGCTGGCACCGCGCCAGCGGGGCCAACGGCTCCGGCCCCGGCAAACCCCGAACCGCAGCCTGCCGCCGAACCAGTTGCAAACCCGGAACTATCTCCTGCTGCTGATCTGCCTGGTCCCGCACGGGAAGAACTGGAGAATGCCCGGACGACGTCATGGAGCTTCACTCAGCTTGGGAGTGCCGACACTCTGATCATGACGCCATGGATTCCGATCCAGGGCCTCAATTTTGGTATCCCATCCTCGGAAGTCGTCACGGCAGCGACACTGACCCTGCACGGCTCAATGTCACCCGATATGCTGCCCGCGGGCAGTGGTGTGACGATTTTTCTCAACGATCAGTTCATCGGCGTTATCCATCCAGACAAGGCCAAACCGCAATTCGACGGCCTGACTTTCACGGTTAATCCGCTATTTTTCAAGGAGCACAATGTACTGACGTTCCATTTCGCAGGTCAGTACACTCTGAGTTGTGGCGATCAGACCAGTGCCCTTCTTTGGGCAAAGGTGCTGGGGCAATCGAGCCTGTCTATCACGTCGGCTCCCCTGCCGCCCTCGCGCGACCTTGCGACATTGCCC
>NZ_AYXS01000007.1:22882-23056 GCF_000505765.1 Asaia sp. SF2.1 | reverse complement strand
GCACCGTTCTTCAACGACGCAGTCCTGACGCCAGCCCGTGTTCCTTTCGTCATTGCGCGCCAGAGTTCGCCTCAAACGCTTGAGGCGTCAGCCATCCTCGCATCCTGGTTTGGCGCTCTCAGTGATTATCGCGGAGCCTCTTTTCCAGTTCTTTCGCAATTGCCCCCTTCGGGC
>NZ_AYXS01000007.1:19124-22828 GCF_000505765.1 Asaia sp. SF2.1 | reverse complement strand
GGTGCCGTCGTTGTCGGGCCAGCCTCTGCCCTGGGCACGCTTCTGTCCGGCCAGGCGCCTGTTTCAGGACCTACCATTATTGAAACAGTGAACGCGAATGACGCGTTTGGCGCCGTCCTGATTGTCACAGGACGTACGGATGACGAGGTCGTCGCTGCAGCCAAGTCAGTCGCCTTCGCAAGCAAGGGTTTTCCGCACGAGTCTCGTATCAACGCCCCGGTAGTCAGTATCGAACCGCGCAAGCCCTACGACGCGCCTGGTTTCGTATCACGGACACAACCTATACGGATCGGGGACCTCGTGTCGCTCTCGAGCCTTCAAGGCTATGGCTATGTGCCCGGGACCATATCCGTGCCTTTCCGCACGACCCCGGACATCTATACCTGGCGTGCCCATCCACTCAGCATGCATTTCACTGTGCGTGGACCACTGGGTACCGAAATCGATCGTCAGCGCTCCCATGTGGATGTCAGCGTCAACGGCATCTATCTGAAAAGCGTCTCTCTCGCTCCCCCTTCGGATCTACCCCAGTGGCTTCGTCGTCTGTGGCCCGATTCATCACGAGCCCAATCGGCGCATGTCTCGATTCCTCCCTGGGCGATCTATGGCGCCAATACGCTCGGCTTCTATCTTGAGAGCCGTCCGATCGGGCGTCGTGACTGCAGCGGTATGACGCAGGACCTGCGTATGAGCATCGATCCTGACTCGACCATCGATCTGACGCGCGCCTATCACTACACGCAGTTGCCCAACCTTGCTTATTTCGCGAACTCGGGCTTCCCATTTACGCGCATGGCTGATCTGTCGGATACGGCAATCGTTCTGCCCGCCAACCACACCGAGGGCGTTGAATCTGCATTCCTCGACATGGTCGGCATGATCGGTGCGTCCACCCATTTCCCCGTCTCCGGTCTTGGGGTCATCCATGCTGATGCCGTGTCGGAAAACGAGACGCGCAATCTGATCGTCATGGACACGCGAGTTTCGTCACCCGCAATCGAGCGCTTCCTGCGTGGTACACCCTACAGCTTCACAGGTTCGACGTTGAACTACACCCGCTCCGGGTTGCTGGAGCCCTTCCGCCTGCTTGCACGCTCCATGAACGGAAACGACGATGGCGGCCAGGCAAGCACGCTTCAGGCGCTCAGCGCCACCACATCACTGGGAGACGGTGGAGCCCTCATCGAACGTCGTTCGCCATTCTCGTCGGATGCCACCATGTTGCTGATGCTCAGCGAGAATCCCCAAGGGCTCGAGCGTCTCATCCAGGCCATGAGGAACCCCAAGACCCAGCCAATGATTCAGGGTGATCTCGCGCTGATCAATGGTTCCCATATCATCGCGACCCGCAATCTGCCGACCTATGCAATTGGCTCTCTGCCATTCTGGTTCTGGCCCGATCTGTATCTTGGTGATCATCCCTTTCGGGTCATTCTCCTGGCGGTGGTCGGGGTCGGTCTGGGCGTGTTAATCCTGTTCCGAGTTCTCACCAATCATGCCCGACGTCGCGCCAAGGAATTGCATCGTGACCGCTGATCGCCCCGGACTCCGCAGGAGCGCGCTGCGGGCAGCGCTTCTGGCAAGCTTTGCATCCAAGCCAGGCCCTGGCAGATGGCGTGCCAACGACATCGCCCCAGAATACGCTGTCGGCCGATACCGGGAAGATCCTCCCGGCGGTGGTAAAGCGAGCGCGTTACTGGTTCGAGCATGGGCGCATGGATGATGCGCGCATTGCACTCAACCAGGCACGGCAATTGGCGCCATCCGACCCCGATGTTCTCGTGCTTGAAGGGCAGATGGACCTGCAGCAAGGTGATATCGCCGAGGCACACCGAATCCTGAAACAGATACGCGAGCACAGTAATGACCCGGATGCCGGTCGATTGCTCGATATGGATCTGCAGGCGCGTTCGGCTCCGGGGACTGATATCCAGAATGCAAGAGCCCTCGCGCAACGTGGGGCGACCGCTCAGGCGGCGGCGGCCTATCTCAAGGCATTTCCTGACCGACCGCCATCGCTCTATGCGCTCGAATACTATCGCACCCTGGCCGGCGTGCCGGCGCAGCGCGAAAAAGCACAGATGGGCCTAGCCAAACTCGTCGCAGGTGCACCGAACAACATTGAATATCAGATTGCCTATGCGCAATCTCTCGTCTGGGACGAGAAAAATCGCGTGACCGGTATTCAGCGTCTTGAAGCTCTGGCGAAGATGCCCGGCCTCACGGAGGCGCAAAGACAGCAGATCAACTCAACAACGCGGCAATCCGTTCTTTGGCTTCCCGCCACGGCATCGTCAGATTCTGTCATCAACACTTATCTTGCGGCCCACCCGGAAGATAAGGACATTCAGGCTCTTCGCGGGCGTGCGCTTGGTAATACGTTAAAGCCTTTCGAGGTAGAGCGGCAAAAAGGCTGGGATGCGCTCAGGGCCGATAATCTTCAGGCAGCAATTGTCTCGTTCCGTCAGGCCCTGACAACAGCGCCCAATGATGCAGACACGTTGGGCGGACTCGGAGTCACGCTTCTTCGTCAACATCGCGACGCCGAGGCAAAGACCTATCTTGACCGGGCGATGGAAGCGGATCCTGCCTCAGCGGCCCGCTGGCGTGCTGCCGAAAGCGGCGCCGTTCTCAATGATTCCTACGCCAAGGCAAATTACCTGTTCAGCCATGAGCGTTATGCGGAGGCGCTGGCGCTGATCAACCCGATGATCAAACAGTCACCTGGACAGTCCTGGCTTAGAGCCATGCGTGCCGACATCCTCGAGCGAACCGGCCGTCGGGATGATGCCATCGCGGCTTATGAAGCGCTTATCGCCGCCGAACCCCGTAATGCCTCTTACCGCGAACGCCTTGTCAGGGCGCTTATCGAGGATCATCGGTATGATGAGGCCAGTTCCGCCCTCGCTCAGAGCCCGATTGATAACCCTCAACTTAAAGCCTTGATCTACGATAGTCAGGCTGAACGCGCCTCAACCCAGACAGATCGGCTCGCAATTTTCCAACGTGCGGATCAGGAGAATGCGCTCTCTCCCTGGTCAAGATTGCACTATGCTCAGGCATTGCTTGCCGAGAACCGTCGTGCCGACGCGGAGCAGGTGATGGCCCCCCTTACCGAGACAGAGGGGACGAGAGATCCCGCTGCTCTTCAGGCTGCACTGTTCTACGCAGCGCAGACAGGTGATGAACGAACCGTCGCCCGATTGCGTGCGCAGGTTCCAGAGCGCTCCATGACACCTGATTTGCGCAGGATACTCCGGCAGGCCGATTTGCGGGCTCAAGTGGCCAACGCACCGACTGATCCTGACTCTGCACGCTTCTATTTCGCACATTTGCTCGATCAGGGCGACCCGGATGGCAGCCTTGCACAGGTGATTGCCACGACACTGTATGATCGTGGTGACCGTGCCGGCGCATCGCAGATACTAGATTTGCAGATTGCCCGCGCTGGCGGCCATCTCAACGCTGCGCAGCGACTGGCCTATGCCGGGGCCTTCCTGCATATGCGCGATCTCGAGCGCGCCAGGCGCCTGTCAGCATCGCTCAAGGGCGCAGCGCTGGACGCAACCCAGGCAACGCAGCTCGCGCAAATCGACACGGGCCTTGCTGTCGCGACCTCCGATCATCTCAATGATCAGGGTAACCGTGCCCGTGCCTATGAAGCGCTTGCCCCCGCTCTGGACCGACCGAACCCGCCAGTCTCA
>NZ_AYXS01000007.1:16162-19024 GCF_000505765.1 Asaia sp. SF2.1 | reverse complement strand
CCCTGCAAGCGGTGCAACATGACCCGAGCGATCTGGATGCGCGGCTGGCACTGATCCAGACATGTATCTCGATGCATCGCTACGCCGAGGCGAGCGGTTACGTCCAGCAGATGAACGCCATAGCCCCCACGGATCCCAGAAGCTGGTATGCAGCAGCGCAGCTGGATCGGGCGAGGGGCAACATCCGGGCGGCCGTACGCGAACTCGCTCAGGCACGCCTTCTGCGCGTCGAGCAGATCGCGCCTGGCCGCGAGTCCTATGTGCGGCGGACCAACCCCTTTGCCAGTGAGGATGTGACGCTACAAAGCAATCAGACTGACCCGCTGATAAGGCAGATGGATAGCGAGCTGACACAAATCAGCGATAGTATGGCGGCCTCTGTCACCATAACCCCCGGTATCGATAGCCGCTCGGGTTCGGGCCTGAATGGTCTCAGCAATGTCACAACGGATGTTGCGGGATCGCTACCGGTCGGAGGCGGACATATCCGACTGGCTGCAACACCAACGTTCCTGAGCAGCCGTTCCTACCGCAGCGGGGATGTGAACGGACCACGCGATATCGGGTACAACCCGCTCAATAGCGTTATAGGGGGCGCTCTTAACCAGAGCAGTTCCATGAATGCGACAGGTGTTGCGCTCTCGGGCCGATATGACTGGCGTTGGCTTACCCTTGATGCTGGCACGTCACCTCTTGGTTTCGCAGTGACGAATGTTCTGGGCGGCGTAAGCGTGGCGCCCAAGCTGGCACGAAATACGATCCTGACAGTCGGAGCGGAACGGCGTTCGGTGCAGGACTCACTGATTTCCTATTCCGGCCTCCGTGACGCGTCGGGCGCCACATGGGGTGGTGTTGTTCGCAACCGGGTTTACGCGCAGCTAGCCTATGGTGATGAAAATGCCTCGCTCTATGCACGCGGAGGTGGATCTTATCTGACGGGGCGCAATACACGCAGCAATACCGGGTACGAGGCGGGTGCAGGAGGACAGATCAGGATATGGGGGCAGGAACGGCCTGATCTGCGCCACAATCTGCATCTTGGGATGGATCTGACGTGGTTCGGCTATGATCGTAACGAATATCAGTTCACGTTTGGTAATGGTGGCTATTTCTCACCTCAGAACTTCGTCGCATTCACCTTTCCGGCCACCTATGCTGGGACGTACAAACAAATCGACTGGCGCGTTATTGGTCGTGTAGGATATCAGACCTACCACTCGTCGCGTTCACAAACCTTTCCTGCCAATTCGGATACGCAGGCGTTGCTCGCCAACGTGGCCCCGCTCTATGCGTATCAGGATGGGAATTCCGCCAATGGTCTGACGGGCGGAATTTACGGTGCCATCGATTATCGCATGACACCTAATTTCAAGCTCAGCCTCAACGCCGATTACCAGAAGGCTGGGCCTTGGAATGAGGTCAGAGCTTTTGTTGCAGCCAAATACAGTTTTCTGGGGACGAAATGATCTCGCCTGATTTTTCCCTTTTCATCCATTCTCTCGCCACCGAGCTTGAATTACAGGCAGGCGCTGAGGAGAGTGATGCGCTCCTTTACAGCGTGGGGCGCCGCATGGCCGATCGCCTGCCGCTCCCTGCTTGCGAGACGACCGCGGCGTTCGAACTGGAATGCAACGCCAATCTGGCCCTCATCGGTTGGGGGCAGTTTTCTCTTGGCTTCGATGCGCAGAAAAACGCTCTACATCTGTCTCTGCTCGACTATCCGCGCACGGGTGCCCTGGGCAAACCGGCGGGCACGTGGCTTGCGGGCTTCTACAATGGCCTTATCACTGGTTGGTTCTCCCAGATGGGCGAAACGGTGAAGCTGCGGCGCGTCGCGACATCCGAGAGCCTTACGATCACTTTCCTCGTTGATGCGGGCACCTGATGGCTCATCTGGACCGTCTCGGAAGTGTAACTCAAGCTCTGGACGTTGAGACCGGAGCGGAGGGTCCGAATGGCCGGGATTGTCCGAAATGCTAGTTGCCATACATCCGACCTGACGAAGGGGGTTTGGGAGCGGATCGCGCCTCTAATGCCCGAACCGGTATGTTTGGGCAATCCGTAGGCGGTCGAGTGTTGCGAGGTGATCGACGCGATACGCTATCTGCTTCGCTCGTAGGCTACGTTTACTTCTTGTATGCGGCGCAATAGGAAGAGCTTACAGACAATACCTTGGATTGGCTTCCTCATCATCAGGAGCTCTCTAAGGCGCTTGTAGTGGTGAACGCCAAAGAAGCAGTCTGCGGATTAAGTAAACATCCGAGCGCGGCATGTACGTATCTTATAACGCTCCGTAGCAGTTCATAAAAACGCCTCTCTCTACAATCCCAATAATCCCAATAATGGTGCTGGTTTGTAATGGGCGAACTATCGGCCGATGACGTGCGTTCGGGGAAGATGCCCTGCGGCACGCGCATAGGGCACGTTGCGGGGTAATCGACCTCTTTATGGACGTGCCCGAACGCTTCATGCACAGTGCATGCGGGTATTTCACGGCGTAACATGCTATGGAGCGTGGCATGGCAATTCCCATTCTCCTCGGCTTGTCTCTTGCCGATAATGAAATTGAGATCAGCTATATCCTGGCGTCCGGGCCCGGCGGTCAGAACGTCAACAAGGTTGCGACCGCAGCACAGCTACGTTTCGATACGGCGCGTTCCGCATCCCTGCCTGAACGGGTGCGCGTGCGACTGCTGGAAATCGCTGGAAGCCGGGCGACGCGAGATGGAGTGGTCGTCATCACGGCCAGGCGCTTTCGCACGCAGATCCGCAATCGCGAGGACGCAATCGAACGTCTGACCACAATGATCCGCGAAGCTGCCCACCGTCAGGCGTTCAGGATTCCTACGCGCCCGGGGCGAG
>NZ_AYXS01000007.1:14237-16100 GCF_000505765.1 Asaia sp. SF2.1 | reverse complement strand
CGGCGCGCGCGCGCCGGATGGACGGCAAATCCCATCGTGCGGGGATCAAGCGCGGACGTGCTGCGCCCCGCGAAGACTGAAACTGGAGAATGAACTCGCTAGAGTATCTTCATTATAAATATACGGGCTGCAAAGAAATCAGGAGACTGTCCACTCACTTCCGCCGTTACGTTCCATAAAAGCAGCACGGTCGTCGTAATCTGGCTCAAAGGAGAAGCGTAGATCATCATCGTCATAGTGCTACTCACACAAATCGTTCTCTCTATTCTGCCCTTAAAGAGAGGTCGGTCATATGTACTACTATGCTTCCTTTTCATAGATGCAGACGATTATCTCTCGAACGTGTGGTGTCGAATTTTATGCTCCGGTTTTGAATGCGACTGCGCCCATCATTTCGGGACAAACGCCCACTGTGCTATGAACAAATCTTTGCGGCACTCGATCTGAACCCTAGGCCGACCATTAAAAAAAACCGATAGCCAAAACTGTCTGGTTCCGCTGAGGAGATCGCGCGCTTGAAATTCCTCCGGGCCTAGCTGCATGATAAGCTCGGTCTTCGGTACTTTGCGCCCACTGGCCGCACTGCCGGTAATCGAGGCAACCGGGAGTCAAAAACCGAAAGAAGCTTGTCAATTGTCAAATATCGGCTTCCTTGTCGCGCTATGCGGCATCGACCGATCCGATCGTTAGACTACGACAGACGTTGGCGCCCATCCTTTGCACTTTGAAGCGCCCAGTCTTCAAGTGTAAGCAGTGAAGGGTGCTCCCGGCGCAGAACGGGGATATCGGCCTTAAACCCGTCTCGGGCGATCCACCCGAACATCAGGCGAAAGTCCTCGGGCAGTCGCTTTTGCATAACAGAGGGGATTGTAAAGCCGCGGCTAGGACGTATTCCGGCATCCCTAAGAATTGACGCTGCGGAGCGGGCCGTCACGCTATCGCCTGCAAGCTCCATGGCCCGACCAAGGTACTGATCAGGTTTCTCGAACGCCTCTGCCGCGAACCAGGCGACATCCTGCACCGAGACAAGCTGCATGGCCTGATCCGGCCTCAGATAGGTCTTCATCATGGACAGCATAGTGATCCGAAAAATCAGGCTCGAAAAGTTCTCTATAAAGGCCGCAGGACGTAGAACCGTAGTCGCTAAGTTCAGTGACGCAATGTGCTGCTCAATCGCCCATTTGCTCTCGAAATGAGGCACGCCGCTCCGTCGCTCAACCCCGTCTGCGGAGCATTGCACGAAGTGCCGCACGCCACTCTTCTTGGCGAGGCTGGCAAGCCTCTTCCCCTGTCGCTCCTCACCAGCTGGACCGATCTTCATGGGCGATTGGACAGATAAAACGCCTTCTGCCCCCTCAAGCGCCACCCGCAGGGAGTATTCGTCGTCCAGATTACCATGAGCGAGCTCAACTCCATGCTTCGCCAGAGCGACTGCTTTTGGCGACCGCGGATCCCGAACAAGCGCACGAACGTGCCAATGCCCTCGACGTCGCATCTCGCGGATCGTGGCGCCGCCTTGTTGTCCGGTTGCGCCCGTAATCAGAATAACTGGTTTTGACATCTCGGCCCCCTTACTGGAGGGGCACAATAAGCCGTTCCCGTTGGACAAGGCAGATGCGGCATCGTAGACGCATTGTTCCATATCTGGAACACGACCCCATGAACTCAGATGATCTCGGCAGCTTTCTGCGCATCGCGGAGACCATGAGCCTCAGCGCAGCCTCGCGCGTCACGGGAACACCTAAATCATCGCTCAGCCGGGCATTGTCCCGTCTGGAGATAGAAATAGGGGCGAAGCTGTTCGAACGCGGCGCGCATGCCCTCAGACTGACAGAGGCCGGGCGCATACTCTCGATCCATGCT
>NZ_AYXS01000007.1:14037-14203 GCF_000505765.1 Asaia sp. SF2.1 | reverse complement strand
CATGGACGATCTGAATGAGGCTACCGCGGCCCTCGATGGGGTGACGGGGCAACCTCGAGGCGTTCTAAAAATCAGCGCAGCGACGACATTCGCAATCGGACTGGTGGCGCCAATGCTGCCGCATTTTCTGCGAGACTACCCTGATCTGCGCGTCCATCTTGAAGCT
>NZ_AYXS01000007.1:8044-13931 GCF_000505765.1 Asaia sp. SF2.1 | reverse complement strand
TGTCGACGTGGCAATCCGGATAGGGGCAATGGCTGACTCTGACCTGCTCGCCAGCAAGCTGGGGAGGATCGAATTATGGCCCTGCGCGAGCCCGGCCTACCTCTTGGAAAGAGGTAGGCCCCAAACGCCACACGACTTGGCCGATCACGAGTTGCTCGGGTGGACCGATCAACCGTCGATCTGGCGTTTTAGGGATCGCTCTGATCGCGAGCATCGCGTACCTGTCGCTGTTCGATCCGTCATACCGGAGCCTGCCGTCCTGCAGGTCGTCCTCGAAAACGGGGGAGGGGTCGGACGTCTACCTGCCTTCTTGGCAAGCCCCTTAATCGAGCAAGGGCGACTTGCGAGACTGCTCCCAGACTATGAGGCGGAGACGGTGGAGGTACATGCGGTCTACGCCGCGCATCGGAGCCTCTCCTCCAAGGTTCGTGTTTTTATCGATGCCTTGCGTGGACATCTGACACGATAGCTACTCGTATTATCCTATGGGATACAGCTCATCGGCAGCGAAGGCGAAAGCTTTCTGATGTCACCTTTTTCTAACGTGCCCCGGCGCTGTTTGGCATTTCGCTAGGACCAGAACTCGATTACGCCCCCAAGGGACGACCTGTGGCTTTTGGCCACAGGCGTCTGGCCCTTAGTTCGGCTTTGCCATGTCGCCTTTAGAGTCATTGCTCATCGCGTCATGTTCCATCGGGTCGTGCTTCATCGCACTGCTCATCTTGTTCTTCTTTTCCATACCCTCTGACTTCATCATGCTGCCATGCTTGCCCATGGACCGCTTCGACATCCCGTGGGGCGCCATTTCGTCATTCGTCATGGCATGCTGCTTCATGCTGTCTGAGGACATGTCGCCGTGGGACATGTTGTCATGTGCCATTGAGCCCTGCGACATCGTCCCTTGTGGCATGGTGTCCTGAGCGAAGGCAGGGGCTCCCAGCAGCATTGCCGAAGAAAAGGCACAGGCAAGTGCGAGTGTTCGGAAAGACATGAATACATTCCTGGATCGGTTTAAAGGATCGGAAAATGGCCGCGCCAGCTTCCGATAACTCTCCTTTCGCCTCAGCCTTGCCGCAGGTTACATGCCTGTGTGCTTTTTTATGAACCGCCGAACCAGTCATACCCCTGGTCTTCCCAATATCCGCCCGGAAAATGATTTGTGACCTCGATGGAGGCGAGATATTTCGGGTTTTTATAGCCGAGTTTTGTAGGGATACGGATCTTCATCGGGGCGCCATAGGTAGGAGGGAGAGGAGTCCCGCCGAAATCCAGCGCCATGATTGTCTGCGAATGAAGTGCCGTCGCCATATCGATACTCGTGCTGTAATCATCAAAACAGCGGAAGTTCACATATTTTGCCCGCAGATCGGCTCCGACATGCTGCAGGAATACAGAGAGCGGAACCCCCGACCAATCCCCTATAGCGCTCCACCCCTCCACACAGATATGGCGCGTGATCTGCCTTTTCTGCGGCAGGGTGCGAAACCGGGCGACCGACCAGGGGCTCTTGTCTGAAACAAGCCCGCTTACCTCCAGCCGCCATGATGACGTCTCGACGAGCCTTACGTCGCTCTCGTCATAATAGGCATTGAATGGAAAGGGATGTGTGATGCGTGACGGGTCAAATTCCCTCGCGAGGCGCTGACGGCTGAAAAGAAGCGCCTGCATCCGGTCGGTTAAACGTGACATCAGGCTGAGGGCGTGTTCCACCGACGCATTATCGTCCAGTGCGCAGCCTGAAAGCAGGGAAAGCCCACCAAGCGAAAGACTGTTCCGCAGGAAGAGCCTGCGTTCGAGCTTGCGCAACTCAGGCGCGACAGCGGCGCGGTCGATTTTCGGCAGGCTCATGATGCGCTCTCCTTGTCGCTATCTGGCATGCGTCGCCCGAACACCATGCCCCACAAGGTGGCAGGCACCATCAGGGCAAGCGCGACATGAAGTAGAAGAAAGCCCACAATCAGGCTCATCATGGCAAAATGGATGCACCGGGCAATGTCGTAGCCTCCGAACAACCAGGTCAGCCATCCAAGTTGCACGGGTTTCCAGATCGAGAGGCCCGTCGTGACCGTCAGCACAGCCACCACAAGCACGCCCGTGTAGAGGGCACGTTGCACGGCGTTGTAGTGCCCGGCCTTGTGGGAGAGCTTCAGGCGCAGGGCCTGCCCAACATCCCTCACCACAGATCGCGGTCCTGCGGGACGCAGGTCGTTGCGAAAATGCCCGCCCGCGGCGCCATACACAACGTAAACCAGCCCCGCCCCCATCAGCACCCACATGGCAGCAAAATGCCAGGCAAGGCCGCCGCCAAGCCAGCCTCCAAGAGTGATGGCAGCGGGGAATTCGAAAGGCAGGATAGGGGAGGCGTTGTAGATCTGCCAGCCACTACCGATCATGACGAGCATGGCAAGCGCGCCTGCCCAATGGGTGAGGCGTATGATCGGTGCGGGCGCGCGTCGCGATCCTGACATGGCAGTTCGTTCCCTGAGTCTTCTGGAGGCTGGCAGAGCTTCCTTCGTGCGCAGGCCCCTAAAAGTTACGGCACGGAACGAACAAAAACATTGTGGCTGCCCGTAACCTTTGCACGGTGCAGCACGAAGGATGGAGTGAAATTCAGCAAAAGGGTGAAGTTCATGACATCGCGTCGACAATTCTGCTTTGCTTCGGTCTGTCTGGCTCTGTCGGGCCGCGCCTGGGGCGCAGAACCTTATCGCGTGAAGCATAGTGCTGCTGAATGGCGGCGCCTGCTCACACCGGAGCAATTCGAGATTCTGCGCGAGGCTGGCACCGAGGCACCCTGGTCCAGCCCGCTCCTGAACGAACACCGACAGGGGCGGTTTGCCTGCGCAGGCTGCGTAACGCCGGCATTTGACTCACGCAGCAAGTTCGAAAGCGGGACGGGCTGGCCAAGTTTCACGGCAGCGCTGCCCCATGCTGTTCAGGAGCGTGGGGATGACAGTCTTGGCATGGAGCGCACGGAGGTACGGTGCGCGACATGTGCTGGTCATCTTGGCCATGTCTTTGATGACGGTCCCCAACCGACCGGATTGCGCTACTGCATGAACGGTGCAGCCCTTACCTTCAGGCCAGTCTGAAAGTTCGCATGATGATCAGAAAAAACGTGCTTGGCGTCGCGCTCGCCACATTCAGCCTTTATGGAATTCTGGACGAGGTCACTTCAAGGGCGTCTGCCTATCCGACCTTGCCTGAGCCCGTTATCGTGGCAAAGACCGGTAACGACAAACCCATCGGGCAGATGACGGCACCCCCCGATGATTCCCGTCCGGGGATGACACCATCCAGCGTCGTTTTTGCGGGAGGGTGTTTCTGGGGGGTGCAGAGCATTTTCCAGCATGTGCGAGGCGTCACCGCTACCCGAGCTGGATATGACGGCGGTGCGCGTGACACGGCCCAGTATGAACGCGTCAGCGAAGGCGATACCGGTCATGCGGAATCGGTTGAGGTTGAGTATGATCCGACCCTCGTCAGCTTTGGCACGCTGATGCGGATATTCTTCACCGTGGCACTGGACCCGACGCAGATCGACCAGCAATTCCCCGATACGGGGCCACAATACCGTTCCGTCATATTTACGCGCACAGCGCAACAAGCGCGCGAGGCAGAGGCCTATATCGCGCAACTCGATGCCGCCCACATCTTTGCCCAGCCCATCGCAACGCATGTTCAGCCTGACAAGGCGTTTACCGGGGCGGAAAGAGAGCATCAGAATTTTGCGGCGCGTTATCCGCATAATATCTACATCGAGACCTATGATGCCCCGCGGCTGGACGCACTGCGTGCCAGCTTCCCGGCAAGCTGGCGGACAGAGCCAGTCCTCGCACTTTCTACGGCACCCGGGTCTTTACGTATGTCAAATGATAGCGGTAGGAAATGATCTCCGGTCACGCATGAAGGCAGCAGATTTTTGACAGAAGCGGATTGGAGCCGTTGGATGGAGGCCGCGCAGGCAGGAGATGCACAGGCTTATCGCTTGGTGCTGGGCGAGGCACAGGCATGGGTGCGCCGTTTTTTCCTCAAACGCTTGCCGCCCTCAATGGTCGATGACGCCGTGCAGGACACCCTTATGGCGGTGCATGAGAAGCGTCACACCTTCGATCCTTCCCAAAAATTCGGCCCGTGGATTGCGGCGATTGCGCGTTACAAATGGATTGATCGCCTCCGGGCCGCCAGGCGTACACAAACGACCCTGCTTGATGAGACGGTGGCTGTGGGCGATCACGAGGAACAGGTGACCACGGCTCATGCACTGGAAAAGCTTCTGGCGCAGTTGAAGCCGGGGCCAGCAGAAGCGATCAGGTTGGTGAAGTTGCAGGGATTGAGCATAGAGGAGGCAGCACGTCGCACAGGGCAATCCGCGACGCTGGTGAAGGTCAATATCCATCGCGGGTTGAGTCGTATGAGCACGCTGGTGATGGGAGGCAATGATGGTGAATGATCCCCTGATCGAGCAATTTGTAACCGATCTTCGCCCCGTCCGGAGGCGCTCGCTCTGGCGCGATGCCTTGACCCTCGCGGTTCTCGCCGGGGTCGAGATTGGTGCAGTGCTCGGGTTTGGCCTGATGCGCCCTGACATGCCCCATGCCATGCACATGATGAGCTTCTGGTGGAAGGCAATCGGACTGCTGCTGATCGTCGGGCTGGGCGTTGCTTCGGCGCTGGTCTCGCTCGACCCGACGCGTTCGCCCCGGCAGGGGCTGCGTCGGCTGGGCGTGACCGCTCTTGTACTTTTTGCTCTTGGCTGGCTTGTGGATGCGCTTCAGGCTGAGCCAGAGGCCTTATGGCTCAGGCTTGATCCGGTGCACGGCATGGTCTGTGCACGCAAGATCGTAGAGCTTGCTCTGCCCGCTGTCCTCGCGCTGGGTGTTATCGTGCGCCGCGGCGCACCGGTTGATGTGCGCGGAACGGCGTGGGTCACTGGCATTGCCGGCGCGGCTTTTGGTGCGCTCGTCTTTGCTCTTGCCTGCCCCTTCGATGACCCGCTTTATCTCGTCGTCTGGTATTCATTGGCCTGTGCGCTGATGGCCTGCGGCACGCGTCTGGTATTGCCGTGGCTGATACGCTGGTAGTTCCGGGCGATGCGGGGTGCATCGCCCGATGCGGCGGGGTGGAACCGATCAGATCGCGCTGTCTTTCGGCAACTTGTCCTGCGTTCTGAGCTCGAAATCTGAGCTGTCATGGCGTTCGCGAAGCTGGGAAGAGAGCGGGCCTAAGAGCCTGTTCACCATCCGGCCCCGCTGGACAGCAGGGCGTTCGAGCAACCGGGCTGACCACGCCTGCACATGGGAATACTCCTGGACGCTCAGAAACTGTGCAGCATCATTATAAAGCCAGCCTTCAACAAGGCCGCCATACCAGGGAAAGATTGCCATATCGGCGATTGTATAGGTGTCGCCTGCTATATATTCATGCCTGGCAAGCTGCCGGTCGAGAACGTCCAGCTGGCGTTTGGTCTCCATGGCAAACCGGTTGATTGCATATTCGATCTTCTCAGGGGCGTAGGCATAGAAATGGCCAAAGCCGCCGCCGAGATAGGGTGCGCTGCCGACCTGCCAGAAAAGCCAGTTCAGACAGGCCGTACGCGATGGAACATCCCGAGGCAGAAAAGCCGCGAATTTCTCGGCAAGATAAAGCAGGATCGATCCTGATTCGAAAACGGGCAGGGGGGTGCCCCCGCTTTGGTCGACCAGCGCCGGGATCTTGGAATTCGGGTTGATGGCTGTAAAACCCGATCCGAACTGATCGCCATCCCCTATATGGATCAGCCAGGCATCATATTCCGCCCCCTCATGTCCCAGGGCCAGGAGTTCCTCCAGCATGATCGTCACCTTTACCCCATTGGGCGTACCCAGTGAGTACAGCTGGAGCGGGT
>NZ_AYXS01000007.1:7839-7969 GCF_000505765.1 Asaia sp. SF2.1 | reverse complement strand
GATGCCCTACGGGGAGGTTCTTTTCATGCGTCGGCCCGGCGACAGGGCGATTGGTGCTGGCAAATTTGCCGCCATTCTGTTTGTCCCATGTCCAGACGCTGGGCGGTGTATAGTTTTTCGACGCGGTCAT
>NZ_AYXS01000007.1:2317-7790 GCF_000505765.1 Asaia sp. SF2.1 | reverse complement strand
GAGCGCTGCTCCCGATTGTGGATAGGGAAATTGGATGGGAAGAGGGCCCGTTGTGCCTGATCGTCCATATCTGTCTTGAATGCGTGCCTCTTCATGAGCGCCTGCACGCGCGACACGGCCGGACGGGCGTTGATGTCGTGCATGAAGCGAGCAAGTGCAGGCCAGCGCTCGAGCGGATAATCTTCCTTGAGCACACGGGGCGCACGCTCCAGCCAGCCCCAGGCAGACATATCGGCAATCGTGAAAGTATCGCCCACGATGTAACGGCGGTCCGTGAGGTGCTGGTCGAGAACTGTGTAATGTCGTTCGACCTCGCGCCTGTACCGATTGACGGCGTAGTCCAGCCCGGCGGGCGCTGCATGCTGAAAATGCACGGCCTGACCGGAAAAAGGCCCAAGCCCGGATGCGATAAACATCAACCATGACAGCAATTCAGGTCGGTCCGCGGGGGTCCCGAGATATTGCCCGGTTTTTTCAGCAAGATAGATCAATATTGCATTGGAATCGAACACGCGTGTTGCCGGGCCCGCAGGACCTTCGGTGTCGATAATGGCAGGCACCTTGCCATTGGGGTTGATCGCGAGAAACGCCGGGTCATGCTGATCACCCTTGCGGGTATCGACCGGTATGGCCTCATAGGGCAAACCGATTTCCTCGAGCATGAGGGCGATTTTCGCCGGGTTGGGCGTGGGATGGAAATAAAAACGGATCATGATAGCTCACCCTTGCGAAACCATGTCAGTCTGATTGGCAGTATGGGCGGGTCCTGCTGACGCTCCACCGTACTGGTGATCGCAATCCTGTGGTTATCACGGAGCCCTAGACCGCGGCCGCACCACCGTCGACAATGAGGTCAATGCCTGCAACATAACTGCTTTCATCAGAAGCCAGAAAGAGCGCGGCCGCAGCAAGTTCCTCTGGCTGCCCCAATCGCTTCATGGGCACGGCTGCAGCCCATTGACGCTTGACGGCTTCGGCACCTTCCGGCGTATCGGCCTGACTGTCCATGATTGGTGTGTCGAACGGTCCGGGGCTGAGGGTATTGATCCGTATGCCGCGTTCGACCAGTTCGGCCGTCCAGGTTCTGGACAGGCTGCGTATTGCAGCCTTGCTCGCGCTGTATGTGCCATAGCCAGGCACACCCTTATTGGCAGCGATGGATGAGACAAGGATGACTGAGCTGCCAGACCGCAACAGGCCAAGTGCCTTGCTGATCGTGAAATACAGGCCTTTCACGTTGATATCGAACGTACGATCGTAATTGGCTTGTGTTGCCTGTTCGAGTGTTTGAGGCAGAACGATACCGGCATTGGCGACCAGGATATCGATAGGCCCACGTTCACGCCGTATCGTTTCCACCATGCGTTCGATATCGCCGGGCAGACTGACATCGGCCTGTATAGAGGCGGCCTGACTGCCCAATGCCGCTACAGCCCGCTCAAGCTCGGCCTGTCGCCGACCGGTGATATAGACAAATGCGCCTTCAGCGATGAAACGCGTTGCGATGGCAAGCCCGAGCCCGCTGCTTCCTCCGGTCACAAGGGCCGTTTTTCGATGCAATTTCGTCATAACTGTTCCTTTTCGAAGGTAGATTGCCGTGAAGTACTCACGAAGCGCGAGAGGGGCGCAGAGAGGTTCGTGAACGCCGCAGGCTGGATGTCATCGGGAGCGCGAGACGAGGCCCGTTCTACCGGCAGGGTACAGTACTTGGGTGAGGGCTCAGAGCAGACCGCGATGGCCTTCATACTCTTCGCTTTTGTCGAGTCCACGCTCAGCAATGATCTTCGCAGCGACAGGCATGACACCCGAAATGGCGGGGAAGCCCACATAAGGGAGCATCTGTATCAGAGCCTCCTCTATTTCCTTCAGCTTCATACCGTGATCGAGCGCAAAACCCATATGGAGGCCGAATTCATGGGGCTGGCGCAGCGCAACCATGACGGTCATGGTGATGAGACTTCGACGCGCCTGATCGAGCCCTTCACGTGTCCAGATGTCCTCGAAAACATGATCAACTGCATACCCGGCTATGGCTGCGCCAAAAGTGCCTGACTGTGATGCCGCGATGAGCTTGGCGGATTGTTCGTCACCCATCAAATGGCGAGTGGAGCGATTGCTCATGTCATTGGAGCGCATATCTCTCTCCGTATCCTCAGTGAAAAACTCCGCCCCTGCGCGAGCCGGGGCGGTATGGATGGAGCGATCAGTCGGCCGACTGGGTAGCGTGGCGCAGGGCAGGAAGCATGTCGGCAGGTTCCGGGCGACGCGTATAATCCGGGTTGACCTCGGCATAGAGAATGACGCCGTCCTGACCAATGACGAAGCGGCCAGGCATAGGCAGCGTCCAGCTGTCGTCACCATTGAAACCGGGCAGATCGTTCTTGAGATTCTTGTAAAGCTCAATCAGATAATCAGGCAGGGTGAAGCGAAGGCCAAACTGCGCGGCGACGTCATTATGCGTGTCAGACAGGATCGGAAATTGCAGTTCATTCTGGCGGACTGATTTTCGGCTGTTCACCGCAGTTTGCGGGGAGATTGCGATCAGATGGGCGCCAAGCTCACGAAATGAGGGAAGTGCCGCTTCGAGAGCCTGCAATTCCATGTTGCAGTAAGGGCACCACACACCGCGATAAAAGCTGATGACCAAGGGCCCCTTGGCCAGAAGATCAGCAGAAGAGACAGGGTTACCCTCGGGGTCGTTCAGCGTAAAAACGGTTGCCTTGTCTCCGGCTTTGAGGGCTTTTTCCGCAGCGCCGGACGCAACCAGCTCGGCGGTGGCACGGTGCATGGTTTCGATGACGCTATGCGGAACGTTATAGGGGGGCTTTCCAGCTTCGAAATCGGTCTTGAAGGCGTCGAGCTTTGCCTGAAGTGTCATGGGTTCGTTTCCTCGAAATCTGGTGACGGATCTGACGATAGGAGGTCGCCGTACCGGAGGGATGATGGCAGGGGCGACTAACGGTCATTCCTTGGTGGAATAACCGCAATGGTTATTGCTCTGCTCACGAGGCGTCGAAGAATGGATAATCGGTGTAGCCACGAGCATCGCCGCCGTAGAAGGTCGAGCGGTCGTAATCTGTCAGAGTAAGGTCCCCGCGCAGGCGTGCAGGCAGATCGGGATTGCTGATGAAATGCCGGCCGAAGGCGACGGCATCGGCATCACCGGATGCGAGCACGGCTGCGGCACTGTTTTTGTCGAACCCACCTGCCGCGATCAGCGTGCCCCGAAATCTCTCGCGCAGATCACGCGCGGCCACGGGCTCGCTCTCGGCGATGAGTTCCGTGCCCTTGATGCGGGGTTCAACCACATGCAGATAGGCGATGCCGAGCCTGTCCAGCTGCTCCGCCACATAACCGAAGGTTTCTTTGGGGTTGCTGTCTGACATCGAGCCGTAGGTGCCACTTGGGCTCAGGCGAACACCCACGCGGTCTGCCCCCCCAGACGGATATGACTGCCTAGGTCACTTCCAACAGAAAGCGGGCGCGGTTCTCGATCGGGCCACCATACTCATCGGTGCGGTGGTTGGTACCGTCCTGCAGGAACTGGTCTGGCAGATAGCCATTGGCGCCATGAATTTCCACGCCATCAAAACCTGCCTGCTTTGCCCTTGCGGTACCTTCCCTGAACTGCTCGATCACCGCGGGAATTTCCTCCAGCGAAAGGGCACGCGGCATGGAAAACGGGACAGGGCCACTGGGCGTATAGGCGTCACCTTCTGCCCTGATTGCAGAGGGCGCGACCGGGGCTGCACCACCTGGCTGCAGATCAGGATGCGACTGTCGCCCTACGTGCCACAACTGCATGACAATCTTGCCACCGCGTGCATGAACGGCTTCGGTCACCTTGCGCCACCCGTCTATCTGGGAGTCGTCATAGATGCCCGGCGCGCCGGCATAGCCGTATCCTTCGAGCGCAACGGGTGTTGCCTCTGAGATGATAAGACCGCCGGGTGAGCTGCGCTGGCTGTAATACAGCGCCATGAGGGCATTGGCCTTGCCAGTATGGTCCGACCGCATGCGCGTAAGGGGTGCCATGACGATTCTGTGGCCGAGCGACAGCGCCCCGGCATCGAAGGGCGTAAAAAGTTTGTTCATGGGAATAACCTCGGAGCGATCAGAAAAGGATCAGTTTTGGGCGGCGAGCGTCTCAACCCGGGCGATACCGCGCTGAACGCCAGGTCTGGCCGCAATCCGCTCGTACCAGCGGGCGATATGAGGGGTGTCATCGAGGGTGAGGCCGGGAAAACTGCGCCGCCAGAGCCAACCGAAATGGGCAATATCGGCGATAGTAAAATGATCGCCTGCCACGAAATCCCGGTGCGCCAGCAGGGTGTCGAGCACATGCAGGACGCGTTTTGCCTCTTTGTCGAAGCGCTCGATCGCGAGGGGCAGTTTCTCGTTGGCGAAACGCTGAAAGAAACCCGATTGGCCGAAGGCGGGGCTCAGGGCAGAGGCGTGAAAGAAAAGCTGCTCGAAAACGCGCGCCCGTTCGGCCCCGGTTGCAGGGAGGAGGCAGCCGGTTTTTTCAGCCAGGTACACGAGTATGGCTGCAGACTCTGTGAGGACGAGGTTCTCATCCCTCGCGTCGTGATCAACCAGTACGGGAACCTTCTGGTTGGGATTAAGCGTCGTAAAGGTCGTGGTACCCTGTTCGCCTTGCCGGATATTGATGCCGCGTAGCGCATAGGCGAGATCGAGCTCTTCCAGCGCGATGGTGACCTTGACGCTGTTGGGCGTCGCGAAAGCGTAGACCTCAATCATGAGCGGTTCCTCCATCAGGTTTTGCAAGGAGAGCGGAGAGCGCTGGGAGAAGGGCAGCGACCATGGCTTGTGGCAGGTCACCCGTGAGCTGATAGACCGAGATGAAATGCGACACCGGTCGTGTTGATACGGCGTTGGTGAAATGAACGATCATCTTGCAGCCTGCTTTATCCTTCCCCGGTGCTGACCGGGTTGCAGGCCTGATTTGCCTCTGTTTCACTGGGCATGGCAGATGGCTCGATGCGATAAGCGTCATTCCCGGGAGGAATAGAATGGACCGATATCAGGCGATGACCACGTTCGTGCGTGTGGTCGAAACGGGTTCATTCTCAGCAGCGGCACGGCAGCTTCATGTTGGTCAGCCTGCTGTGTCGAAAATCGTGGCACAGCTGGAAGCGAGGCTACAGGTCAGCCTGCTCATACGCTCCACTCATGGCCTTACACCCACCGAAGCGGGGCAGGCATATTATGAACGCGCACGCAATGCGCTTCAGGAAGCCGACGAAGCGGAGCTGGCCGCGCGTGGTGCGGGGAGCGGTCTGTCCGGGCGTTTGCGTGTATCGGCGGCGACAACATTTGCACGATTGCACATCATACCGCGGCTACCAGCGTTTCTCGATGCTCATCCGCTGCTCGATGTGGATATTCTGCTTGATGACCGGATGATCGATCTCGTGGCCGAGGGGGTCGATATCTCGTTGCGTATGGGGGC
>NZ_AYXS01000007.1:0-2205 GCF_000505765.1 Asaia sp. SF2.1 | reverse complement strand
CCAGCCTATCTGGCGCGTGCGGGCATGCCGTTGGTCCCTGCCGATCTGGTTGACCACAGCGCGATCGTTTATAGTCAGCTCCCCAATGTCTGGTCATTTCACAGGGATGGCTCGGCCGTCTCGGTGTCCGTTACGGGGCATCTTAGGGTCAGCGCTGCCGAAGGCCTGCGGGCAGCCATACTCGCTGATATGGGCCTGACCATCACCTCGGACTGGATGTTTGCCCCTGAACTGGAGAGCGGCGCCGTAACGCGCCTGCTTCCGGCGTGGTCTTTGCCTGATATCGACCTTTGGGCTGTCTTCCCAACGGGGAGAATGATGACCGCAAAGGCAAGGCAATTTGCAGATTTTGTTCAGGGCTTGATGGAATGAAGGCAGGGTGCCGCCGCTTGGTGCGCCTACTGTCTGTTGCGATATTGAGAAAGACGCGGGCTGGCGTTGCGATCGCCTTGGATCAGCTATGATAACGGAGCAGGTTTCTGATGAATCTCCGGGGGCGGCTCTCCTTCTGATCGATTTGGTTTGCCGTCTGCGACATGCAACTCACACGGCAAAGCAGCCTTTCGATAAGCGAGGAGACTACAAAAGATACGGTATCTTATGCACTTATTGCAATCGTCCATACGCGAAGAATACCGCTGTCCCGACATTCCCCTTTTTTCGAAGCGGCCTTGAAATCTCACCCAACCATTCCCCACCGATGTTTGCCTCCAGTCGAAGTCTCTGGTTTTGGCGGCCGCGCAGCTTACGTTGTTACGGACCATACTCCTACGATTTGCAAAGCAAAATCACTCTCGTGAGACCCATAACTATACTGCAATGATTGGACGGATCAGTGTGGAGATGAGCACGCAGCCCTGAAAGGGTACCAGCTATGCTGGGACGTCGAGGCGGAGTTCGACATCGACATCGATAGGTCAACGATGGGTGGTGCCTGACCCGATATGTTGCTCTCTTCAATCCGCTACAGTCGGCCTTGGCCATTCCATTCGGGAATAAGCGTTATTGCCATTACCCTGCTCCCCAAGCGAGAAAAAATACGAAATCTCCGTTTCCTGATTGTCATATTGGCAAGCAAGTATACAGGAGTTTTCATAATGACGACCAATGCGTCCATGCTGCATGATATCGAAAATGCACCGAAGGCATCAGCAGACATTCTCAACGGGGCACAGCAGGCCCGGGGCTTTATCCCCAACTTGCATCGCGTTCTAGCCGACAGCCCTGCGGCACTTGAGGCATACGCTACCTTGTGGGGGATTGCTGAAAAAACGAGCTTCTCTCCCGTCGAGCGGAATATTGCCTATCTGTCGATCATCTCTGAGAACGAATGCACCTACTGCATGGCAGGTCACACCAACCTTTCGCGCATGGCAAAAGTCGACGATGCGTCAATCGAGGCGATCCGCGAAGGGAAGCCCCTTGCTGACCCTAAGCTTCAGGCCCTGCGCAAATTCGCGGCGCTAGTAACACGCAGCCGTGGCGTCCTGAGCGAAGCCGATGTCGATGCATTCAAGGCTGCCGGCTACGCCAATCAGTCCGTACTTGACGTGCTGGTGCTTGAAGCCACCAAGCTGATCTCGAATTATACCAACCATCTCGCCCATACACCTTTGGACAGCTTCATGGCGGGTGCCGAATGGACCGCCCCGGGTAAACTGGGTGTAGCAGGCTGAACGCGGCACATTTTGGCAAATGGCCGAAGCAAGTCCTTCGGCCGAGGTGTCGTGGAGGTGTCTCGATACGCCCCCGGGCTCATTGGCTGAACCTCAAATTTGTTGATCAGGGAAGCTTCCATTGGATAAGTCCATTCTCATCACAGGCGCCTCGCGGACGACCTAAGTGTCCGTGAATTGGCGCTACAATTTGATCGTAACGTCAAAAGCTTCACAAGGGCGTTCCGCCAGAGCTTCGGTCGGAACCCATTCTCTTATATTACCCGCCGCAGGACGGAACGTGCTCGCACATTGAGTTCACAGGGGTATAACATAACAGAAGCAGCATGCTCCTTGGGCTATTGCAATCCCAGTAAATTTTCAGCCGCTTTTCGACGAGAATTTGGAATTATGCTTTCCAAGTGGAGATTTGATCAGTCCTGACGATTAATTTTTCTCACCGACGACAATGAGATTGGTACTGCTCTAGGCTCAGGACTCATAGCCAGAATATGACGGTTGCGGCGAGACAGATGGCCGAGAAGAAGAC
>NZ_AYXS01000006.1:77165-79277 GCF_000505765.1 Asaia sp. SF2.1 | reverse complement strand
TTTTTGTCAAGACCTTTTTTTGGCCTGAAAAAACCTAATTTACGCGCTTTCGCGCGTATGGCCCCGATTGTGCGCCCGACTACCGGCGCAATGTCGCGCACCGGCGTTTCGGAAGGGTAACGATCCGCCACCAGAAGCTCTTCCTCGCGGGACCACAGGCGGCGCGCGCGGAGCTTTGGGGCGGGGCGGTAAAATGGCGATGCCTTCCATTCCGCCAGCGTCCCGAACAAATTCGGGTCGGACTTTTTCGGCGCACGGACAGGGGTGTCATCAATGGCGAACATCGCAAATGTCAAGACATGGCCCTTTCACGCTACGCAGCAGTGGCATTAATGATGAATTGACGTTACGGGCTTTTGCACTTTGTCACAAGAAAAAAGATCGGAGGATTATGAATTTTTCCGGGCGGAAGCCGTCATTTTATGTCGGTGGGTAGTCAAGTTACTGAAACAGAACAATAGTCCGCAAACTGTTAAGAATATATTGCGCGGGTGCAGGGCGACCGAGAGCGTGGCCTTTTCCGTCCTGATCTGGAACTCTCAATGATTCTAGTACAGGTGAGTCACGCAGGCCAGTGCTTGCATGGAGAAAATGACGATATTTTCGAGAAAAAAACGGCGCCCGCACCGTGACAGCAGTGTACAGATCAGAAAGGTTTTTCGGCTCATGCCCCGCGTAAAATACGGCACGCTCCTTATCTCGTGCCTGCTCTTGACCTGTTGCAGCCCATACCTGTCGCAGCAGGCTATGCGCCGATATGTTGCAATGACCTCTGCGCCGGTAAGAACGCTTATTCCTGCTTCAGTGGGGGAGATGATCAATGGGCTGGTATTTTTCGCGCATTATTGTGTGCCCAATGCAAGTCTGGCGCCACCTGTCGAAACTAGTGATTATTTAAATCCCGACGGGACGGTCGATCTGGAAATCAAGACCCAGATCTCTCCGGGCGGAAGCTACCATTTCGTGCCAGTCGAAACGGGTCAGACACTTGTCCTGGCTCGTGGCGCGATTGGCGCAATGATACGCGAGACTTACAGCGATCCTGACGCTCAGGCACAATCGGTCCTGCTGGCTTATGCGCGTGCGGGAGGGGACGATCGCTGTCATCCCCTCCAGCTCCCTCCGCGGACATTGCCGAAGCCCTGATTTTTCAGGGCACCCGAATGCACGCCAGTGTCTGGCGCTTCCCCGCCGGAACTGGGCCGCAAGACTGCACCGCGGTTTGCTCAACTCCTGGCGTGTAATGGAACACGAGGTGGCCTCCATGCCCCTCAAGAGGAATGGTGGTGTCGCCTGCTCTGACTATGCCGCTGAAAAGATAACGCTCCACGTGGCCCCGTCCGGGCTCGATCGTGCGGTAAGACGGCGCTGTCAGCACCGTACTCACCAGAACCGTCCCCGCATGCGCCGTACCGGATAGAGGCTGAACATCAAGATCGAGTTCCGCATCCGTCTGGTTCAACTCCTGAGGATTATGCGTGCCCATGACCGCAACTGCGCGTTGCAAAGTGCCAGGCCGGATCACGATGTGTGTGCTGGATACGGGGCCGATCATTACCGAGCTGTCGATGTCGGTGCAGATCCCGTTGGGCGTGGCAGAGGGATCGCAGCGATAGTGAACCCGCAACTCCGAAAGGCGGGTATCGTCGGGCGATACGAAGGAGGGAACATGCGGCGCGGTGCAGGCAGAGAGCATCGCCACGCCAAAGACGGCTGCGACACCGCGCAGCGAGCGGTTGCATAAGAGCTGGGGAAGGGACATCGGAGAACTCCTGGAGGGGGAGAACCAGAACTCCGCATTTTTTCTCCAGAGATCGAGCAGCAAAAATTGACGTAGGCCGGGTCTTTTTCTCGCTCGCTCTCTGGATCGCGCCCGGCAATTCTATCCTTGCGGTGCTCATGCCGTGCTGCCGGAGAGCCTTTTTCATGCCCGTTGCCGTCGTAAGACAGTCCTGCCGAAAGTTCGGGGCCCTGCTCGTCCTGACAGGAATATTCTCGGGCGCACCGTCTATGGCACGCGCTGCCGACGATCAGTGCAATCAGCTCGTGCAGGCTGCGGCGGACGGCATGGCCGGTGTGATCAAGGCCGACGACACGACCATCAAGCAGCCT
>NZ_AYXS01000006.1:74128-77011 GCF_000505765.1 Asaia sp. SF2.1 | reverse complement strand
CCTCGGGGCTCAATCCCGCCTCCATCGCCCAGAAGGTCGCCGGACAATTCTGCTCGGCCCTGACCGATAAATGGAATTCTCTGCAGGGGGCTGCGCAATGCGGCCTCACCGTGACGGGCATCAATACGAATTTCGGCGCGGGGCTCGGTACCGGGTCCGGAACGTTCTGTCCGGCCATTAATGTCGGCGGCGGCGGCGATACGATCGTTTCCGCCTCGACCAATACCAGCGGTCAGCAGAGCTGGGGCGTCGAGGGCAGCACGCAGATGCCTGACGGCTATGCGATCGCCTCGCTTGGCACCTCAACCGGCCTCTCGGAACAGCGCCAATGAGCGGGCCTTCCTCCCTGCGTCGTGGGGCGCTTCTCGCCTGCGTCTTTATCGCGGGTATGGTTATGGCGCCGCGTCCGGCCCAGGCCATGTTCGGGATCGATGTCGCGCCGATCGTCACCGCTATTACCACGATGCAGGGTGTCCTCAACGGCGCAATGGGCGCGGTCGAAAAAGCCGTCAGCACCGGTATGAGCCTGCTGAACAAGGTGACGGGTAACGGCTTTACGCAGCTCTCGAACTACATGAAGGCACAGGTCGGTGCCCAGCAGCAGATCGCCAATGCCGACAACCTGGTTCAGCTGCGCAGCATGCGCGATATCCGCAATGCGGGTCTGCGTGACAACTACACCACCAACCGTCAGGACTGCCTCAACCTGAATGGCGGACAATCCGTGGTCGTGGCAGCGAGTAACGCCAATGACGTGGCACAGGCCCTTGCAACCGCGAAGACGCAACGTGGCGCGGCCGGTCCCGGCACCCCATCCTATAATGGCGGCGCGCAGGGTGTCGAGGCGTCGAACCAGCTCCATACCAAACAGTTCTGTGACGCGAACGACGCCGAGGCGGGACTGTGTTCGCTGCCCAAAAGCAGCGCCTTGCAGGATGCGGATCAGGATGCCGGTCACGCGATCGGCGTTCTGACCTATCCCGACCAGGACAGTATCGACGCGGCAGCCGCCTATGAGAGCAATCTGATCCAGCCTGTGGCGCCGCCGGATCTGCGCGGCAGCGCACGCAGCTCTGCTGCCGGACGCAATATGGCGCCTCTTCGCCGGTCCTATAACGCTGCGATGTCGTTGAGCCATGAAATCGCCAATGGCGTCATCGGTACCCATGCGCAGACCGTGACGCTGACCACCGCCCAGAAAGAAGAACAGACCCATGAAGGTCTACCCTCTTCGGACAAGGTATCGGTCAACGAGGCGGCCGAGCTCGAGGTCAATCGCCGTTATTCCGGTCTGCAATACCAGAAGGATCTGCAGGCGATGCCGCCCGGCAAACCGGTCGAGATCCAGATCGCCATGATGCTCGCCCAGCAGAACTGGATCCTGTGGCAGCAATACAAGCTGCAGCAGCAGCAGGCGCTCGCGGTCGCCACGCTTCTCGCGCATTCCGCCGAGGACCGTCTGAAATCCCCCAGCACCCTGCCGGCACCGCCGGCACAATAGGAGACAGTCCTGTGTCCGAGACCAATTCCAATTCCAATTCCGGCGCGCAGCCCGACAGCCTGATCGATTTCCTGCAGCATCTGAAGACCGTCAATGACGCGCTGCCGCCGGGACAGCGCGCCTTGTCCGACGATCTCAACCGTCTGATCGAAGTCAGCCGTGCGCCTGATGCGGCCAAGGACGAGGCCTTTCGTACCCAGGCGCTATGGCTGATCGGCGACTGGAACCGCAATCATCCCTCAGCGCCTCTCGCTTACGTGCCTCTCGATTTGCGCATGGAATCCGAACGTCGGCGTGGGACTTACCCCGGGCTGGCCAATGAGGACATGAAGGCGTTGCTGCGCCAGGCCGATCTTCTGGACGATCGGAGCCTTGCAAGCCGTGTGCGCAGCCAGGCCGTGACAATGGCAGGCCTCACCCCGGACGAACAGAACGCGGCACGCGCCTACAAGGCGATCGGCGCCCTTGAGGCGCGCCTTGAGGACTTCCTCCAGGGGCGTGGGGTGGCCGCGCAGACGCGACAGGAAGAGCCGCGTCCCGCCCCACCCGCCGTGCAGGAGCCCGCTTCCGGGCCAGAGGTGACGACAGCGCCTGTTGCACCCCAGGAACCGTCAGGTCCTTCGGTCGCACAAGAGCGCGTGGTCCACGACGAAGCGGCCAGCGCGCCTGAGGCCGCGCCAGAGCCCAAAGCGGAACAGAGTGCGGGCACCCCGGCCCAGGATGTCGACGGGCCCAGCGTTGAGCCGGCATCCCAGCCCGAGCCAGCCGCTCCTACTCCCGGAAACAGAGCCCCCGCTCAGGACGAGATCCCGCCCGGCCTCGATGAGGAGTACAGGGCCAGTATGGAGGCCGAAACCAGGGCGAACCGGGAAGCGGACCGCGCGCAATCGGCCCGCGAGCCTGCATCGACCCCCCAGGAGGACGAGCAGCGTCGTCGCGACGATGTCGAGCATGCGAAGGAGGCGGAGGATCGCGCACCTGAGAGTAGGACAGGTGAGCCCGGCGGTAAGGCAGAGAAGGAGCTGCCTTCCGACGTTCCCCCCACTCCGGAACTCGAGAACTCTTCCCAAAAATCGACGCAGCTGAATCCTCAAAGCACGCCGGATGCGGGGGCTGCCCCGGCATCTCAACCGGAAGCAACAGCGGCAGAAGCCGAGCGCCCGCGCATCGGACTGCCATTTCCCAATTTAGGCTTCAAGCTTGGCAAGCCCCTTACGGAGCGGGTGAAGGAGGCGGGTAAGGTCAAGGCAGCCGAAAAGGCGCTCAACCTTGCCCTGCGTCAGTGCCATGTGGCGAGTGACGGGCTGTCGGAGAGCGTCAGTGCGCTGAGCAACCGGTTGCGTCCCATCAATGACGAGATTAACGCCTTCGGATCAGAGAAT
>NZ_AYXS01000006.1:69339-74022 GCF_000505765.1 Asaia sp. SF2.1 | reverse complement strand
CCAAGCTCGATGAGGCGATCGCCGCCGATCCGGAACTGGCCGCTCAGTACGGCAAGGTCCAGGCAGCCGTGAAGAACTGGGAGGTCCAGCGCAAGGCTGTCCAGCAGGTCGCGATCTCCCAGGGCAAGACGCTCGATGACGATGCGCTCATGCATATCAACGAAAAGGACAAGAAGCTCGCAGGCCGCATGCAGTCCCAGCCCGGCCAGCAGGAAGGCAAGAGCCTGTTCGAGGAAATCCCCGAGCAGATCCGCAAGCTGTTCGAAAAGGTCAAGGAGGCCATCCAGCGCGTCTTCAACCGGCAGCAGGCGCAAAGCCAGGAGAGCGGCATGTCGCGCGACGTCTGATGCGAAAGGGGAAAAGCGCCATGATCGGCCCAATCATTGTCCTGATGCTGCTCGTTCTGGGCGTTGCTCCTGCCCTGGCGCAGGACAGCACCACCGCCACGACGGCAACACCCAGCTGGAGCTACGACACCAGTGACGACTGGACGATCTGGGCCCTTCATACCCTTTTCCCGATCGGGGCAGGCGCCAGCACGGTCACGGGCACGATGTATCAGATCATCAATGTCCTCGTGGCCGGCCTGGGCAGCATCTATGCGCTCTATGCCCTGATGCTCAAGGGTCATGAAGTCAGCGAGACGGGCGAGATACTGGCGAATAAGTTCAATGGCCTGGTCGTGCCGCGCTATGTGCTGGCCAGCGCCATGCTGATACCGGCGCCCGGCCTGAACGGCCTAAGCCCCGGTCAGGCCGTATTCGTCGATGGTATCGGGATTGGTTCGATAAACGCGGCCCGGATGCTCAACAACGCCATTATCGATGCGATCGGCCCGCGCGCCCTCCCGATCGCCGACCCGATGGTTCCCAACACGCGCACGGTGGTTCAAGGTGTTATTGCCAATGAGATGTGCCGAGGGCTGATCAACGCCTTTACCAATAACAGTCAGTCCATTCCGGAGCCGGTTTACAGCACCGGCACCTACAGCATCAAACTCGATTATGGCCTTCCCGATGTGTGTGGATCAGTGGAAGTCTACCATCCTCCTTCGCACGACCAGCGTGTTGGCCTGAACTTCCCGGATATTTCCGATGCCCAGTTTGCGGCATTCAAAACCCTTGTTGCTGATATCCGCGAGAAGGTCGCGCCGATCGCAAGAGCCATGTACACGAACCATAGCGCCACCCCTTTGACCCAGCTGAATCCGGTCTTGCTCGAGGAGGCAAATAAATACAACAATGCTCTTGTCGGTGCCGCTGTGAGTGCGATCGCAACGATGCGCAACGCGACTAATGGCGGCAGAGAAGATCCCGGGATTGCCGAAATGCATCGTCTCGGTTGGACAGGGGCTGCGGCCTATTATCTCGAAATCGCACGCCTGAACGGTCAGGTCCTCGCTGCGTCCTCGATTACCCCCACCGTGACGGCGCCCAACTATTATATGTTGGGCGGATATCTGGCTCAGGATCTCAAGCCTTACATCCAGGCGCTCGATACCTATCAGGCCGACCAGAATGCTTCACTAACGTTGCTCGATACGTCCGCGATACCTGGACAGGCGCCCGAACTCGAAGCCGGGTTCGGAACCGAGGATCCGCCGTCATTGTCGTCGCCGTTTGATTGGGCATTACGCCGTCTGCATCTCAATGAGAGCCTCACGACAACCATGATGTCGCTGGTCGTGGCTCCGGCCGCAGGCTCTGGATGGGTCGATCCTTTTGCCTCTATTATTCACCTGGGACATTTCTTGATCCATTCTTCGTTCGCTACTATGGGCGTTCTCGCGCTTGCTGAGAGCGACCCCGGCGCAAGCCTTCTCAACGCCGGCAAAGACGCTGTGACCGGAAATGAAGTTGGTGCTGTCCTGTCTGGCCTCCGTTTTTTAGGCGGTAGCCTTTTGTCCCATCTGGCGCCCGCTATCATGAGCGCGCTGCTGGCGCTCCTGATCCCGGGGCTGATCCTCGCCTATCTTCTGCCGATGATGCCCTTCATGTATTTCTTTGCCGGTGTCATGGGGTGGTTCATCATCCTGATCGAAGCCGTCATTGCCCTGCCGATCGGGGCGATCGCGCATCTTGTTCTTGGCGGCGAGGGACTGCACGGCAAGGGGATACGGGTCTATGAGATGGCCTTTCATATCCTGCTGCGGCCTATCCTGATGCTGGCAGGACTAATGATGAGCTACACCCTGTTTTCCCTTGGCAGCTGGTTCCTGATGAAGGGCATGGCGATCTGTGCGGGCTTTGTCCTCGCCGACGGCTATCTGCTCGATAATCTCCTGGGTGATATCGTCATCATTGCGGTTTTCGTCTCGGGCGAAATGGCGCTCGCCAATCTCTGCTTTCGCCTCATCTCGACCATTCCCCATCATGCAACCGCCATGGCCGGGTTCGCCTCGATCGGTCGCGTGGACAGCGATAGCTGGGTGAGTGACACGGCTGGCAAGCACAGCCAGGGCAAGGCGCTGGAGGAAACGCGCAAGCTGGCCCAGACCGCCATGAGTGAGAAAAAATAATGATGGATCGGCAACCGGCTATAACGTATCGTTGTTACCAGAACCCACGGACGGCATCAGGAGGAGCATATGGATACATTCGAATATCAGGCGCTCCTGGACATCCGGAATGCGACGCGCCAGTTTGCCAAAACCGGCCAGAACACGGTTCCAGTGGAGCTCTACCGCGAGCAGCAGAAAGAGCTTGCCGGGGCACAGGCCTATATCGCCGCCCTGCAGGGCCAGCTCGCGGCAACCAAGGCGCAACTGAAGACAGCCGAGGATCGCGCAAGGCTCCACAAGATGCGCGAGGACGTGCAAACCGAGAACCTTGCCAACAGCAAGGAGCTCGTGGAAGAGCTGCGGGCCTACTTTCGCCCGAAGGTAGCACGTCTCGAGGAAGAGAACGCAGCCCTCAAGCAGCAGCTCACCGGCAAAGCCTGAGTCAGGTCTTTCGGCTCTCGGGTCTTGTCATGGCGGCGTCCCTTCTCGCGGGGTGCGCTTCCGGCAACATCCGAGCGGCGCCCCGACGGGGACCAGCGCCGCCTCCCGTCGTTCATGCGTTCTTCGATCCTTACGCCCCCTATGCAAGCGCGCCTGTTATCTGGAAACCGACTGTCGCTCCCCGCATGCAGCTCGGACGACCGCGCGATCCCGTGATCGAGGCCGGGCGGCCGGACTACGAAAACGCGCCGTGGTCGATCAATCAACAAGGGAAGAAGGCAGGGACTTTCTGAGGGTGGGACGCCTTATTGGTTACTTGTTTTCGATACCAGCGCGATCGATCATAGCCAACCGTCTCTCGTTGATTGCGGATGAGATTGCCTGTCGGATCGTGTTCGTCAGGCGCTGTGGCAGCAAACCGTACTCATAGAGCCCTGGGCGACCGGGGATCGGCCTCATATCCGGCGAAGGCCAGACATCCAGATTGGCTTCATCGAGAATGATCCACGATGCCCTCGCGGGATCGAGACCCAGATGTTGCTTTACTTTTGGCGGGATTTCAATGGCGGCGGTCTCATCACCCGGCCGGTGGGTCGTGATCGGCAGGATCATCGCTCTCTGCTCCCCGGAGGCGCCGATGATTGCGGCGACGATACTGGCCGGTCGCTCCTTTTCGCCGATCCGCTGCCCTGCACTATGCTGCCGTTTCCATACATATTCGTATCGAAAGACCAATCCGGGACGCGCTGCGGGAAGCACCACGCACTAATCGTCCAGCAAATGGTCGAGCGCTGCCTGCGCCGGGTTGGCATAGGGCTCGCCAAGTGCGTCAGCAAATTCGCACGGAATATCCTCAATGGCCACGACAAGTCTGTCACGCCGCCTGAGGCGTTCGAACTCATCGACAGGCATGATGACCAGCCTGTCGCGACCATGATAGCTCACCGTTACTGGCTCGCGTAAAGCAGCCTCCTGCACACGGGCTACATTGCGCTGAAGATCAAATGAACTGAAGCGCTGCATGGCTCTCTCCTCCAATATGCGTAATTTATGTATTTTCTCCCGCGATGGTCAAATTAAAGCATCAGAGCAGTAACCGTTACGGTGCCTGTTCGGCTATCACCGATGCCGTTTTGGCCATGCCGCTCGACCGGCTTTCAGAAACTGCCAGAACGAGCCGGGCGCGCCGCATCTGAGACGCCAGTTACCCAATGCCTGACGTAGATAGCCTGTCGCGAAAAGCAGGCCGACCAGCAGACTATCCATCACAAGTGCGGCGGAAGGCAGATGCCCCTGAACCAGGGCCGGGGCGAGCAGGGCCGTGATGTAAACAATGCCGAGCCCGAGAAAGAGCCAGCAATTGCGCCATGAACTTGCGATCGCTCTTCGCTGCGCGGGATCGAGTGTCCGTGTCCTGAGGCGCACGACGTTGAAGCCCGTTGCGTCGGCCTGCTGATCACCGTTTTCCTGCGCGCCTCTTTTGGCAGCACTCCAGACATCCTGAAGCAGGGCCCAGCCCGACGCGATCCCCTCGACATTGGCGCTGCGCCTGAGATTGCGCATCGGGCTGGGCAGGGCAATCAGCTTCAGGATCGTGCGCAGCCGGCTCATGGTGCCGCACGCGCCGCGACATCGAGCAGATCGCCCGGAATGCCATCCACCTTGTGTTCGACATCTCCCGCGTCGCGCCATGCAAAGGTTGGCGTTCCCTGCAGGTTGATCTGGTGAACGGTGTTCCTGTT
>NZ_AYXS01000006.1:66538-69233 GCF_000505765.1 Asaia sp. SF2.1 | reverse complement strand
CTTGCGCCCGCGCCGCCCGAACTGGCGGCCGTGTCGAGTATCCTGAGCCAAAGAGGCGGTAGTGCATCCGTTCCGGCTGTCAGGAGCGCCTCGGCGGCAGGCGTGCTCTGCCCGTTGTTTTCACGGTCGTTGACTGCAATGGGGATCAGCGTCAGCCGCAGGCGGCCGGCATCGACCAGAGGCTTGAGCGTCAGCCAGGCGCGCTGGGAGTATCCGCACAGGGGATCGATCACCATCCATAGATGCGGCGCACCAACTCTGCCGATCGAGCCTCCCCAGGCATGGGAAAGTCGGGTCGCCGGACCGGCATTTGTATCGGACGCAACGGGGGCAGGAGCGCCAACGCGTATGGCCGGGATTGTGCCTGCGATCGAATGGATCTGCGAGCGTGTGATGTTCTCACCATCCAGCGTCCACATCACGCCGCCGATAGGCCGCTCGCCATCCGGTGTGATGTAATAGGTCTGAAAATGGGTACCCTTGCGCGCAAATACCCCTCTCATGCCGTGACACATCCCCAGATCGAGGAGGGTTCGGCCATCCTGTGACAGGGCCTTGAGTGCCGGTATGGCGGCGATCGCATCGGGCGCAAACGGGTGAAGCGGCAGATCCGGCTGGCAGGCCGGGTCGGCGATCGCTCGCATTTGCACAGCTGGGATGCTGCGAGCCGGAGGGGGTGGAGCGGGGGCAACGTCCACTGGCTGGATCGCTGGGCATTGCTGGGCGAATGCCGGGGAGGGCAGGGAAAGCAGGCATGGGATCAAGGTAATCCCGGGGATCAGCGCACGCATCGGTTGAGTCCTTGGCAGAGATGATATGCCAAGCCTCCGATGCCTCTATCCAGAGAGCGACAGGCAAATTTCAAAAAAAAGAGGGCAGGTGAAAATAATCGCTCGCTCTCTGGATCATTGCGGCTGACGCTTCAGGAGCGCCGCCAATCTCCGGCCGCGTTTGCAAACGATTGGGCCAACGATGAATCCACTCCCTCGACTACCGGGTTTCAACCAGCCCCTCATCCGGCGCATCATTTTTTATGGCGCCTTCTGCGCACTTGTCGCTGGAGTGGTGGGTCTCGGACTTTACGGGTGGCATGCGAACAAGGTGCGAAGTAACGAATTCCTGACTGCTCGTATCGTCGGGGAGACGCGTAACCGGGGCGACCACCTTAATACAGAGCGTCAGCTCAACGACCTCCGTCAGGCGATCCTGTCGTCAGCCCTGTCAGCTGATGAAAAGAAGCATCTCCTGACCATCTCTTCATCCGCGAGACCGTTCAATTTCCTCTCGATCGCTCCGTATAACGAGGCCCTTCCCAAAGATTTGCCTTTTCTCGTTGACCAGTTCCTGCGGGTCAATAAGGAGGCGGTTGCAGAGGATAAAAGGGGCATGGCTTTATTGTTAGCAGCAAAAGCCAGCACCCCGGAGCAGGTCAGGACGCCTTGAGATCTGTGCGGCTTCATGCCCAGTGTTGGCTTGTTTCACTCTGAGGAGAACAGAAGATGGTTCCAAGATCAGCCCTCGCGGCCCTCACGCTGATCGGCATCACCGGGACGGCGGTGCTGCCTCATGAGACCATGGCTCAGACAAATCCGGCGGGAGCGCAAAAGGGCTTCACCGATCAGGAGCTGGAGCGCATGTCACAGGAACGCCTGCGTGATATGCCCAAACGCGACTGGGGGCCGCCGGTGCCGCAGAGCGCCGTGCCGCATGGCCCGAAACTATCGCCCTTGCCCGAACCCGCGACCTGCCTGAGCACGACATCAGAAGACGAGCCAATCCTCGCCTCTCCCAATTTCGACGCGAAACGGATCGGGATCGCACCGGGACGGATCGCCGCAACGGGGGTGCATCGGGGGGCCTTCACCAAGGTACTTTATACCGGAACACGGCGCGGCTGGATTCCTACTTCACATCTCGTGCCGTTCCGTGCGACGGGCGGCGGCAGTGCCACATTATGCGCTGTATCAGGCGTCGCACCTGATGGCATGATCGCCTATCATGTCGACTAGCGGCAGAACCTGCCTTGTCCTGGCGATAATCTGTTGTGCCCCGGCGCAGGCTGCGCCCGAGGTGATCCCGACCATCCCCGAACTCGGTGGGCCGCATATCACGGCAACCGGCGGCACGACCGGCGATGCGGGGGAGGGGAGCGATACACAGGGCAGTGCGGGGACGGCAAGCACATCATCGCCCTGGACAGGGAGCATTGCGAATAGCGATGCCATGTCGGCCCTGCAGGCGCAGAGCTATGGCAGTTCCGCAATCGCCGCTGCCGAGAATGCGGGCGTCAATCCTGCCACCCTCGCGGCTTTCGGGGAGGTGGAAAGTCACTACCAGAATGTCGGGAACGCGACCTCTTCCGCGCAAGGTGTCTGGCAGATTACCCAGGGCACCTGGGATGACACCGTCAGTGAATACGGCTTGCCTTACACGGATGCGGACCGCGACAATCCTGCCGCCCAGGCGGATGTGGCAAGCCACATCATCGCAAGCTATTCCGCGACCGTGTCCGCGCGTACCGGCGAGCCCGCAACGACGCTACAGGCTTATGGCGCCTATATGTTCGGACCGACGACAGGCGCCAATATCGCCGCTGAAAAGGATTCCTCGGCGCCGCTGAGCAAATATGTTTCCGCCACTGCTCTTTCCAATAATGGCATGTCCGGATGGACTGTCGGACAGTATTACTCGACCA
>NZ_AYXS01000006.1:63356-66445 GCF_000505765.1 Asaia sp. SF2.1 | reverse complement strand
ATCGGTGGAAACAGCCCACCTTTGACGAGCGGATCCCGCCCGACACACTCCGGGGCACCCCCTCTCAATCTCATAGGTTTAAAAGCAAATAAACATGACCACTTCGAATAGCGATGCACGTTCCGAAGCATTCAGACTTCTCGATCGCGCCTTTCTCCAGATCCGTTTGGAAGCGAACGAATTACTCCGAGCCAATGAGACACTTTCAGATGGACAGCAGCGTACAGTTTCACTGATCCATATGATTGCAGACGCGATGCACAATCTTCCGCATCTGCTCGCGGCTGAGTCATTGCCAGATAGTTCAGTCCTGATACGTGAGGTGACTCTCGCAAAGGAAACTTTTCTGGCGGAGAAAATTTGACAAACTGATCCGCGATTGAATTTTTCTTGCCTGTGCTGATTCCACTCTGTTGCCCGTCCAACCGGCGAATACAGATGGGATCCCTGGGTGCGCGCCTGGATCCGACGACAGGGCGTTTCGGTATGCCAACGACGTTTCTCGGCTCCGATCAGTGGCGTGTCTTCGCGCCGTTTCTTCCTGCACGTTTCCACCCCGAGCGCTCAGGCCCTTATCTTCAGCCACGCCCTGTGCCCTTGCCATTATGGGGCTGGAATTTACGTTCGCTGCTCTGCCAGCAAGACTGGGACCGTATACGGCGCGATGCCTATGCGTCCTCGGGAAGGTGCTGCCGGATCTGCGGCAATGTAGGCGAGCGTCATCCGGTCGAAGCCGACGAAATCTGGGTCTGCGACGATGTGATGCGTGTCCAGAGTTTGAGCACGGTCTGCGCGATCTGCCCGGCCTGTCATGCCGTGCGTCATTGGGGGCGAACGACCATGCTCGGAGCGCAAAGCATAGCACTCGAACATATGGCTCATGTGAACCGTCTTTCTCTCGCGGCCTGCAAGGCCCTTGTCGATGCCCGCATGGCGGAATGGGTAGAGCGCTCAGCCCTTGAGTGGACGCTCGACATCAGCTGGGTCGAAAACCGGTATGCCATGTCCCCTCGTCCCGATGCACGCGCGAACGCTGAAGCGGTTCACGCAGCCCTCCTTGCCCATCACAACCCGCGCTGATTTCAGGCAACCGGGTTTTTTTCAAAAAAATGCCTCTGAGATCATTTTAGGCGCTCGCTCTCTGGGGATTTGCACGTCCTGCTAGACGCATGCGATGCGCTTTCGACTATGTCGGGGCGCGTCCTGTCGCAAGCAGGAGACCTCATGAGCCGCCATTCCGATCCCCCGTCGATACGATTCCACCGGGCGCCTCCCTCGTCATGTTATGGCGAGTCGCTTTCCCATTTCCGGCCCAGATCAGTGGGTTAGGCCAATGTTACACTTTGTCGCAGTCACCGAACATGGGATACGAAATCGCCGTAAGTGCCTCTTAGGGCGCAGGAACACCCACACCTTTCGTGGCACGGCGTTCCCTTTTCTGTTCCCGACCGACGGGGGCTGCGGTCGCTCTCTGGAGCGTAAGGCCTGTCTGTACCCCGATGCGGCGCCTTTGCCGCATGGCGCGATCTCTCATGCTGAGGTCGTGCCTTCATGAAGGGAGACAGGAAAATGCCAGCACGCACAACATTCGAGGATCTGCTGCGCAGGGTTGAAGAAGCTGTGCAACGGCCTCCCCTGGAGGTGCGACGCACGATCGAGGCTTTTTTCGAACTGATGCCCGAGGTGCTCGCCGAGACGGATATGCCGGTCCGTATCCGTCATTTCGGTCAGTTCATGCTCAGCGTGCCCCGGCGGACCCATTACGGCATCCAGTCCCGCGCCAGGACTCTCAAGCCCGAAATCATTTTCAGAACCACGCCCAATCTCAAGACGCGTCTTGCCGAAGTAAAGCCAACCCCTGACCGGGCAAGCCTGCGTCCCACGAAGGCAGATGACAAAGCCAATAAGCAGACAGAACATGACACTGACGATAACGGATAGCGCGCCATACGGCACGTACGCCATGACCCTGCATCAGCGCCTCGCGAGGGTGCTGATGCATGACACTTTGCTGGGTCGTACCTCGCTGCGCCGCCGCTTCGTCGCCCGGTTCCGCGACGATGCGACCGGGCCGGTCGATGCCACCCTATTCGGTCTGAAAGTCCGGTTTTATCCGCACGACAACCAGACCGATGCAAAAGGGGCTGTCTGCGGCAGCGCCTATAACGCGACGGAGTTGCGTTGGCTGGCCAGGGCGCTGCATCCAGGCGACGTCTTTCTCGATATCGGTGCGAATATGGGATTCTTTTCCCTGTTCGCCGCGACGCGTGGGGCGCAGATCGTGGCGATCGAGGCCAATCCCGTTCTGCAGGCGCGGTTCGAAGCGAGTTTCGGGTTCAATTACCTGCCCTTCACCCTTTTGCGCGGGGCGGTGGGAGACACGAATCAGCGGGTGCGCATGGCACCAAGAGACGATGATCTCGGAAGCGGGACGGTCGAAGACTGCGAGGAGGGGCGGATCGTCATGCGGCCGCTCCTGGCCTGGCTTGCCGAAGGAAAAGTCGAGCGGATCGACTGTCTCAAGATCGATATCGAGGGGTACGAGGACCGGGCTCTGATCCCGTTCTTCAGGCACGCCCCGGCGCACCTTCGCCCGCGCTATCTGATGATAGAGCGCGCGACACATTATGCACGCCGCGAAGCCCTCGAAACCTGTCTTGTGCGTTCCGGTCTGTATCGCCTTCAGCATCAGAGCCGGGCCAACCTGTTCTACGTTCTCAACCGACCGCAACAGGCGGTGCAGGCCGGACGGGATGGCGAAAGCCAGTGGGCCTGGCAAAGCGCATGATGACTGATCACTGGAACGGCTCATGTCCGGCATGTCATGCGCCCTTGGCGCATGAAACAATGATGCCTCATTACATCAAGGAATGGACGATCCTCGGCTGCAGGCAATGCGGGTATCATGCTGTCTCCCCCCTTCCATCGCGTGGGGCGATCGAGGCTCATTATAATGATGATGCCTATCGGCAGGCCGACGATCTCCATTATGCGAAGTCCCGCTCTCGCAAACGGCGCGCCATGCTCCGGGCGCTGCGCCTCTGGCCGTGGTTTCGTGGCAGGACCGTGCTGGATATCGGCTGCGGTGG
>NZ_AYXS01000006.1:56622-63267 GCF_000505765.1 Asaia sp. SF2.1 | reverse complement strand
CGCGCGGGTATTGCCTATGCTACGGCGCAGGCGAGGCGCGGCGCTTATCGTGTCGCCGATGTCGAGAGCCTTTTATCGGTACCGGAACGTTACGGATTCGTTTTCTGCTCCGAGGTGCTTGAGCATCTACCCGATGCCACGCTGCTGCCGCGCGCACTGGCTGCCTGCGTCCAGTACGGAGGCTATGCTCTCGTGAACGCACCCGATATCGGGCATCGGGAGACACCGGCCGACCTCACGCAATGGCCAGCCCTGTGTCCGCCCGAGCACCTGCAATGGTTCACCTCAGACGGCTTTGCTTCCGTCATGGAGCGCCATGGTTTTGTGCGCAGGAGACGCCTGCGTGCACGGGGGGCGGCATTCTCCGATCTTTTTTTGCGGGTCGATGAGAAAAACCCATCGCTCTCTGGATCGGGATCGGATGTGCTTTCTCAAGGAGACCGGATGGGTCTCGATCACAGTCTTCGGCCATTGCAGGAAAGAAAACGCCATGATGACGCTTTATAGCCGCTGGATGCCCGGCCCCGGCACGTTCAGAACGCGCTGCGTTCTTCTGGCGGCGGCCGGCCTTGGGCTCTGCGCCCCCGCTTCTGCGATGGAGCGTCCTGTCGTGCCGATCTGCAATGAAAGCGCCCCGGCTGCGTCGGGACCGGTCCAGCTCGAGATGAGTCTCGTGGAAGAAAGTGTCCCACCATCCCGCCCGGACGACCGCGGGAGAGGGGCCTCCCAAAACCCGGTCCGTAATAGTGTGAAGTTCGATGGGTATCTCGCGACGGATGGGGCGCCCCTTCGGATCGGTAACGGCCGCGCAGAGCTATTTGATCCCCGGACGGATTTCAGCTTGTCCCCTGATGCCAGCAGGGCCGTTCCTGAAACCGTGTCTCGGGATGCCCAGCAGATAGACGGCAGTTTCAGCGCCGTTCTGGACCCTGATCACGGTATTGTCGTGAAGCCGCAAATCATGGTCACGCGCCATGCGGGCGATCGGCTCGGAAAATCCAATATGTTCATATACGACAGGCCGATGATGATCACGGGCTTGCGCTGCGCGACCCAGGTCGATCTGGAGTTCTCCGACCCTGTGGCGCGGGAGGGACAACCCCAGAGGCATATCTTCCTTCACATCTCGGCTTATCGGGCCCGTTAGCCCGCACTCGCGCGTCACTCCTAATCAAAGCGCCGCTCCAGAAAGGAGAATTCGATCATGGTTCGTTTTTCAGCCCCTCTTCGCCGTGCGTGCACGTCTGGCGCCATATTGGCTGCCTCTGCTTTTTGCGGCGCGATCACCGTTTCGGCCCAGGCGCAGACGCCGTCTGTTGCCGCACCCTGCGAGAAAGCGGCATCTAAAACCACGGGACCCGCATGGATTCATCTGACGATGAAGCAAGAACGTCTGGTGTCTTTACGCCCCGTCAGCCTGAATAATACGTCACTCCCGCTGCCAATCGAGGATATTGTCGCATTCGACGGTTATTTGCCGGCGGACGGTTCTGACATCCATATCAACGCAGGTCGCGATATGCAGTACGTTGCGCGGGCTTCTTCGACAACGGCCAATGGGAAACCGGAGACGGTCTCGGAAGAGCCGGGAAGGGTTCTCGCCGGTGTCACCGGAACATTCCATGCGCTGCCGGACAAGAACGGCAATATCGTCGTCACCGGCGATGTTCGTCTCACCGACGATCTCGCAATCGCCAAGGCAAAATCTGGCAACCTTTCTTTCGAGGAACCGCGCTTCAAGGATGTGAGCTTCCAGCCTTCTGTGACGGTTGCGGGGCTTCATTGCGTCGCACCCATGCAAAGTCAAATAGGAAATACGAGGTCGGACAAGGCGGCCGCCTTGCCAATGGTCGGCGTCACCATTCTCGCCGAGCGTACACAGTAACGCGCCCCGAAGCCGCGTAACCACAAGCCACAGAAGTTCGACCTCGGAACGAAGGACAATGAGATAATGGCCCTGAGACAACATCAGCAGTCCAAACGCCCTCGCTATGCAACGGCGCTCTCCCTCATTGCGGGGATCAGTACGCTGACTGCATTTGCGGCACCGTCTTTCGCTGCCCCGTCCGATCCCACGGCTTTCGTCTCTGTCGCCAACGCCCAGCTTGTCGTCGAGAAAGAGACCCTTGGCACCGTACAGCAGATCCTCGCGCTTTTGCAAAAGCAGGGGAGCGAGGCAGCCCAGGCGTCGAAGGAAAAAGCCGCCCTGCAGGACGCAATCAGGCAGGCGGAAAATATGAACGCCGAGCAAACCGCAGTTGTCCAGCACAAGGAAGCGCTGGGCGGGAGTCAGCCTTCCCGCCATCAGCCTTGATCCCCCAAACACGATAAGGCGAAACGATTTACGAAGCTCTCTGCATGAGGGCGCATCAGAAAGTACCGGGCCAATGGCGACCCTCAACCATAACGCGATTACCCGGGAGGAGGTCTGGATGTCTCACGATTCATGCGGTTGCCAGGGCAAGATCAGATTTGTGTCCCTCACACGCGCCGAGGACGCGGCGCGCTCGATGCGCAAACGGGGCAAGGGCGCGGTTGGTGCCTATGAATGTACCCGCTGCGGCTTTTTCCATGTGGGCGCCCGGTCGTCGGACGCCCGCGCCTATACCCGCGCGCTTCACGGGCGTCCTTCACCCCGCTGCGTGCAGATCCAGCCAGGAGGCTTCGACCAGTGAGTGAAGATAATTCCAAAACGGCATCCAGCAACGCGGTCACCATCCAGGGCAAAGCACGCTGGATCGTACCTGAAGATCAGGGGACGCTCGGTCACTTCCATGACCCGGTAAGCGGGTGGCGGTCGGACGATCCGTGCCGCGCAGTTCATGAGGCGCTGGCCTCCACGACCTTCAGGATTCTCTACGACACGTTCGAGGCAGGCACCAACCTGCCTACCTCGCCATCTGACGACGCACAACCAGCCTGACCATAACAAGAGCCGGCGCAACCATACGCCCCTGAAGGACCCGGAGACATCATCTTATGGATATGCCATTCGACGTGAATGAAGCGGCCGCCAGCCGGGCACGTCAGGCGGCCGACCCTGATTCCAATGTGGGCGGCATCGCTGTCGAACGTCTGCGCAGCGTGATCGAGCGCGTCGAACGCCTCGAAGAAGAACGCAAGGCGCTCGCCGGCGACATCAAGGACATCTTCGCAGAAGCCAAGTCCGCAGGGTTCGACGTTCCGACCCTGAAGAACATCATACGGCTCCGCAAAAAGGAGCCGAGTGAGATCGAGGAGCAGGAGACGCTGCTCGACATCTACCGACGTGCCCTGGGTATGTGAGGCGCAGATTCGTGGATCGTCCCGTCATAATACCCGGCCAGCGAGCGCAGAGATCGCCCGGCCTTTGCCCGATCGGGTCTCAGCCGAACGCTGCCAAGTTCCCGGAGTTGAACGGAAAATTTCGTTCCCTGCACGTTTCCGACTTGTTCGGCGAAACGATCTGCCGCAATTTCGTCGGTTACTGCCACCGGACCATTCTGGGCCGTCTGGCGAGTCGAGGAAAAGAACCACCATGACCTGACCCCCAGACGCCAAAAACCCCGCCTCCCCCGATTTACCAGATCGGAAGAGCCAGGGTTCATGACAGATCGGAGATCTGGTTGGAGGCCGCTGCTAATTAAGGCCCCCATCTAGCGATGCTCCCTCCCGAAACGCAAGAGGTTTTTTTGCGAACGGGAGAGATTTGTCTGAACGACCAGCCGGGAAGCGGTTCACGCAACCACTTTTCGATGGATGTTGGACCATGGAGTTCACCCCTCCCTTTGCAGGGCAGGACGGGTCGTATCGGCCCGGACGGCGGCGGCTGAGTGCGGCCATGCTGGAAGCCGAAGTCGAGCTGACACAGGAGCCTGCTGACTATCCGGCGCGTCGCGAAATCCTCGGGCTGCTCAAATCACTGCGTGGCGCCCTGCCTGTGTCGGCGGCGGCGGCCAATACGCTGATCGTGATGATCGAGCACACCAGGGCGGAAGACTGGACGGCGATGGAGACGCCTTTCGTTTACGCGCATAACGAGACGCTTCTGAACTGGACCGGGGTGTCGCTCGCAACGCTGCGACGTCATATCCGCGAGCTGGCCGATGCCCGGTTTCTGGTGGCCCAGGACGGCCGCAACGGACAGCGCGGGAAAAGGTGGCAGGGGACAGAGTCCCAGCGGACAGGGTTCAACCTGGCCTCGCTACGGCATCGCTGGTCGGATCTCGTCGCACTCAGCCGCTCGGAGACGCGCCGGCGGGAGGAACTGAGCTTCCTGCGTCAGGAAATCGCCTCGCTCAACGAGCAGGTGCGTCTTTTGTCCGATACTCTTGATCAGCCGATAATCATGGCAGAGGCACGGCGTCTTATGCGTTTGCGTCTGATGATGAATGAGCCAGCCAAACTGCACGCACTGCACGGGCAGATGGCTGCGCATCTCGTAGCCCTTCAAACCATCCAGGCGCAGCAGGAAACGACTGTGGATAACCTCACAGCCGCCGCGCCTGAGACGCCCAATCTGAGACCCATGGGTGCGCAAAATGAGACCCACTATACAGATACAAAAAACAATCTATCTCTTAAAAAAGTAGTCTCCGTAGCGGCTTGCAGCCGCAATCGCATTGAAGCAATGCGGCGTGAGCCGTTGGATGATCCGGGTGAAACTCCTCGCCTCGGACGCGAGAGCGCTCTTCGAGGATTCAAGGGAACAGCTCAGTTCTATCTCGGAATTTGCACAGCTCTTCGCGAGATATGCCCCACAGCGACACCCAGCGCGGAGCAGCTGATGGACGCGGCCGAATATCTGTCAGGTCAGATCGGGGTTTCGTATCACGCCTGGGTGCAGGGATGTGGCGTTCTCGGTCGGCTCCAGGCGGCGATTGCCGTGATCATCATGGCCTCGCGCCTCGAGAGACAGGCGGTTATCCATGCCCGCGACGCCTATTTCAGGGCCCTTGTGGAGCGGGGAGCTCAGAACGCCTTGTTTCTTGACCGGAGCCTCTACGCACTGCGCGATGTTCGCAACCGGGAGGAATTGGCCATAGGCACATTGGTCGAGACAAGGGGAGCTGCCGATATGGGATCGACTACCATACAGGGCGGGCGACACTGATCGGATAGCTGAGGAAATGTGGTGATTTGTGTCGTGTTCGCGAGGGCAAAAAATGAGTGATCTGGTTTTGTCGAGACGGGAATGTGTATGGCTGCGGCAGAGGTTCCAGCGCGAAACACCTGGGTCGGTTAGGCTTGATGAGGGTTTCCCTCTTCCGGGCTGGTATGGCTCGTGCAAGAAGGATCGTTATGTACCGGCCGCACTCCAGACGATGATCGAGCGTGGATTGGCGACGACCCCACACCGCATCGAGCAGGAGCCGCGGTTCTATTTTACGCGTCTCGGTATAGACGCTATCCGAACTGCTTTCAGGCAACCCAAAGGACTGAAACGCGAAGAATGTCCCGCGCTTGCGCAGGCCGTCGGCCGGGCTTCGACGCGTGCGATTATCCGCTGACCAGATTGTCAGTCGTCTGTCTGGTCGTCTTCAGGCGCGGTCTCGGATGGGGCTCTGGCGAGGCGTCGCGTCCGTTTGCGAATCTCGGCGTCGATTGCACTACGGATCATCGCATTGCGGTTCTCACCGATCTCCAGGACTGAGTCGATAAGGGCCTTTGCCCCTTCGGGAAGGGTAAGGAGCAGTCTTTCGTCCCAGTTTTTTTTTCTGCCCATGCACAGCGGTTAACTCAGAGCGGACCGATCGTCAAACATTTTTCATATATATGGAATTGACATTAACCGTATATACGATATGTTTTGATACAGTTTCTCACCTGGAGTTGATCCCAATGGGATTTTCACGCGCTCTCGCCCCTCTCGTATTAATTTCCTCTTGCGCTCTGACTGCCTGCGGAAGCTCGACGCCCGCGCCTGAGCCCGTTCTTTTGAGCCAGTTCAATGCGAACACGGATCGCTTCGATATCGTAAGTACACTCGGGCGCGCGGAGGGCACCATTCAGAAAAATGGTCGGCCCTGCGATATCTACCGTATTTATACGTCCGGTCTGACGTCTGGCGGTCGCGCTGCCATGAAGGCGGGCGAGGTTCTGACCAGTGTTGCGACACTCGGCTTGGCGCAGGTCATCTGGGCACCTGTCAAGGCGGGAACACGCCCCCAGCTTCATACTGTGCTGTTCTGCTACGGTCGTACGGACAAGCTTGTCGATATCTACGACACCGATCCGACAAGCACGCATGAGCAGGATCATATGATCCTTAATAAGGAGGCCTATAGCGAGCCTGTTGCCCTGTCCGCGCCGACCGGCCCCACTCAGGCAACGACATCGCTGGTTCCTGGTGCAGGTCCAGCCGCTTCTGCATCTGTCGTGACCGACGCCCCGGTCGTCACGGCACCAGGGGCCGAAGTGATCCATGAAAAAGCCGTGGCGCCGCTGCCTCCTGCAGAATCAGGGACGATCAGCCTCGATTCAGTTTCCCGCGAAGCGACGGATGGAAGGAAGACGATTTCGACCGGCAAGGCCGCGATCGCGCCCGGCGCCTCCTCGGATGATCTGAACGCGATAAGCGCGACCAAGGCCGCGACGGCCAATGCCGTGCTCGCGCCGGAGCCTGCCAGTCACTGAAACTTAACGAAAACCGGCAAAAGTTATCGC
>NZ_AYXS01000006.1:55673-56573 GCF_000505765.1 Asaia sp. SF2.1 | reverse complement strand
TGCGTTAACGCATCGTTCCGTTTTAGGAAGTTACAAAACATTGCGGTGTATTCTCGCACTGCTTCAGGAGTTACGATGAAATCCTTCTTCTTTCCGCGCATGATCGGTGCCTCTGCCTTCCTCTTGGCTTTGACAGCGTGCAGTGGCCTCGATGCCGTCTCCAATCACGGACAACTCGACGTGCATACGCATATGTCGGAAACCGTGTTCCTCGATCCGGTCCCGCAGAACCAGAAGACGGTCTATCTCGGTATCCGCAATACGTCCGATTACCCTGAACTGGATATCCGCAGCGCACTCGCTTCTGCTCTGCAGCAGCGCGGCTACACGATCATGCCCGATGCCATGGGTGCGCATTACCTTCTGCAGGCGAACGTTCTTCAGGCCGGAAAGCTGACCAAGGAACAGTCCTCGGCGCTGCTTTCGTCGAATTACGGTCAGCCTTTGCAGTCACTCGCAATCGGTGCGGCTTCGGGCGGTCTGGTCGGCGGTCTCACCGGCAATGCCGGAGCAGGGGTGGGTGTCGGGCTTGGTCTTGCCGCAGCCTCAGCGCTTGTCAACTACGCCTATCAGGACGTGACCTATGCGATCACGGTCGACATCCAGCTTTCGGAACGACCGGCGAACGGGGGCAAGGTGCGTCAGCACACGCATACGCATCACGGCTCGGGAAGCTCGCGCCTGTCGGGCGGTGTAACGGATTCCACTGCGCAGACCTATGGCGCGAGCTCGTCGGGTGACAGCAACGCGAATGTGCGCGTCCAGGACATCGACGAAATTTCCGACTTCAAGAAGTACACGCTGCGCGACGTGGCTTATGCGGACAAGGTCAATCTCAAGCTCGAAGAAGCGATGCCGGTTCTGACGCAGCGCCTTGCTGTATCGTTCGCCAATCTCTTC
>NZ_AYXS01000006.1:52702-55577 GCF_000505765.1 Asaia sp. SF2.1 | reverse complement strand
TATGTCCAAGTCCATGCTTACCTCATGGATCAGCGGCAGGGAGAGGCGGTTTCCCTGCCGCTGGATGAGGTCACAGACCCGCCCTGCGCGGCGAAGCCAGTCCGATCTTTTGATGCTGGTCGTGCTTCCATGTCTCCTGACGGTGTGGGGTGGGAGCCAAAAGCGCGCAGCATTCTCCCCGAAAGGTCGAGACAAAAGCCGGGTATTGCGCGCTATTCGTTCGTTTCCGGTACGTCGCCGATTTCCCCAAGAAACTCAGGCTCGCTGTAATCGCCGGCTTCGGGGTCGGCCGTAACGCACACAAGATGCGCGCCTGCGAACATCGTCCCTCCCGCACCGATCCGGTCGAGGAGCTGCAGCCCATGCGCCGGGTCGCGACACGCGGTCGCAGGGGCTGCTTCAAGCGTGACCTCGCCCTCTCTGGATGTGCGCCACAGATAGGGCTGCAGGATAATCTTCGTCTGGGGGCCGCTCTCATAGGCGGTCTCGCGGTTCTTTTTCGCCATGATTCCTCTCTCCTATCGAAAATTACGAGCCTTGACGGGCTCGGACCCCTTCAGGAGATCCGTCCTGTCTTCGGGCTCGCGCATGATGACGTGAATGACCTCGCCCTCTTTCTGCAGCGTGCCGTGGCACACCATGAGATGGGCTGAGATCAACGGCCGCCGCCAGGCTTCGCGCACGGACTTCCAGACGATCAGATTGGCGATCCCCGTCTCATCCTCGAGCGTGATGAACATGGTACCGTGCGCGGTACCGGGTCGCTGTCGCATCAGTACGAGCCCTGCAATCGAGATCCGCGCCCCGTCCCGCAGGCTGGCCAGATCGCCGCATCGCGTCATGCCTTCGCGGTCGAAAAGCGGACGCAGGAAGGAGACCGGATGCGCCTCGAGACTCAGACCCGTCATGCGATAATCCTCATGCACGGCATCACGCGCCGGGAGCGCAGGAAGCGCTACGTCCGGCTCGATCACCTCCGGCTCGATGAAGTTGCGTCCTCGATCGGCCGCCGCAAAAAGCGGAAGCGGTGCTGCATCGAGCCCTTTGACCGCCCAGAGCGCGGCGCGGCGATCGACGCCGAAAGAGGCGAAGGCATTGGCATTACTTAGTGCCTCGAGCGCCTGCAGCGGGATATCGCCGCGACGCCACACATCGTCGATGCTTTCATAGAGCGGCATGCGCGCCGCGATCAGTGCGGCCGCATCCTTGTTTGCCAGACCCCGCACCAGGCGCAGCCCGAGGCGCAAAGCCAATCCCCTGCTTTTGTTGGAGGCGGGTTTTGCCGCTCTTTCCAGGGTGCAGTCCCAGCGCGATGCATTGACGCAGATGGGGCGGATCTCGACCCCATGGGCGCGCGCATCCTGAACGATCTGGGCCGGCGCATAAAAGCCCATGGGCTGGGAATTGAGCAGGGCGGCGCAGAACACGTCGGGGTAGTGGCACTTCATCCAGGACGAGGCATAGGCGATGAGCGCAAAGCTCGCCGCATGGCTTTCGGGAAAGCCATAGGACCCGAAACCCTCCAGTCGGGAAAAAGTCTCTTCTGCGAATTCGGCCGTATAGCCCTCGCGCTGCATGCCGGCGATGAGCTTTTCGCGAAAGGGAGAGACACCGCCCGTCATCTTGAACGTTGCCATGGCACGCCTGAGCTGGTCGGCCTCGCCCGGTGTGAAGCCTGCGCAATGGATGGCCACCTGCATCGCCTGCTCCTGAAAGAGTGGCACGCCAAGGGTTTTGCCGAGAATGTTCTCGAGCGTATCGCTCGGATAGATCACGGGCTCGATCTTCGCGCGTCGGCGCAGATAGGGATGAACCATATCCCCCTGGATGGGGCCGGGACGCACGATCGCGACCTGTATGACCAGATCATAAAAGGTTGTCGGCTTCATGCGTGGCAGCATGGCCATCTGGGCGCGGCTCTCGATCTGGAATGTGCCGAGCGTGTCGGCGCGCTGAATCATCCGGTAGGTCTCGGGATCCTCAGCCGGCACCGAGGCCAGATCCATGCTCAGGCGATAATGCGCGCTCATGAGCTCGAAGCCGCGTTGCAGACAGCCCAGCATGCCCAGGCCCAGAACATCGACCTTCATGAAGCACAGCGCGTCGATATCATCCTTGTCCCAGGTGATGATCTGCCGTCCCTCCATCGCGGCCGGCTGCAATGGCACGAGCTCATCCAGGCGATCCTGGGTGAGGACGAACCCGCCGGGATGGGTGCCCAGCTGACGCGGAAAGCCGAGAAGCTGGCGCGCCATGTGTAGTGTGAGCGCGAGACGCCGGTCCTTCGGATTGAGACCGGCTTCGATCAGACGTTCGCGGCAGATCTGCGGGTCATCCAGACAGGACGCGATATGGCGCGAAAGCTGGCCGGTCACGTCCTCGGGCAGGCCGAGGACCTTGCCGACCTCGCGTAGCGCGCCCTTCGGCTGAAAGCGCTGGACTGTTGCGCAGAGTGCGGCCCGATGACGGCCGTAATGGCTGTAGATCCACTGAATGATCTCTTCGCGTCGATCGCTTTCGAAATCGACATCGATATCCGGCGGCTCCTTGCGGTCCTCGGAAACGAACCGCTCAAAAAGCAGGCCAGAGCGGATAGGATCGATGCTGGTGATCCGCAGCACATAACAGATCGCTGAGTTGGCGGCCGAGCCACGGCCCTGACAGGCAATGCCCAGCGAGCGGGCGTGCTGGACGATCGTGTTCACTGTCAGGAAATAGGGCGCATAGCCCAGCCGCTCGATCAGGGTCAGCTCATGTCTGATCTGCTCACGGACCGTCTCCGGTGTGCCGGCCGGATAGCGTCGGGGCAGGGCGGTTTGCACCAGACGTGCGAGGGTCTCCTGAGGGCTTTCCCCCTCGATCGTCGCCTCACTCG
>NZ_AYXS01000006.1:44820-52607 GCF_000505765.1 Asaia sp. SF2.1 | reverse complement strand
CAGAGCCTCGGGGAAGGCGGCAAAAAGACTGCGCTGTTCGTCAGGGCCGCGCAGGACGAGATCCGGACAGGCCATGCGCTCGGGGCCAAGCGCATCAAGGGTGGTGTTCGTATGGATGGCGGTCAGCACATCGAGCAGGAGATGACGTTTCGGATCGTGCAGCCGGACATCGCCGGTCATGACGGTCTCGATCCCCGTTTGCACCCCCAGGGCCTGCAAGCCATGCAGCCAGCGCCAGGCATAGGCCTCGCGCCGATAGACGAGGCCGAGATAGCGCTTTGCGCGAGCGGGCGAGATCGCGCAAAGCGCCTCGATCTGCAGGCGCGTCGTCTCGATCGCGATCCCGGGCAGCAGGATAAGGACGAGATGATCGGCCGCCTGTTTCAGATCCGACCAGTCGAGCGCGAAGACCCCGCGCTCTCCCCGGTAATGACCGAGTGTGAGAAGCTTGCACAGCCAGCCCCAGCCGGTGCGGTCGATCGGGTAGGCAAGTAGCACGCTGCCATCCGACAGGGTGAAGCGCGTTCCTGGTATCAGCCGGATTCCGACTTCTTTCGCTGCCCGATGCGCGCGGACCACACCCGATATACCGTGCCAGTCGGCAAGGCCGATTGTCTCAAAGCCGAGATGCGCGGCCTGGGCCATCATTTCCTCGGGCAGGCTTGCGCCCCGCAGGAAGGAGAAGGCCGAGAGCGTCCCCAGCTCGACGATTGGGGTCTGGGTCATGGCCGGTCCTTGTCCTCGATCCGGCGATGCGGGTGAGGGTGGCGGCTGCTATCGGGCGCACCCGGTGCGGGGCGACGCATGAGCACGAAGCCGCAGCGCAGCAGATGCGCGACCAGGCGCTCGGCGACCAGACGGGCCATGAACTCATCGGCATCATGGACACGCCGCCTGCCGTCATAGCGCAACCCATGCTGCAGGGCGTCGGCAAGCTCTTCGGGCCGGGCGTTCAGCAGGGGATCGACGGGCTGCGTCATCAGAACATTCCCTGCAGATGCCACTGGCCCGGACCGGTCCAGTCATGGACACCATCTCCCAGGCGATACAGCCACAGGCGCTGCCCTTTCTCCGTCTCGATCGTCCAGTAATCGCGCGTGATCCCGAACGCAGCCGGATCCTGCCACCAGGCGCCAGCAATTCGCTTCGGCCCCTCGGCACAGACGATACGATGCAGCGCATGGCCGAGCCGAAACTGACGCGGGGCTCCATCGGGGAGGAGGGCTGTTACCTCGATCGGGATAGCGCGATCGAGCAGAACGACCGGGCGGGGAGCAGTCTCCGGGTGGCACTCCCGGTCGACCGGTCCTTGCAGGCTGAGATGCCGTGATTTTTCAGGCCAGGCGGCGTCGATCCGATGCAGCCGCGCGAGGGAAATCAGCCCCGGCGCATTCGCCAGACGATCGAGCAGCGTTGCCGGCCAGGTGCTGTGCGTCTCGCCATAGCCGGGCAGGGCGGTTTCGTGCTGGCGGATGGGCGCAGATTGCACGATGACGAGCTGCACCGCCTCGATGCCAAACCCCGGCTCGATCTGCGGGATCTGGTCGCAGAGCAGGCGGATCAGACGGGCGGGATCGCAGGTGGCGTCGGATGTGCCCACACGCACCGCCTGGATCGTGTTATCGACACGCGTACACAAGAAATCGACGAGCCTTGCGCCTTCCCCGCGCTCGAGGAGCTGCGCACAGATCCCGGGCACGAGGGCCTCGATCACTGTTGCGATCGCTTCCGCCGTGCCGATCGGCTCGAACAGGGAGCGGGCGCATTGCACGCCGATACGTTCCTGCACGAATGACAGGGGCATGGGGCGCAGGCCGGCAGCCTGATCGAGGCAGTCGAGAAAGGCGCTCCCAAAACGCTTGGCCAGGGGCGCGCGTGGCAGGTCGAAGCAGGCTCCGATTGTCTCCAGGCCGAGGCGCTTGAGGCGCAGTGCCAGAGCCTCGTCGATCGGCAGGGATTTGCAGGGCAGGGCGCGCAGGGCTGCCTTATGCGCGCCAGGTGCAATGATTGCCGTCTGTCCCGATCGGGCGATCGCGCGAGAGGCGGCCGCATTATCGCTGATGCAGACAAAGGCGTTGTGTCCAAAACTGCGCAGATCGGCACAAAGCCGCTCGAGAAAGGCGGTTTCGCCTCCAAACAGATGAGTGCAGCCCGATAAATCGGCGAAAAGCCCATCTGGCGCGTCGGCGGCTACAAGCGGTGACATCCATAGACCCCAGGCGGTCAGGCGGGCGAGCGCCTCGCGGTCCTGTTCCCTGTCATGCGCAATGACGAGCAGATCCGGATCGAGCGCCCTCGCATGGGCGAGCGTCATGCCGGCCCCGATCCCGGCGCGGCAGGCGGATGCATCGACTGCCGTCACGACACGCCTGTTGCCCTCAGTGGCGTGCAGCACCAGCTTGCGTGAAGCCGGATAAAGCGCGCAGTTCTCGCGGCGTAGCTGCTCGGTCGAGAAGAAGGGCATCCAGAGAGCGAGGAATCGGCTCATGGTCGGGGCAATCGAGGATCCAGCGTCTGGGGAGCCCCGCACGCAGTTTCAGGAGGTCGGCCGACAGACGGCGCGGGCCGGGGAGAGGGAGCGCGAGACCGGGCAGAGGCAGCGGGCGCGACGGCTGGGCGGTGATCTGCCATCTGGTGGCGCAGGCACAGGCTTCGTGAGCGGCACCCACCCCCGCCTTGCTCTGGCGCAGGATGAATCCGGTAGCGCCCGTCGCCTCAGCGGCCAGGTTGAGCCGGCGCGCTTCGGTCAGGGTGAGCGCGCGATCGGTCTCGACAACCAGGATCATGGGCTCTGCGTGACGCAGGATATCCTCGGCAACCGGCAGAAGCCGATCGACAACGAGCTCGAGGCAGAAAAGGCGTCGCCGTGCGAGGCCGAGGGCATCCAGCCCTGCTCCGAAAAGCTGGGAGGGGCGTGTGGCGAGCCAGAAAACCGGGCGATCGCTGCGCGCCAGGCAAGGCAGAAGAAAGGCGAGCGTGCTGCCGCGATCGAGCGGGGAAGCGATCAAGAACTCATGCAGCGCGCCACCCGCCAGACCGCCATTGAGATGGTGGTCGATCGGGTCATAGCCTGTCTCCAGGCGTAGAGGGGTGTGGTCTGTATGGTCGCGTCGCTCGATCTGCCGGATGCGCCTGCGCAATGTGTCGAGTGCGGTGTTGTCCATGTGCTCCTCCTTTCGGGAAGGAACATAAGGAGAACAAGCGGGACAAAAGCAAGTGAATTCTGGTGACAGGGAGACTGTCCTGTGGATTTGTGGAGTGCCGCCAGGGCGGGCACGTGCGCCCTATGGACAGGCTTTTACCCTGCCCACAGCGCGCCCGACACACCACAACTCCACAGGATCATGAGCAGGAGGTTTTTCTCTTTTCTGATTTTTAAAAAAGGGCAGTGCGGTCTTATTAACCGAGTACCGCGCGAGGGAAACCAGGGCTGGGCCAGCTGAACACAAACCTGAGGGATTGATGTAACGTATCGGTTAGGTAATATTCGAGGCGCTGCAGGCAGGTTTTTTGACTCTTTTCCTGTCCTGCAGCTCATATCCTGAATTTGTTCTGCCGCGTGGGAGGATACAGGAAGACCCTATGAGGTCAGGTCGACATGCGAAAGATGCCCGAGCGCAATTACGCTCGTGAATGAAATGGAGTGATCGAAGAACCGCTGGTTGATGCACCTGGCTGGTGATTTCAGGCTTTTGTCGTTCTGACTGACGGCTTCCGGGGTGATTTTTGGTCTGCGTCTTGGGCAGATCGGGCTCTGTTGCCATCCGGGATGGCTACGTGGCGGCGTTTAACCTCTCGAGAAAGAGGAAGCGGCGCATGTTGTCGATCATGTCTCGTGGCGCATCATGTCTCTCGGGCTACGACAATGAACACATGGATTCTAACTGACAGGAACTGGTATTACATGCAAGGAGGCGCGTGACGAGCAAGGGAAGAGATAATCAAGTAGCGCATGATCTGGGAAACGTGGCTCGCCAGCCGATGGTACGAGATGCGCCCTGAATCCTGGAGAGCAATTAACTTCGAGGATGAAAGGTTTTGAATAAGATGCAGGCATTGAAATATCCGACGCTACAATGTCCACCCCCGCGATATCGAGACCGATCACTCCTGTGGCTTGGACTGCAAGATCGCAAATCTCCTTGTGCGCCCCATTCGTGCGGTCAATGGTAACTGCACCTCTACTAACACTACCCAGCCCGTTTAGAATAATGCGCTGGCCATTTAAGGGAACGGATTGTAGGAAGAAGCCTTGCCGGTTGAGATACGTGCGAAGGACGTCATCTAGATCTACCTTGGCCATTGGTCGCTCGCAACCGGTCCCTCGTTTGGCATCATTATTCAGCCGATCTATTAGAGTGGCGATATTACTAGAGCCATCGCCAACCACAAAGGCGGGATATTTCTCCACGATACCGACCACTACGCGATCAATCACCAGTAATCTATAATCTCGCCCGTAGTGGTAATTCTCGACCAGCACTGTCCGCGAGATTTTTCTGGCATGTGAAAATGCCTTTCTTATGTCTACCTCAGAATCAAGGTTAACTTCGACGGCTCTGCCGCTGGATCCCGAATTAGGTTTGATAACAACGGGCTTACCAATAATTTTCCATGCTGCGACTGCTTCATCAGAAGAGAGGACGCGCCGTGATTTTAATACCGGAAGCCCAGCAGCGGATAAAACGGTTTTCGTTGCGTGTTTATCATCAGACAACGCTACGGCGATATGCGATGTCTTGCTGGTAATAGTGCCAACAATAAACTCATGTTGGTGATTTTTACTGAGACGAAGTATCCTGCGGGCACCCGTGTCGGTCACACTGATGTCACGTCTCATAGCTTCCCGTATGATCGCCATAGTCCCGAGATTATCCCGAAATCGAGCGTATGGTATAAGCTCGGCGTCTAGGGAATGTTGCTGTTGATTTTCGGTAGTGTCGTTCATTGCGATATAGAACTGACATTTTGATGTGCTTGTATGCGCGGCTCAAGGTCGAATATGACATGAATCCGGTGGGAGTCACTCGGGTTGTCAGAGTGGTGAACCTGCTTGTTATCAAACCACCAAACTTCTCCTTCGAACATCCGAACTCTCTCATCCGCCGCTTGCATGCTGCTTCCAGACGGCGAACTAACGACTAGATGAAACCTGTCTCGGGTCGCATAATAGCTTCCGTTATCCACGTGAGGATATACTCTGCCACCGGGTGCTAATCGTACTATAATTGCCCGCGCCAGACGTTTGTCGCGTTGCTTGGCGAAATTGCTCAGCCAGTCCATGGTGGTCGGAAAATTGCGTGAGACATGTGTCTCTTTACTTAACTGAACGTCTTCGGTGGGGATTGTGGACGGTAGTTTACGCCTGTCGGCGGATCTTAAAAAAATACTTTCCGTTTCCCTCTGTACGGATATATTTTTTTGTCTGCGTATATTATCATACCATGCACTCTCGTTGCTTATCAACTCTTTATAAATAAACGAAATATCGATATCCTGCGAAATCTTTTTGAAAAATATCTTTCCGCGTTCTGATTTGTATCTCGCGCTGGAGACGCACGAAGAATTTTTCAGAAGCTTGGCAGAATTGTATCCTAGAATTGATGTTTCGGGTTTTTTGCATGTTTCCTGAGGTACGCGTCGATAACAGAATAGATGGTTCATAAAAGTAGTGGCATAGATATAATTCCCACACGGAGAGACGGATACTTTGTTTGTGACCGCGTCTGGCAGTTGGAATCTGCCGATTATCGAAAGGGAGCTTACTTCGATCTCATATATAGTTCCATTATTGCAACCTATGAAGACGCTGCGGTCATGGAGCACTGGAGAGCTGTAGACTCTGCCCCCCAAGTGTATTTTCTTTACGATAGCACGTTGAATCGTGTCGATTATATATAGGTACCCATCGCCGGATCCGCAGAATATTATGTTTTCCACAAATAGTGGCGTAGTATAACAGGCACCACCAGTAGGCCATTCGCCAATTTTTCGACCGTCTACTGTCGAGACAAGATAAATAGAGCAGTCAAATGATGCGAATGCCGCCAACTGGCGTTTCTCATTCACCGCCGGTGCACATTTGACTGAGCGTCGCGTAGCAAATCTCCACAAAATCACCCCAGTCAGTGCATCGAGACTTAAGACCTCGTGATCAGCGCTGCCCCAGACAACTGCATCTCCCTCTTCACAATATACAGCGGACCCGTGCTGTAATCGCCCGACTGGGACATGCCAGATTTTTGCGCCGCTATCGCAGTCGTAAGCACAGAGTGACCCGTGGAACGATGGATTCGTATATTCAATACCGAAGTAAACCAAGTTATGCGCCTCTACTACTAAAGGAGATGCGCCCACCCACTCACCCTCTTCACTTTCCCATAATACCTCGCCTGTCACCTTGCTTAGACAGTAGATATTTCCATTGTACGCGCCAAAGAATAGACGATCACCGTGGAGAGCCGGGGAAGACCATATGCCTTTTTTGGAGCGCTCCGTTCCAGGAGCGGTAAACTGCCAAATCAGCTTTCCGGTCTCAGCGCATAGTGCCTGCATCCTGCCACAGTCAGTGCCCCTGTATATGATGCCATCTCGAAGTAACGGCGCCGACTTTGGAACCATATGGTATGCATATCCAGAAATAGAAGTATTCCTCCAAACCATTTCATATTTGCGGGACTCAGATAATAGGTTTTCTTTCTCAATAGAAAGCTCAAAATCTGCTAGGTAAAAAAGGGACGACACTGTTATTCGATAATTTTTTCTCCAATCGATGCACCTTTTGGATTGAAAATCTATGATAACGAAGAGGTCAGTAACATTTCCCCCGTGGTTTTCTAATACGGAACGCGCCCATTCAGCACTTTTTGATGAGTTGACGGTATCATCAACTACCACGACGGGAAGATCGTTCAAATTACCCTCTATGATCTTACCTGTACCAGTTTGCTTGCGCGATTTTCGAACTATGACGCAATTTACCCCCTGACGAGCTACGGGAGCATACAACTGTAGCGCAGTCATCAAAGGTATTGCCGCCGTTTCCACGGCAGCTAACTGAAATGGCCGGGCTTTTCCGAAAAGGCGCCAGAATTCCGAAGCAATATTTCTAACTATTTCAGCGTTCAGAAAGACCGGCCTCAAGTCGAACATCCACGCAAATGTTCCTCCTCTCTTGCTGATAAGTCTTTGGCCGTCTTCCGAGTGTAAAAGGCCCGATTCACTGACCGCAACGCGAATGCTTTCGAGAGTCATCACTCATTACCTTTGTAGGAAGATTGTCTGGGTAGTAGACGCTTTCCTTGCTCCGCGCGTCTTCCTTCAGATCGGACACGTTATTTTGATATCCGGCCCGATAACAGCATTGCTGTAGCCGTCGCAGGAAAAAACGCAGAGTAGGTGCTATGATCTTTCACGAGGGCTTTTACACGTAATCGATTATGAGTGTCATTGCAGGTGCTTCTGTATCCACCCCAACGCCGCCAATACCGAACGGTAGGTCGCCAGCGAATACGACAAGCCGCCCTGGGCGCCTACGGATACTTACAAGTTCGCCTTGCCCATCCACAAAAATTAATTCTGCGCCTGCGGATGGCTCCCATCCAGAATTCAATAGCAAGGCTGCGGTCACTACCCGATCGGTTGGGAGATATCGCCGTCTAATCGCCTGAGCGGGCGAGGGAGTATTCGCCAGGATGAAGCCCGCGTTTAGCTTTTCATGCTTATTTGTGTATTCGCGGACGGCTCGGTCCAATATATCTGTGGCGGACGTACAATTTTTTCTGAGC
>NZ_AYXS01000006.1:38457-44702 GCF_000505765.1 Asaia sp. SF2.1 | reverse complement strand
AGACTGGGTGTTCCCAGCGCAGAAGCCCTTCATTAGCGTGGAACATAAACGGGATGGAGGACTCTGCGGGAAAGCCGCCAACCGAGAAAGGCTCTAAGTCATCGTATACCTTGAAAAAAGGCGACATTAACGATACCCCCTTATTTTGAGCTATTAGTTCTTACTTCATATTATTTATATGATACTCACATATTTCCTTTTGTTTATTTAGGTCAGCGCCTTTGATTTTTTTTAGTTCGGCCAGTACTCTCGTTTTGAACGCAATATGTTCGGCCGGGGTAGGCTCTATATTGTTGTCTTGGCATAGGCGTGCGAGGGTGTCGTCAGTTTTAAAATCGCGAAGCACTGCCTGCGGGTTATGTTGTAAAGCTCGGCTCAAAGCTACGATTATACTGTAATGATTTCCTGCGTCTGTTCCCTTCAGAAGTTCCTTCCCTACCTTGATCCATAATTCTTCACCACTCTCTATATTAGTCTCAATAATCATTAACTCGCTTCGACCATCCTTCTCCCGTATATTTTGTAGTCGCGATGCGACAGTTGAGGCTCCATCGCGGCGTATCTGCTGAAGAACCTCAGAAGCGGACAACGTCCCCGTACTAGCCCTTGCGTCCTGTGAAGAGCAGAATATGACAAACACAGAGAAACAAACAACAACAACAGAAGAAAAGTTGATATAGTATAACTTTAGCATTTTAATTTTCCTTGAATAAATCCATATGTATAGTAAGCCGCACCATATATTTTATATACAGTGCGGCTAAATTTTTTGTTACTTAGTAACAACGAGAGTGGTTGCGGAAGAGTTGTTGTCTACAGAGTTCCTTACAGAAGGAGCCATTATGACGCAGCCATCCGAGGCACTGTTGTTACCGTTGCTGTTATCCCCATGCATATAAAAACCGTTCCTGCCTTGGGTATCGGTACCATCTGCAGGGGTCAGAGGAATGGAATTCGGACCGGTGTTAGACTTATCGATAGGATCCCCAATATTATATGTCCCTTGAGGTATGGGTCCTTCATCGTGGGTATACTGATCATTGGGATTATTTAGACCCTGACCATGGCCCGAGTACCCGGTTCCAACCTCAACAGACTGGCCGGTCGCATCGTCAACCAGGGTTAGTTTGCCGGTGCTTTGAGAATACTGGTAGTGTTGGGGATCGGATCCGTATGGGTTGCTCGTATTTTCCGGGGTTACAGCGTACGCGCCATCACCGCCGCCGTCTCCGTCGTCAATGTCTCCGTCTCCTGATCCGTCACCATCTCCATCGTCGTCTCCGCCCTCGCCGCCGCCGTCTCCTTCACCGCCTTCACCGCCTTCACCGCCTTCACCGCCTTCACCACCTTCACCACCGCCACCTTCTGACTCATCACCGCCATCGGAAGCCATTTCGGGCGAGAACCCTAGGAGTTCTGTATGAGCGATGGGCGTGATCCCCATTGATGAGTGCACACTGGAGGACGAAGCGGTTGCCGCAAGGGTCGAAATACCCTTTATCCCGCCAGCCACCATGTCTATTTCTGTTACGGTTAACGACCTCATTGCTTTGATCTCCACAAAACAGACAAAAGAGGGATTAGGCTGCCCTCTACACAGCCAAGGCCTTCAGCGGCGGTTCGCCGGCCGAAGCGCCAAGCTTAGGGCGCAACTCGATGACACGATCAGCGGCTGATATCGTCTCAGGGCGATGCGCGAAGGTGATCCGAGTTAGCTTCATGTCGCCGATCGACTCACAGAGGCGGCGCTCAAGTGCCAAATCGAGATTGCTAGTTGCCTCGTCTAAAACGATGATACGCGGGTTGCGATATAAAGCACGCGCGAGCAGTAATCTTTGCTTCTGTCCTGCTGAAAGAGCTGCCCCCATATCACCGACGAGAGTTTGATACCCCATTGGCATTGCGCAGATCTCGTCGTCGATACACGCTTGCACAGCTGCCACTTGCACTGCCTCGATCCTGAAGCTCTCGTCAAAAAATGATATATTTTCTGCAATGCTTCCAGAAAATAACTGATCTTCCTGCAAGACTGCTGCGACGAGCTGCCGCAGTTTGGTTTTGCCTAGATCACGTATGTCCTTCCCTCCGACGCTGATAGTTCCGCGTTCCGGATCTGCCAATCCGAGCATTAATCTAGCAACAGTGCTTTTCCCACATCCGGATGGTCCAATTATCGCTACATGCTCACCTGGAGCAATATCGAAAGACATATTCTCCAGAAGCCATTTCTCTCTCTCCGTATATCTAAAATATACGTTTCGGAATGAAAGCTGAAGGTCGTGTAATGGCCCAACATATTTGTTTTTTTGGTGGGCTTCAATTGGTTTGAGCATAATATCGGCTAATCGTTCGGTCTGAACCCGTAACATCTTTAATTCGATGAAACTGTCAGCTAGCCGGGACGAAGTCGACAATAATTGATCGCTAAAGGAGATCGTCGCCGTTAGCATACCAATGGTAATGTTTCCATCAATGCAGAGGTTTGTGCCGATAACTAACACCAATGCCTTACGTGCACCGTCGACGAACAATTGCGCGGATGCAAATGAGGCGCCCAAATATTGACTTTTTAAACCCTTTTCTAGCGTAATATACAATTTATTTATATACCTGACACCTATCTGAGACTCTTTATTGGAAACCTTTATTGACTGAATTCCTCTCAGAATTTCTAACAATTGTGTATTCTGTTTAGCACTAGCGCTGATCTGGCCTAAATTGGCTTCACGAAAAACCCCATAGTATAAAATCCTTATACAGAAGTACAAAACTACTGATGCTGTAGAGGTTAAGCCGACCCATAAATTATAATAAAATAGTATTGCCGCTGTCGTTATCGAGACGATCAAGTCCATCAGCAAAGCTGGAAATTTCGCTACTATCGTTTTTTGGATTGCGTCTATGGACCCCACCCGTGAGACAATATCTCCAAGGTGTCGGGCTTGGAAGAAAGGTAAGGGCAAGCGCGTCAAATGACGTGCGACATTTCCTGCCCAACCATAGCTAAACTGTGCCCCGACATAGGCTGTGAGCCAGCCACGAGAGCCAGATAGCGATGCCCCAAGTAACACGGTTAACAAGTAAGCGCCTATCACCAGATATGATAGCTGTCTATCGGCGTCCGGTATAACCTCATCGATCATTGTCTGTATTAACAATGGTGCACTAATATAAAGTATTTCAAGAGTAACAGAAAGCACTAATATTACAGTTATATTTCGACCGAGACCATTAATGCTTCCAGCCAGCTTTCTGAGCGAAATAGGGGGGGGGCTAACCCGACGTCGAAAGGTCGGTGACCGCGCCATACGAAATGCGACACCGGTGTAATGGCGGCCAACTTGCGAAATGAAGAGAACTTTCGTACCTGAGGCTGGATCATGTATGTAGTAACGCTGGTTCTTTATACGAGATAAAACTACGAAATGTGCTAGGTCCCAGTGCAAAACGCACGGGAGTTCAATGTCCTTGATTTCGTCAAGATCTGCTTTGAGTGGATGACATTGAAGACCCATAGCATCTGCAACATGCATGATGTCTCGTGCTGTCATGCCTTTTTGCGATGCCGGGTACGCCATCCTCAGTTCCGGCAACGTAACATTATAGCCATGGTACTGACTTATCATGGCTATACACGCAAGCCCACATTCTGTTGATTCGTCTTGTAAGATAGTCTCGATTGTGCGTTTCCGATGGGAAAAAGCCATCCTATGGGGCTCCGTTCAGGACCAAACGTTGTGCGCAAAGCGAACCAAGCTCAGATCGTTTTTTCTGCAGCGATCAGAGGGTCCATCAGCCATTCGATTATAGTTCGACGGTCAAGATGTACTTGAGCGTCTAGGCTCATGCCGGACAGCAGTGCTATCTTGGTGCCATAGGCGACAACAGATTGTGAGGGAATATTGACGTATATCAGGTAGTATGTGTCTGTTGATGGCAATTGTTTTCCGCCTAAAAGCTGCGTGACCTCATTAGCGTCGAGTGCGCTTTTCGAGGTCCCAACCACTACACCGGATGCTACGCCAAATTTCTGGAATGGAAATGCGTGATAGTGGAGCGATACGCGTTCTCCGATTTTTATGAAACCGACTGATTGGCTCTGAACCAGCAATTCTGCGTGCAAAATCGCTCCATTTGGCACAACCGCTACGAGCGCCTGTCCAGGGGTGACTGACTGTCCTTCCTTTATCAGCAGGGCTGAAACAGTGCCCGATACCTGCGCCTTGATGGCGATGCTTCTACTGAGTTCATTTCTCAGCATTGTCTGATCAATTTGGCTAATCGCCCTTCGCAAAGTGTCGACTTTGCTCTGCCCCTCGAATGGAAGAACCTTGAGACGCTCAGCGACAGAGTGTGCTTGCTCGTCGAGGGCGGCTAAATTTCCTTCAGCCGCATTTATGTTTGTTTTCGCACTCAGGAGGTTTGTTATTTCGCGCTCCAGAGTAAGACGCGAAGCAAATCCGTCTCGCTCTAGTGAGGCCCAACGTTTTACCGCGTGCTCTTCCAACGATATTTGAGCCTGATCAATAATAATTTCGTTTTGGGTCGCTACTCTCCTTTTCTCTATGTCGGATATCTGCTGTCGCAAGGAGTGCAAGTTGATGTCTAGGCTTTGCTCTTCACGAACTATTTCAGCTTGATAGCTTGTTCGCTGTTTAATGAGCTCGTCCGCCATGTGTTGCGCTGTATCTCCGTAGTGCTCGCTTGTTGTATCATCAGCTATCGCTAACAACTCTTCACCAGCTGCGACGGGTTTTCCAATATTTACGCGAATATGTTGCACCGTGCCGCCGCGTGGCGATGTCATCATTGCCATACCATCGCTTGGCACGAGCAAGCCGTCTGCTTGAATTCGTCTCGTGTAATGACCGAAGAAGAGGAGCGTTGTCGCAGCAAGCAAGGTTACCAGTGATATAGCGAAATATGCTCGCGCATGGGACGGCATAGTGATCTGTATACCGCCGTAAAGTTGGCTGCCTTGTCGATCGGTTACTTCGTCACGGAATAGCCGAACCTGTGACATGCTCAACGCTCCCTAAGTCAGTCATATCTCGTTCGTTACAAGGCGAACTCAGAATATCTTACATTTTGACGCGATTCGGAAATGTTTTGACATTACTAGTTTCATCCAAACAAACCGAGCGTGGTCAAATTACAACTGATTTAATGTTTCCCAAGGAAGAAATGACGGTGGGTTCTAGGACAGCTCGATCGGTAGCGACCATAGCTGCTTCGAGGTCGTAATAACCGGGGTTCCAGTGGCTCATACCAAGACTGCTTGTTACTGACTCATCTGTGATGAACTGAAGCTATCGCTGTGGCACGAGATATGAATCACTGCCTGGTCACATATCAGGGAGGCGGGGCATGGGTCGGGCATTGTTGTTGCGCGCGGATTATGATGCGATGGGTCTGTGCGGCTTGGCCCGGACCATGAAACACGCGGATCATGCCCTGCAAGCCCAGATCACGCATCAGTCGCGCGACCGTGCATCGGGCGACTTCAACCTTTTCCCGGCGAAGCTGACGCCAGACCTTCCGCACGCCGTAAACCCCAAAGTGCTCTGAGAAAACTCGCAGGATCTCGTCGTTTGCTCTGAGCCGATCTGCGCTCTGGGTCACGTCGTTTTCGAAGCCGCTCATAATAGGCTGACGGGGCAATCTGCAGCATTTTGCAAATCAGCTCGACCCCATATGCCGCGAGGTGCTCATCAACGGATGCCGTCATTTCCGAAAGGGGCGGTCGAGCTCCGCCTGGGCGAAAGAAGCGGACGCCTTCCGCAGGATCTCATTCGCCTGGCGCAACTCGCGCACTTAACGCGCCAGCGACTTGAGCCGATCGGCAGCCTCGGCCGGAACCCCAGCCCGTTTGCCGGTTCCGACTTCGGCCTTCTTGACCCACTGGTTCAGCGTATGCTTCGAGCAGCCGATCTTGCCGGCAATCGACACCATCGCCGTCCAACGCGACGGATGCTCGCCCTCATGCTTCAGAACCAGCCGTAACGCTCGAGCAACATTTCCTCAATAAGGGGTCGGTTCAGGCTGAGGGCGAAATGACACCCTAAGCAGAATGGCGATTGCACGGCAGGAAGCCAGCACGTCTGATTTTGCGTTCTGCTGTGCTTAAAATCTCAAGGTTCCAGCAAGCGTTGCGTGGCGCCGTTCCAGCGCCATAGGGAGCTGCCGGTAAGCCGCGTGCCTCCCCACCAACGGTGAACCGGGTTGTGCTGCGACCAGTTTGCCGC
>NZ_AYXS01000006.1:38255-38391 GCF_000505765.1 Asaia sp. SF2.1 | reverse complement strand
ACCGTCCCGCACCCGGCGCCCAAATTCTGTCAGAGTGACCGGCGATTCCATGAATGTCCGCCGTCGGGTCTCGTCATCATGCATGGCAAGGTCAAACGACGTCTCAGTGATGCCCGCCAACGCGGGCATGTGCGCT
>NZ_AYXS01000006.1:33522-38184 GCF_000505765.1 Asaia sp. SF2.1 | reverse complement strand
GTGCCGAGCGCGCACATCGTCTGGCCGAACTCCCAGAAACCGGGTGCCATGCGGGTGCTGACCTGTCCTACCCTCTGAAGCAGCGCCGTTGCCGGGCGATCCTTGTCCTTGAACGGGTAATCGACCGCTTCTCCGCGCGCTTCGATCTTGTCCCACCATTCGTATCGCTCGGTCAGGCGCAATATGCGTCGCGCGCCGGCGCCGAGGCCTGATGCGTCCGGCAACTCGTCGAGCATACCGAGGACGGCGTTGCGCAGGCCTGGCAAGCGACCAAGATCCTCGTTCAGCAGTGCAGCCCAGGCTTGCGGAGTGGAGGTGCGGAATGCCGCCCAGGCGCGGGACGCCAGCCCTACGTCTTTGATCGTGATGGGAACGGGCGGCATGAACCAGTTTCCCGGGTTGCGAGCGCCCAAACGCTCCTCTGATTGCTTAAGGCGCAGTTTGGGCAGGATCTCCGGGATGTGGCCGATCCAGTCGAGCAGCTGGATCAAGGTCAGCTGTGCGTTGGGATCAGGATCGATCCAGAACGTCACCTGGTCGAACTGACGGGCCAGATCCGGCAGGCCGGACCAAACGCGGATTTTGCGTGAGGGCACGCCCTTGGGTTCGACGTCGAACCACCAGTCTTCAAAGGGTAATCCTTCAGCTTCATATAGGGCACGGCGATCGGTGAAGAAGCGTTCTGGCGGGCCCGATGCCGGGATCGGCCCTTCGGCCAATCGGCGGACAAACGTCATGACGCGATCGCCGATACCGGCCGCGAGCAGATGGCCGCCACCGCTGTCGCAAGTGGTTAGAAGAAGCTCTGACATGGGAACCTCCGTGTTATCGCCATATCAGCCTCCATCGGTCACTTCGGGCAAGTGATCCTTGTAAGGTACGTTTGCTTTTTGGTTTGCTAAATTTAGACGCTGACGCTCGAGAGAAGAGTGAATATTGCCATCTTGGCAAGGTCATGGGTCTAGCCCCGCTCACCCCGTAATTCCGATATCAGAAACCGACTCCAGGCGCGATCGCCCAATGATCGCAGCTACTGTGTTTTTGCTGAGCCCGAGGTCGCGGGCGATCCACCGATAACTGCGTCCCTCCTCGACCAGGGCGAGTACCTTGGGCGCGAGCCGATCAGACTTTGGCCGATCGCCAAGTTGGCGTCCCAGCTTGCGACCACGTGCCCAGGCGGCGGCGAGGCCCGAGCGGACTCGCTCGCTCAGCATGTCGCGTTCAAACTGAGCGATACCGGCGAGTAGCGTCGCCATCATCCGACCGTGCGGGGTATCGACCTCGAAAGTCATGCCGCTCATTGCGACGACCGACACGCGCCAGCCCGACAGACGGTTCAGCGTATCGAGCAGGTCCTGCGTCGAGCGACCCCAACGACTCAGCTCAGTCACGAGGATCGCATCGATCCGACGTGCTTGCGCCAGTTTCATCACTTCGGTTCGCGCGGCCCGGTTTGCCTTCATGCCGGATGCGGTTTCGCGGAAGGTTCCGACCACCTCGTAACCGCCGCGCTCGGCAAAACCCGTCAGATCGCGCAACTGCCGCTCGCAGGATTGGTCCGCCGTCGAAATACGGGCGTAGATGACCGCGCGTTGTCCCAATTGAACCCCTCCGGATTTATGCCCCACAAACCCTTGATTGACGTGGGGTCAGTGTTGTCCAAAACAGACATCTGTTCAACTGGGACAATCGTGTATGCCTAGACGTCATATCCTCAGCGCCCGGCAACGAGCGGCCCTGCTCGATCTGCCGGTCGATGAGGTAGCGCTGCTCCAGCATTACATCCTGGCAAACGACGATCTGATCCATGTCAATCAGCGACGCCGTCCGGAGAACCGGATTGGTTTCGCCCTGCAACTGTGCGCGTTGCGTTACCCTGGACGGAGCCTGGCGCCGGGAGAACTGATCCCGCAGGCCATTTCCACCTTTCTCGGTGCCCAGCTCGGTATCGCCGGAGATACGCTTGTCCGGTATGCCGTGCGACGTCAGACACGTCAGCAGCACATGGAAGCCTTACGCCGTATCTACGGATACGGCACATTTCCCAGCCAGGGTGCTCGCGCCCAGGCTTTCCGAGACTGGCTGTCCGTCGAAGCCGAACAGGCGCGATCGAACGAGGATCTCGCTCGACGTTTCATCGCCCGCTGCCGCGCAACCATGACCATTTTGCCTGCGATCTCGACCATTGAGCGTCTGTGCGCGGATGCGCTCGTCGCCGCCGAGCGGCGGATGGAGAAGAAAATCGCCCAGCAGCTTGATCCCGCCGCCTGTTCTCGGCTGGACGACCTCACGACCGAAATACTGCCGGGCGGAATCACCCGGTTCATCTGGTTGCGGCGGATCGAGCCGGGCAACAATTCGGCCGCGGCAAACCGGTTGCTGGATCGCCTGGAATTTCTGCGTGCAGTGAATCTGGATACGCGATTGCTGGCAGGCGTTGCGCCGCATCGCGTCGCTCGTCTGCGCCGTCAGGGGGAGCGCTATTTTGCCGATGGATTACGTGACATCAACGCCGAGCGGCGCCGTGCCATTCTCGCTGTATGCATCATTGAGTGGGGCACCGCGACCGCCGACGCTATTATCGAAACTCATGACCGGATCGTCAGCCGCACCTGGCGGGAGGCGAAACAGTTACATGATGCGCGGATCGCAGACGCAAGAACGTCCGTGGCCGAAACGCTGGGCGGTTTCACCACTCTGGGTAGGTCGCTCCTCGCCGCCTACGGAGACGGTGCCTCTCTGGAAGAGGCGGTAGCGGATTCAGCCGGATGGGAGCAGCTGACCCGCCTCGTCGCCACTGGCATGCAACTGACAGACACGCTGGGTGACGATCCGCTGGCCCATGTCGATCAGGGTTATCATCGCTTCCGCCGCTACGCACCGCGCATGCTGCGGTGCCTGACGCTCGAAGCCGCGCCGGTTGGCCGCCCGCTGCTAGACGCGGCTATAGCCATCGCGATCAAGGGGGCCATTTCGGCAGGTGATGCCTTCCTCCGCCCTCATTCGAAGTGGCGCCGTCATTTGCGGGTGAAAAGCGACGATGACGCGCGCCTACGGGAAGTGGCGGTGATGTTTCACCTGCGAGATGCTTTGCGTGCCGGCGATATCTGGATCGAACGGTCGCACCGATATGGCGATCTCCGGGAGGTCCTGGTGCCGATGCCGGTCGCGCTGGCAACAACGCTGGCGGTCTCACCCGACCCGCATGTCTGGCTGGCCGAGCGCAAGGCGCGTCTCGCTGATGGGCTCGTCCGCCTGGGCCGCGCTGCCCGTAAAGGGACGATCCCGCAAGGCGTCATCGAGGACGGTGTGCTCCGGATCGACCGCCTGACTGCGGATGTTCCGGATGGCGTCGAGGCCCTGATGCTCGACCTGTATCGGCGAATGCCACCCGTCCGCATCACCGATCTCCTGTTGGAGGTCGATACGGCACTCGGTTTCACTGAACACTTCACGCATCTGCGCACCGGCGTACCCTGTGACGATCGGATCGGCTTGCTCAATGTCCTGCTCGCCGAAGGGCTGAACCTCGGGCTGCGCAAGATGGCCGAAGCGTCGAACACGCACGATTATTGGGAGCTTTCCCGGCTGGCACGCTGGCATGTGGAAAGTGAAGCGATGAACCAGGCGCTCGCGGCCGTGGTCGCTGCCCAGGGGGAGCTTCCCATGGCACAGGTCTGGGGCATGGGCACAACCGCATCTGCCGATGGGCAGTTCTTTCTAGCCGCGCGGCAGGGCGAAGCGATGAACACGATCAACGCCCGGTATGGCAATGATCCGGGCATCAAGGTCTACACCCATGTAAACGATCGTTTCGCGCCATTTGCCTCGCGCACGATCCCCGTCACGGTCAACGAGGCCCCCTACCTCCTCGACGGGCTGACGATGAACGAGGCCGGGCGACGGATCGAGGAGCAGTATGCCGACACAGGCGGTTTCACCGACCATCTGTTCGGGATCAGCGCGATGCTGGGTTACCGTCTGGTGCTGCGTATCCGCGATCTACCGTCCAAAAAACTGTATGTGTTCGATTCCGCCGCCACACCTCGGGACCTGAGACCTTTGGTCGGTGGCAAGGTGCGTGAGGCGCTGATTGTTGCCAATTGGCCCGATCTCTTCCGGTGTGCTGCGACCATGAGCGCAGGACAGGTCGCGCCGAGCCGGATTTTACGCAAGCTCGCAGCCTATCCGCGTCAGAACGATCTGGCGGCGGCGTTGCGGGAGGTCGGCCGGATCGAGCGCACCCTGTTCATTATCGAATGGCTTCTTGATGCCGGCATGCAACGCCGTGCTCAGGTCGGCCTCAATAAGGGGGAGGCACACCACGCGCTCAAGAATGCATTGCGGATCGGGCGCCAAGGCGAAATCCGCGATCGCACGACCGAAGGACAGCATTACCGGATCTCAGGCCTCAATCTGATCACGGCCATCATCATCTACTGGAACACGCTGCACCTTGGTCATGCTGTCGAAGCACGGCGCCGGGAGGGTCTCGACACGCCCGATCACCTCCTTGCCCATGTCTCACCGCTCGGGTGGGCGCACATTCTTCTGACCGGCGAATACCTCTGGCCCAAGGACGCAAATGCTTAGGGTGTCATTTCGCCCCCAGCCGGAACCGACCCCACTTATGTCGAACGCGTCCTCGTGCCGGATCTGCGC
>NZ_AYXS01000006.1:26244-33393 GCF_000505765.1 Asaia sp. SF2.1 | reverse complement strand
CCCGCGACGGGCTTTGGAACAGGATCGGCAAACTCATCGATCAGGTCGCGCCCGCAGAATGCGCCAACTTCTTCACCGCCGCTGGATACGAGCCAGATTGAGAGGAAAACGCTCTAGCAGCGCCTCCTTGCAAACGGTGATTGGTCAAGGAGGGGCACCTTTGTTTGCCAAAGGAGTCCACAAGACCAATACCGCCCTGCCACCGCACTATTTTAGCGGCAAGAACAGGTCTACGACCGCCTCATGCTCTGGCACCTCCGGAAAAAAGGCGATGCGCTGGCAATAGAGCGGAAAATCGCGCGCATTCTCCCCGCTGGCCGGTAGCCAATCACGGTAGAGATATAGGGCGGCAGGCTCCAGATTGTCGGTGTTGCCGACGACGCGCAGGACCGCGCAACGCCCGCCGGGGATGGTACCAGCCTCAATTTCCTCGCCGTTTTTCTCGATGGGGCGATCGGTGCCGACGCACAGATCCATCCGGTAATCGGAGGGCAGCGTCGTGCGCGGATCTGAGTGAAAGACGTTGAAGGTTGGACTGGTCTTCGGCGACAATCCGGCTGTTTTGCGCCAAGCGATAAAACGCTGAATGGTTGCGCCAATTGTCGCTGGATCACCGCGATGTTCCATAATCGCCACAGGCGTCGGGGCGACGTCTCGGATCGTTACGTCGGAAGGATTGAACGTGGTCTGCATAAGCTTGCTCCTCGCGTTATTGAGAGGCCGAAAGGCCGCAAGCCACGGCTCCCAACTGGGAGCTTTCCTGAACGATGACGGCGATTGCCCTACCCGTTGTCGAAAGGCGCGGGCAAAAGCATCCGGGGCATTGTAACCAGCATCCATCGCGATTTCGGTGACGTTCTGCGCGTCTCTATAGGCCAGTTGGTAGGATGCCCGTTTCATGCGGGCGAGCTGGATATAGCGATGCACGGACAAGCCGAAGGTCGCCGTGAATTGCCGGTGGAAATGATATTTCGAGAAGGCCGCAATGCCGCTTACCGCATCAAGGTCCAGATCGTCGTCCAGGTGCTGGTCGATGTGATTCAGCACCCTCTGCATCCGGGCATGGTAGTTGTGAAGTGCATCCCTCATCTCATCCTATCCTCCGTGGCAACACCAGCTAGACGGTTCCGGATGCGACGCGCTCGACCGATCTTGCGATTCTAGTATTGTCTGCGGGTATTTCCGATTGCTTATTCTGAAAAAAGCACGGCGTGACGGCAAAAATGGCGGTGTCCATCATGTCGGAAATCATGTATTTTTCGACATTGGACCGATCGCTTGGAAAATGGCTCGGGAAACGGATCTTCTGATATTCGTAAGACGCTGTTGGAATGCCCCTTGCATCGGAAACTGACCACTTCAGGTTTTCCAACACGCTAAACGTATATCCGCGCCCATTTTATGTACCACCCTCTATATTAGACTCTCTTCTGTGCGAATTAATCTTGTTTCGAATGCGCATGAAACTCGAACCTCGCTACCTTCCCATTGCTTTACGTCTTGCCAGACCTCCCTCACGCTCTTCTCTTTCGATCTGATCCCAGAAATCGCCGAATGGTCTTGCAACGGTATTATTTGCTCCATGGAAGGAGGTCGTCATCGGCATTTATCCAGCTTAGCGCCTGCATCTCGGCAGCGATCCAGTCGATGGACTGATCATGTGATCGCCCAAGCTCGATCGCATGTGGAGCAATGCGGCTAGGCATAATCGCCTGTACAGCTTTCGTCGGGAGGGCCAGCCCACCCGCGTCGACGGGACGGCTCAGCATGCCGAGCGACGTTTCATGCTCCGCTGGGTCGAGGCAATGGGCGATCGATGTCTTTAGGACGCGCGTCAGTTGCATGGCATGCACGGGGTGACGTTCCGCCCAAGTCTCGGTCACGACGCACTGCTTTTCCAGATGACCTGGCTTGATAGCTGCCGATCCGCTAACGATTCGCCCAAGTCCAGCCTGTTCCGCGGCAGTGCCCCATGGCGGTCCAGCGCAGAAACCATCGATTGTCCTGTTTGCCAGTGCTTCCAGCATCATATCGGGCGGCATGATGATCAGATGTTCGAGCGCGCGCGGGCACTGTGCGAGCAGATACCGCCTCAACAGCAGGAAATGCGTCGAATAAGGGTGAACAACTGCCATGCATGGTGCAGACCTCTCAAGATAAGTCTGGTCGCGTAGAACGATCGTGTTGCCACCGAAGGACAGATCGGCAACAACCCGTAACGGTGTCGGTCGGCCACGCTTACCCAGATAGGTCATGATCGCAAGCGGCGGGAAGACCACGGCCGCGTCCAGCCGTCCCCAGCTCAACCCGTCCGCGATATTGGCCCATGACGGTTCCACCACGATGTCAGCTTCAATATCGGCCTGCGCGAACAGATTTTTCTCATGAGCCATGAGAATCGGCAGACTGTCAGCTAACCGCAGGAGGCCGATACGAAACGGAACGCTCATGACTTCGGCCCCGGAGCCTTACGGTCGAGATACTGATGACAGATATCGACCATGCGGCGTCCATCCTGCATCGCGCGCTTTTGGAACCATCGATGGGCGGCGGCCTCACTGGTATTTTCAGATTTCATGAATAGTCTCTTGGCTTGATCGATTGCTGCGCGATCAGACAGATGGCGCTGTGCATCGCTCAGGGCGCGCGCCTGGGCCTGAAAGCGACCGAAGAGTGCTATTGCCGCTCTCAGTAGCGGCTTGACGTCGTGTGGGAGGGTCTCAATCACGTTATAGGAGCACACACCTGCATCAAAGGCTTCGCGCATCAGCGCCTCGTCATCCCGATCAACGAACAATGCGATTGGGCGATCCGTGCCTGCCCCAGCCAGCACGCGTACACTGTCAAGCGCATCGCGATCCGCACGGTCCAGATCGACCAGCACAATATCGGGTTGCACCATCCGCACCGCATCAAGCAGGGTCATGCCCGGTTCGGGCCGCATGACCGTCAATGCTGCATCGACACTCAGTATGTCTGAAAGGGCGACGGCACGACGAGGACTGGAATCGGCGATCAAGACACGCATGCCTTAATAGACATCCCTTGCATATCGTCCGGACCTCGTCATTTCATCCACATATCCCGCCGCTTGCGCGGGTTCCATATTCCCATGCTGCTCAATGATTTCGCGCAGGCACAGATCGACATCGCGAGCCATGTGGCTCGCATCGCCGCAGACAAAGACATGTGCGCCACGCGCGATCCAGTCCCATAAGGCAGGGCCAGCGGCCTTCATGCGATCCTGAACGTAGATGCGAGCCTCTTGATCACGCGAGAAGGCCAGATCGATCCGGGTGAGGATCCCGTGTGCCTGCAACGCCGCGAGTTCGTCGCGATAGTAAAAACCAGAGGCTGCATTGCGTTCACCAAAAAATAGCCATGCTTCGCCAGGTGCCCTCATGGCTGCGCGATGCTGCAGGAAGCCACGGAATGGGGCGATACCGGTGCCCGGTCCGATCATGATGATTGGGGTCGCGGTATCGTCTGGCAGACGGAAGTGTCCGGATTTCTGCACGAACAACGCCACATCTGCACCGATCTGCAGTCCCGCGAGCCAAGGCGAACATGTTCCGGGATAGGGCTCGCGCACGACCCCCACCGTGAGATGGACTTCGCCCGGATGGGCAAGAGGTGAGGACGCAATGGAATACAATCTTGGCTGCAGCCTGCGGAACAGGGTCGGAATCTTGTCCAGCGTGATCGCGCGCCCAGCGGACTGAAGCATCTGAGGCAAATACCCCGATTCTACCTCAAGATGCTCTTGCATGGCGGTATTGGCTCGCGACAGGTCAAAATGAGTCGTCAACGCCTCGCGTAATGTCACAGTACCAGACAATGGCAGATCGATTGGTGTTTCACCTTCGTATCCAAGGGCACATAATACTTGGTCGACGACCTCGACCCGATTGTGCGGCCAGACACCCAAAGCATCGCCTGGCTCATAGGCAAGATTTGTTTGCGCAATGTCGAATCCGATCAACCGTGTTTGCCGGCTGGCGCCTTCGGGCGTCAGCAGAACATTTTGGCACAGTTTCGCTATTACGGGCGTATTGCGTGGAGTGAGCGTAATGGTTGCAGGAGGGATCGACGCGCTGCTTTCTCCTAGGATCGCGCATAACCGTGCTTGCCATTCGGCGCGGCCGACGTCGTCATCAGGCTCGCAATCGTAGCGTCCCTGCAGCGTCTTGCTCCCAAGTTCCGCCAGTCGAGCATCCAAAGCGCGACCGAAACCGCAGAAATTCGCGTAACTCGAGTCCCCGAATGCTAGCACGGCATGGCGCATGTCGATGATCGGTGTGGAACGGGCCTGAAGCGCACCCCAGAATGAGGCAGCGCAATCGGGGGGATCCCCATCCCCGAATGTCGACACGACAAAGATTATATTCCCTTGGGGCAAATCATCAACGCTGGCTACATCAAGGCAGATGCATCGGCCACCCAGTGCAGCAGCTAGCCCTTTAGCTGCGTCTTCCGCTCGTCCGGTCTGAGAGGCCCAGAATACCGTCGGATGCGGGGAGTACGTTTCTAAGTTGCTCATCGGCGCGTCGTGCGGTTTGCGTGCATACAGGCCTGCCAGCAACCCATCGATCCGCAAGCGTTCCGTCTCGGAGAGCGGCGCGCGATGCGGCACGACCGGTAAATCATCCGAAGGGGGCGATAGGCGTAAGCCTTCGAGAAAGCCTGCAAGCCAGTGCTGTGCCATCTCTGACAAGGGAGCCGATGCTATCTCCCCGACCTTCAACTGAGCTGCAAGGCGAGAAACAATGTCTAACTCTGGCATAATTATAGGCGCTGCTACTCGCGTTAGGTTGACCGCACACAGCTTGAATCCGGGCTGGAGCGAGATCGGATCGACCGCGTCAGGCGTCAGGACATTAACCGCCAGATCCGCTCCGAACGCATCGTTCCAGTGAAACGGGGCAAAACACACACCCGGCGGCACACGGTCGCTGATCCGGACAGGCAAGGTCGCCGACCCGCGACGCGACCGGATCAGCACACGATCGGCAGGATCGAGCGCCAGATCGTGCGCAGTATCTGGATGCACCTCCAGAAACGGCTCCGGATGCAGCTTGCACAAGGAGTCGACCGTGCCTGTCTTGGTCAGCGTGTGCCAATGATGCTGCAGACGACCCGTATCCAGCACAAACGGATACGTTGCATCCGTCCGTTCGCCCTTTCCCAGAAAAGGCCGCGCAAGAAACACGGCCCGACCGTCATCGGTTGCAAACCGCGGACCCGACCGTGGATCGGGCCGGTAACGGATCGGGTGACGTGCCTTCGAATCGCCGGGGGGGCTCGGCCACTGAACCGGACCCTGCATCAGCCGCGCATGACTGATTCCTGAAATATCGTAGCCCGTCCGGGGGTTGGCAAACCCGGCCGCCTCGGCAAATACCTCGGCGGCACTGGTAAAATCGAATCCTTCATATCCCATGGCGCGCGCGACACGGGCTATAATGTCCCAGTCCGGCAAAGCCTCGCCTGGCGGCGGCACAGCGGCACGTGTCAGGGTCATGGTCCGCTCGGAATTGACCTGAACGCCATCCCCTTCAGCCCAAAGGGCACCAGGCAGAAGGATGTCGGCATAGGCCGTCGTTTCCGCACTCCTGAAAGCGTCCTGCACAATCACGCATTCCGCCTTCTGCAATCCGGCAATCACGCCATCGCGTCGCGCAACGCTTGCCACCGGATTGGTACAGATAATCCAGACCGCCCTGATCTCGCCCCGGGCCATCGCCTCGAACAGGCCGATCGTTCCGAAACCCTCTGCCTCGCGGATCGTATCGGGCGGTAGCCCCCAGACTTTCTCGGCAAAAAGACGATCCTCTGCCACCATTGCACTGCGCTGACCCGGCAGACCCGGCCCCATATAGCCCATTTCCCGGCCACCCATCGCATTGGGTTGACCTGTCAGGGAAAACGGACCGCTGCCGGGTTTGCAAATCGCCCCGGTCGCCAGATGCAGGTTGCACAGCGCGTTGGTATTCCAGGTTCCGGTCACACTCTGGTTCAGCCCCATGGTCCAAAGGCTCATCCAGGCCCCCGATTCCGCAATCCAGTAGGCAGCCTGCTTGAGATCGTCGATGGCAATACCCGTCGTTTCGGCCACCTGCTCAGGCCCGTACTGCGCCAGAAACGGGACCATTGCCTCCCATCCTCGGGTATGAAGGGCTATGAACTCCCGGTCGATTGCATCCCAGGCCAGAAGCAGATGCAGGATACCGTTCAGCAGGGCAAGATCGGTTCCCGGCCGGATCTGAAGAAACAGATCGGCCTTGTCGGCTGTCGCGGTCCTGCGCGGATCGACCACAATCAGCCGTGCGCCCTGCCGCTTGCGATCCAGCAGCCGCAGGAACAGGATCGGATGGCAGTCCGCCATGTTCGCACCGATAACGAAAAACAGATCGGCGTGATCGAAATCCTCATAGGAGCCGGGCGGAGCATCCGCGCCCAGCGAGGTTTTGTATCCTGCCCCTGCAGACGCCATACAGAGGCGCGAATTGGATTCGATATGCTGCGTGCGCCAGTACCCCTTGGCCAGCTTGTTGGCGAGATACTGCGCCTCCATCGTCATCTGACCGGATACGTAGAGCGCCAGAGCATCCGGCCCGTGCGCATCGAGAATGGCACGCAACCGCTGCGCCGTCCGCCCGATCGCATCCTCCATGTCCAGGCGCTGCGGCTCCGCATCCCGCGCAGGCCGGATCGCCGCATGGGTCAACCGACCGGGTGCTGTAATCGGCTTGTCACAGGAACTGCCCTTGGTGCAGAGCCGCCCGCGATTGGCCGGATGGTCCGGATCGCCGCGCAGCTTCACGATCCGGCCAGCCTCAACCTCGAAAACAATGCCGCAACCTACTCCGCAATAGGGACAGGCCGACCGGATGGCATCAGGCAGGGCCATATCGGCTCAGACCGGAACGAGGGCCGGTTCCGGCGTCCGGATCTCCACCCGTCCCTCATGAATCCGCGCATCCCATACGCGCAGGGCAACGCTTGCATCCTCTAGGCATTCCCCGTCACGCAGACGGAAATGCTGCTTGTAGAGCGGAGAGGCCACCACAATTTCTCCTTTCAGATCGCCTATTATTCCGCGTCCGATGACATTGGCCTTCGAAAAGGGATCATGATTGTCGATGGCAA
>NZ_AYXS01000006.1:17423-26129 GCF_000505765.1 Asaia sp. SF2.1 | reverse complement strand
CCAGGCGACCACACCTGAATTGGGAACGAGATCTCCCTCCTCGCACAGTGTCTGCCAGTCACGGGGACCGACACCCGCCGGACTGCCGGAACCATTTTCCGCAGGTCTGACCTGATCACGCTCGGGCACGGTCTGCACGTTCGGGTCGGGTCGGCTGTCATTGACAAAGGTCCGGAACCGCTTGAGCTTGTCCCGATCCGAAAGTGCATCGCGCCATTCGCAGTGATAGCTGTCCACAACGCTCTGCATCTGGCGCTCGAGCTCGTCAGCAATGCCCAGGCTGTCCCTAATGATGACATCCCTGAGGTAATCGAGACCGCCTTCGAGAGTCTCCCGCCAGACGGAGGTCCGCTGAAGCTTGTCGGCCGTGCGGATATAGAACATCAGGAAACGATCAATATATCGGACGAGAGTCTCCGAATCGAGATCGGTCGCGAACAGTTCAGCATGCCGCGGACGCATGCCCCCGTTGCCGCAGACATACAGGTTCCAGCCGTTTTCAGTGGCAATCACCCCGACATCCTTGCCCTGCGCCTCCGCGCATTCGCGCGTACAGCCGGACACCGCGAATTTCAGCTTGTGCGGGCTGCGCAGTCCTTTGTAGCGGTTTTCAAGGTCGAGCGCCTGACCGACACTGTCCTGCACGCCGTAACGACACCAGGTACTCCCCACACAGGATTTCACGGTACGGGTCGACTTGCCATATGCGTGACCGGTCTCGAAACCCGCCTCGATCAGTTCAGCCCAGATATCGGGAAGCTGATGGATCTGCGCGCCGAACAGGTCAATGCGCTGTCCGCCCGTAATCTTGGTATAGAGCCCGTATTTCTTTCCGACCTGCCCCAGAACAATCAGCTTGTCCGGCGTGATCTCGCCGCCCGCAATACGCGGCATGACGGAATAAGTGCCGTTTTTCTGCATATTGGCCATGAAGGTGTCATTCGTGTCCTGCAGCGGAATATAGGCCGGATCGGTGATCGGCCTGTTCCAGGCAGAGGCAAGGATCGACCCGACTGTGGGCTTGCAGATATCGCAGCCCAGTCCGCCATTGCCATGCTTCTCCAGCAGCTCGCCAAAAGTCCGTATATTGTGAACCCGGACAAGCGCATAAAGCTCCTGTCGCGTATGGGAAAAATGTTCGCACAGGGAATGATCGACCTCGATCCCGCGTGCGGACAATTCCGTTTCGAACACGGATTTGAGCAGACCCGCACATCCGCCGCAGCCTGTCGAAGCCTTGGTCTGCGTCTTCAGCGCACCGAACTCCGTGCATCCTCCTTCAATGGCCGCGCTGATCGCCCCTTTGGTGACATTATGGCACGAGCAGATCATCGCCGTATCGGGCAGTGAATCCGCACCCAGAAGCACCGCACCCTCACCGCGGGGCAGGATTAGGGCAGCCGGATCGGCTGGCGGCCTGATGGCATTTTGTACGAATTGCAGGATCGTATCGTAGTAGGAATTATCGCCCACCAGCACGGCACCGGTTATGCGCTTTCCATCGGCTGAAAGCACAAGACGGCGATAGGAACCGTCCGCCTCCCCGATAAAGCGATAACTGGTCGATCCGGGTTCGGCCCCCTGTGCATCGCCGATCGAACCGACGTCCACCCCGAGCAGTTTCAGCTTTGTGGACATGTCTGCCCCGGTAAAGGCCGCATCTTCCCCCGCAATGACGGCCGCCGCTGTACGCGCCATGGTGTAGCCCGGTGCAACAAGACCGAAAACACGCTCCTGCCACGACGCACACTCGCCAATCGCAAAGACATGCGGGTCACTGGTGCGGCACTGGTCATCCACCGCAATCCCACCGCGTGCGCCCGTCTCCAGTCCGCAACCACGCGCAAGCGCATCATTGGGCCGGATCCCGGCCGAAAATACGACAAGATCGGTTTCCAGCATGGATCCGTCCGCAAAGACCAGTCTGTGCCGCAGGGTTTCCCCCGGCTCGATCGCCTGCGTTGCATGCGCGGTACGCACATCGATCCCCATGGTTTCGATCCGGTGACGCAACGCCCGCCCGCCCTCCTCGTCGAGCTGGACCGGCATCAGGCGCGGTGCAAATTCGACCACGGCCACATCCAGCCCGAGGGACTTGACCGCATTGGCCGCTTCCAGGCCCAGCAGACCGCCGCCGATTACCACGCCATGCCGCGCACCCTGTGCCGCCACGCGGATCGCATCGAGATCGTCGAGCGTACGATAGACGAGGCCGGCCGTTCCAGAATTGCCCGGCACAAACGGCACAAACGGATAGGAACCGGTCGCAATCACAAGGGTCCCATAGGGAAAATCTCCCTGTCCGGTGCGGATCATCCGGGCCTCGCGGTCGATGGCCGTCACAGCCACACCAAGATGAAGCGTGATCCCGTGCGCATCATGAAAACCTTCCTCATGCAGGCGCAGGGAAAGAGCATCCTGTCCGGTCATGTATTCGGTCAGATGCACCCGGTCATAAGCGGCGTGCCGCTCGGCTCCGAACACGTGGATCCGGTGCGTCTCGTGCAATCCATGACTGACGAGCTGTTCGGCGCAGTAATGGCCAACCATGCCGTTGCCGATGATGATGATATTGGTCGTGTCAGTCATGTCCGGAATGTCCTTTTTCAGAACTTGAGCATCATGGTCTGCATGATGAAGACGCCGCTACGGGCACCGGCCCGTAGCATGGCGTGCGAGGCGGAAAAGCCCGCGAAATCCTGGGTCCACGTCCAGTGCGGCGCGAAATTCCAGGCGGCCTGTGCCTGGGGTATGGTACCAATATAGCCCCCTGACAGTCTGTCACGCCAGGAATAGGTCTTTCCAACAGCATAGACGGCATCATTGGTACTCTCCCGCCAGAAAAACGGAAGATGCAACTTGATATGAAAGGTCGATGACGGCGCAAGATCAAGCAATGGTCCAACACCGACAAGATTTTGCGATGTAAGCGACAAGGTTACGTCATTGTAATAGGGCAGCGGAAAACAGGGCGTGGCAAAGGTACCGACCGCCTCGCCCTGCGAGCGGTAGGAGCCGCCCGAAAACAGATCGGCCTGCACACCGAGACTGGGTTTCCAGGCTCTGGCAGACGCGGCGTAAAGAACAGCCGCATTCACCGCATAAGCCCGGACGGCCCGGTTCGGCAGGGTCCGGTCTACCGGACGGTACTGCCCGCCCTGGAACACGCCTGTCAGATTGATCGCGATCGGCCCTGCCTTGCCCCACAGCCGCGCACCCACATTGTCACGCCGTGTCGATCCGGCCTGCGTACGGCCCTGGGCCAGCAGGGGCTGGGCAGCCAGGGAACCGGAAAAGAGATAACCGATATAGAACAGATCAGCGAAGAGCTGTCCCGGCTTGCCCCACAGTCTGAAGCCCGGAAGAGCCGTCGAGCTGTACCCACCGAACATCCGCGCAGCATAGTTCGTCCCGTCTGAGAAAATCCCGACAGGCAGCTTGTTGGTCTGTGCGAAATCGAACAGATCGAGCCGTGTCCGCTTCCAGATCGCATAGCCGCGCACCCCGTCCCATGTCTGCTGCGCATTGGTCAGATCACGCGCGGACTGCATCGAGACCGGGGCATCGAGAAACACCTGCCGACCTCCGATGACACCTGCCTTCGCGCCCAGAACGGTGCCATGTATCTCCAGAATACCCTGTTGCAGGTCCAGCCGTTCGCGCTGGATACCGGTCTGATACCCGTAATAATTCGAGCCACCAGCCAACGCCTGAAGCAGTTCGGCATAGACCCGGACATGCTTTCCGATATGCAGATCCGCACCATACTGGCTGCGCAGGAGCAGACGGGAGGCATCTGTCTTGCCTGCCGTCCCCATCAGGGGCTGGTTCTCGAAAATATACCGTAGCCGCTCCTCACCGAAAAAACTGATCCAGATATCGCCCTTGTCTGTCAGGGAGACATGCTTGAGACGCGAGAACCAGTCGCGCGGGCGCTTCTGACCAGGTATCGTCGTGATCGTGGACCAGTCTTGTGCCCAGGAGACCTGTCCGACCCCGCCAACCGTCCCGAAACCCGCCGCCGCGCCATCGCCCGTACTGAAGACACCATACGGCCCGGCAGCGGCCTGTGCTGCAAGCAGTGCGAGAAAGACCGGAAGAGCCGACAGCGCACAAAGCCACCCCTTCATATTTGCCCGCCGGAAGCGAGGCTCCGGGTTGACGCCCAGCGCGTATGAGCCAGCCATACAGAGAGCAGACCGAATGACGAGAAAGCAGCAAACACTAGAAAAGCCGCCCCGTATCCCCCTGTCGCATGACGGATGGTCCCCAGAAGAACCGGCAGACAAAACCCGCCAATCCCGCCGCTCATGCCGACAAGTCCAGTCAGGATCCCCACGGATTGTGGAAAACGAGTCGGCACGAGCTGGAATACGGCACCATTTGCAAGACCCAGAACCATCATGCCGACAAAAAAGGCGCCTAGTGCAAGTATAAGGGATGGTAGACCGATACCGATCGATAAATAGATAAAGCTGGCGGCGGCAAAGAGGATGGCCAAGGCACGGATTCCTCCGATTCGGTCAGCTAGAGCGCCACCCAGTGGCCGAACGAAAGATCCTGCAAAAACAATGGTTGCGGTACAAAACCCTGCTGTCGCAGGCCTTAGGCCGTACTGATCATTGAAATAGATGGTCAGAAAAGAGGCCAGACCGACGAACCCGCCAAAGGTTACGGCATAAAATCCCATCAGGATCCAGGCATCACACCGGCGCAGCAAAGGTCCCCAGGCGCGCAGCCCCCCGCTCGAGCGACGCTGGGGTGGCTCTCGGGATATTGCTAGAAACACGATCAGCACAACTGTGAGCGGTATGACCGCGAGCCCAAGGACGTTCACCCAGCCAAACCTGACGGCAAGAACAGGCGCAACCAGCGCTGCAAAGGCGGTGCCGGAATTTCCGGCGCCTGCGATGCCCAGAGCTGTCCCCTGATACTGAGGGGGATACCAGCCCGAAACCAATGGCAGTGCCACAGCAAAAGACGCACCTGCTATCCCTAGCAGAAGGGCAAGTGGAAACATCGCCACATATGAGGAGGGCGACGCAAACCATGTCACGATCAATCCCAAAATTACAGTGACCTGTGCTGCAATCGCGCTTCGGCGCGCTCCAAAGAGGTCCACGCAGGCCCCAAGCACGACACGAAAAACGGCGCCTGCCAGCACCGGCATCGCCACCAGAAAGCCCTTCTGACCTGCGTTAAGATGCAGGTCGTGAGAGATTGCAATTCCTAGAGGACCGAGTAGCACCCAGACCATGAAAGAAAGGTCGAAATACAGGAAAGCAGCGATGAGTGTCGGCAAGTGGCCGGCTTTGAAGAATGACCTGTCCAAGGTAGTTCCCGAATGGCAGCATGCGCGACGGCGCAAGCCACCAAGCCCTCAAGGCATCAGGGCCGCCCTTGGCCCTGAATTCGATCATGATGCTTGTGAGGCCAGTGCCTCCATTGACACGGCTTTAAACTAGAAGTCTTTTACCAGGTGTATCGATCCGATGTCAAAACGAAATACATAAAGAAGCAACATTACGGGTATGTAATTAATGGGATATGAAGCCGCAGGGTAACCTGCATAGCATTTTCTATCGATTAGCATGCGCGCAGAATTTGATGCCTTTGAATATCAGCAAGCCCCGAAATTAAGCATCTGAATTATCACAAGCATCAAAGGCGTTGCCTTTTGAACAAAGCAGACGATAATTTCTATTTTTATGGTTCAAATCACTCTTGAGGGGCTGTAATGAATTCAATCGTCAGTCAGATCGGTGATCTCGCTGAGGCTGGCGAGCGCATGATCGAGCGACTACGCCGTAAGGCTTTCCTGCCCGATAGCCGCAAAGGACTCAATGTGCGCATTGGCATTGCCGACGCTGCCCAGTTGCTAGGTGTTTAGTCCCGGGGTTTGATGGGTTGGATTGATGATGAATCTTTCTGGCTCTGAGGTCCATATTTTGCAGATATATTCGTAAGGTGTGAGGCCACTCAGCGTTTTGAGCCTTCGCCCGAAATTATAGGCTGCCATGAAGTCGTTGAGGTGTGCCCTCAGAGGTGGCCCCGGTTTTTCGGACAGGGGGTTAAGCTCTCATGACCGTCATATGGGGAATGTAGCTACGGCAATCTTACACCAGACTGGCGTCTGATGTGACCAAAAACTGATGATGAACCTGACAGGTGTGCCGCGAGCCGATCGACGACGATTGATCATGCTCTCATCCGCGGATTGGCTACCGCATTTCCCATTTCCGTCGTGGGCCTTCCTCTCTCTATAGACGGGCGTCGGTCGAGACCTGCCCCAGCTTAAAACGAGGGTTACCCATCCTGCCTGGTCTTCGCGGCACGCCCGTCAGGTCCAATGATCGGGCGCGGAATTCTCTGTCAGATTGGCTGTATGCGTCGGCCGATATCCCAGATGAACCCGACCAGCTCGCGGGCGATCGCCGTAATCACTTTTGGCAGGGCCTTTCCGGTTGATGCCAACGAGCGGTAGCGCTGACAAAGACGGACCTGAGCTTTCCACGCGATGGCCCTGATATCCTCCGGCAAGCCTTCGACGCGCATTTGATATCGCCTCTCTTCGCGCGCCGGCAGGCGATACGACCATGCCGCCTCTACCAGCATCGCCCGTGCCTCCCGGTTCCCCGTCTTTGTTATCGCACCACGGCGGGTGCGGGTGCCGCTGGACGCCTCGGAGGGAACCAGGCCAAGCCAGCCCATCAGTTGCTTGGGCGTATCAAAGCGACTGAGATCGCCAATTTCGGCAGCCAAGGTCGCGGCCACCACGAGCCCGACACCACGGAGGGCCTGCAACGCCTGAACCAGAGGAGCCAGCGACCATTGCGGCAGTGCTTCCACCAGCATGGAGTCCAGCCTGTCGCAGCGATGCTGCGCCTCCTCAATCCGCCGGATGCCCTCACCGAACACGAATTGCTGATGCGGTGCGTCGAAGGCCTGCTCACCGAGCCAGCGCCAATGCGCCTTGGTCCAATTCGATCGCCCGGTGAATTTGCGCCCATGGCGGAGCAGGAAGCTCAATACTGTTTGCTGGCTGGCAACCAGATCCTGTTTCGCCTGCCGACGTCCCCGGATCAGATCCCGGATGGCTTCGTGCGCCTCGTCCGGCACCCAGATTGCCGTCAGTTCGCCCGAGCGCAGCAGGCGCGCTAGCATCTGGGCGTCGCGTCGATCGGTCTTCACCCGATCCGCCGACTTGCGCGGGATGACCGACGGCGCGATGACGCTGCATTCCACGCCCAGGTCAGTCAACTGACGATGGATACCATATCCACAGCCGCCTGCTTCATAGCAGAAGTGGAGCGTGACATCGGGCGCTGCCAGGCGTGTCACCAGGCGCCGTATGGCAGCGCCCGTGTTGGGAATAGTCCCGTGGAACCGGATTTCTCCCGATCGCCCGTCATTGGCGACCGCCACGGCAATTGTCTCCTTGTGAACGTCCAGGCCAATGAATTTCGCAGTCGACATTGTCATTCTCCTCTCCTGACAAAGTGAGCTTACGCTCCCCCTGACCTCGGAAACCGAGGCGAATGACGGTCATTGGGTCTATAGACCGGCCTGAAAGAGGACGGGTTTATGGGTAAGGTTACGCGGAAACGGTATTCGTGTGAGTTCAAGTCCCGGGTTGCGCTGGAGGCGATCCGGGGCGAGCAGACGCTGGCAGAACTGGCGTCGAAGCACGGCGTGCATCAGACGATGATCGCCCAATGGAAGCGCCAGGCGATTGAGGGCATGTCGGCAACGTTCTCCGGCAAGCAGGCAGCTGAGGCGACAATCAGCCCGATCTTCGCGTGGAGAAACTCCACGCGAAGATCGGGCAGCTCCTGGTGGAACGGGATTTTTTACGGGATGCCTCTGTGCGGTTGGGCGTGCTCAGAGGCGGCAAATGATTGACCTGAAGCGGCCCCGGCTATCCGTGGTGCGGCAATGCGCGCTGCTGCAGCTCAACCGATCGGGCGTTTACTACCGGCCCGTGCCGGAGAGTGAGACCAGCCTGGCTTTGATGCGGCTGATCGACGTGCAGTTTCTGGAGACGCCCTATTACGGGTCGCGGCAGATGACCCGGCATCTCAAGAGGCTTGGTCATGATGTCGGGCGCAAGCGCGTTCGTCGGCTCATGGCGACGATGGGGCTGCAGGCGATCTATCAGAAGCCACGCACGACCGTGCCGCATCCGGCGCATCGGAAATATCCGTATCTGCTGCGGGATCTGGTGATCGACCGGCCTAATCAGGTCTGGTGCTCGGACATCACCTACATCCCTATGCGCAAAGGCTTCCTCTATCTGGTTTCGATTATGGACTGGGCGACCCGCAAGGTTCTGTCCTGGCGGCTGTCGAACACGATGGATGCCGAGTTCTGCATCGATACCCTTCAGGAGGCGCTGATCCGCTACGGGGCACCGGAGATTTTCAATACGGACCAGGGCTCGCAATTCACGACACCCCGGTTCACGGACGTGCTGGAGCAAAGACAGATCCGCATCAGCATGGATGGGTGTGGCCGCTGGCTGGACAATGTCTTCATTGAGCGTCTGTGGCGGTCTCTGAAATACGAATGCGTCTATCTGTACGCGTTCGAGACAGGATCAGAACAGCGAGCCGGGCTCACCGCATGGATCGCGCACTACAACGCAAAACGTCCGCATTCGGCACTGGGTGGACGAACGCCCGATGAGGCGTATCATGACGTGCCGAC
>NZ_AYXS01000006.1:16976-17391 GCF_000505765.1 Asaia sp. SF2.1 | reverse complement strand
GCCATTGGGTCCGGGGTTAACCCCGGACCCAATGGCCAACAGCAACGCCGTCAAACAGGCGGCATAACAACAATCGGGTATAGCTTATTCAAACCCCAAAACTGTCCGAACAGACGGGACCACCTCTCTCAACTGCTCATGACTGTCGTAATGGAAGCGTTTGACGGTTGCTTCCTTGATTGTCCGGTTCATGCGCTCAACCTGACCGTTCGTCCAGGGATGATTGGGTTTCGTCAGACGATGTTTGATCCCGTGGGCTTCGCAGATCATGTCGAAGCGCATGGGACGCGACCACGCCGTATTGCGATTACGAGGCTGCTCAGCTAACTGGATGCCGTTATCGGTCAGAATGGTATGAACCTGATAAGGGTTCATGCTCTGGAGATGTTCGAGGAATTCCCAGGCTGTCTTCCGA
>NZ_AYXS01000006.1:16774-16901 GCF_000505765.1 Asaia sp. SF2.1 | reverse complement strand
TCGGCTTTCCCGACGAGTTGTGTGACAGCGAGTTTGCTTGTCCGGTCGATTGCGACGAAGAGGTGCAGCTTGCCCTCAGCAGTCTGGACTTCGGCAATATCAATGTGAAAAAAGCCGATGGGATAGC
>NZ_AYXS01000006.1:14985-16698 GCF_000505765.1 Asaia sp. SF2.1 | reverse complement strand
GTTTGAAGCGCTGGCGTTTGGGCTTGTCTCCCTCGATGTCCGGCAACCGTGAGATCTCGTGACGCTGAAAGCAGCGATGCAGGGTCGAACGTGCAGGCTCGTTGAGCGAGGCTCTTTAGGGCCAGTTTTCTGATCTTCGACAGTCTGGCGCTTGCGCCATTTTGCAACTGTTTTCGGGTTGATCCTGAACTCCTCGCTCAGCGCCGCGAGCGAAGCCTGCGATCGCTGTATTGCTGCTCGCACGGCGTGCGTGGTCGTGGCGCTGCCATGACGTATCTGTCTCATAATGCTTCCTTCCACTTTCGTGAAAATACCACACCATCAAACCCCGGGACTAAACACCTAGACTATGTCGTAAAAAGGACTGCAGACGCAAAGAGCAGAGGCGAGATTATCCGATGCCTCAAGCGATATATTGCTCGTGAAATCTTCAATGCCTTATGCCGACCCAAGAAAGTCGGATTGGCCGCTTGACGAATATAGGAGCTTCAGCACCCGAAATTCTGTTTCAGATCCCAGCCCCCGGAATGGGTTCGGCCAGGACGACGAGACCAGTCTCGCGCTCCCCCATACCCTTGCACGCCACCTCGATCAACGCCCGGGGATGGGTCGCCCGAGTTCGGAACAGTGGTCGCGATAGCGCGCGCAATGAGGATGGGACAAAAAGGCGTCCTGCAGAGCGATGTTGCGCTCGTAACCAGGGAAAAGCGCCTTCTTGTCGAGGGTAGAGTTTTCGACTTAAGATCTCGCAAAAATTCGCCATCTGCCGGGACTTTCGGCAAGCCAAACGCGCCGTCCAAGCGCCTTTCAGAAGAAGTCGCGATCCCATGTCCACCGATCAACCCGCCATGAAGAACCGGTCGAACTCCCATCGTCACACAGCATGGCGTGCAATGCTGTCTCCGACCAGCGGACTAAGCCTTTACGAGCGCTTTGAGCAGGCCATCATGCTAGTCGTCATAGCGCTTATCATGGCTGTAACCGTCGCCGCCACGCTGCATCTCGTCGTCGCCGTTTGGCGCCTACTGACCTCACCCGCTATCGATCCCACCGATCAGGCCGTTTTCCAGACCGTCTTCGGCGCCATGTTCGTCGTCATCATCGCCCTTGAGTTCAAACGCTCGCTCCTCGCCGTCCTCGCCCATAACGAGAACGTCGTGCGCGTGCGCACCATCGTGCTGATCGCCCTGCTGGCGATCGCCCGCAAGTTTATCCTGCTCGATCTTCAGGCCACGGCCCCCATGGAGATCTTCGCGCTGGCTGCGGCCGTTCTTTCTCTTGGCATCGTTTACTGGCTGATCCGGGAGCAGGATGCTCGCGTCATTGCCCGCAAGTCTGCGTCCGGCGTCGAGACCGAGGAGCGGACCCGTAATTGATGGCGTCTTTGTCGCTGGCTCCCGTATCGAGGCTTGGGAAGCACTTCTCGAACGTGTCGACCGACTTACCCGCCGCAACCTGGTGGGCTCGAAGAACACCCTATCGCTACAGTTGCGCATTCATTTTCGTGCGTGAGAGGTTTGAGGCTACCTGATGGGCGCGCCGAAAGACGGACCAACCGAGGATATGCTGGATAGGGATCTGAACCTGAGTGATCTTTACAGCAAGGCGTCGAATTTCCTGGATCGACCACCGGATAAGCTTCTGCGTGCTGGCATTGGACTTTTTTTGAGCGCGGCGGCGTTGACCTGGGAGCGCGCGGCGGCCATCATGGCG
>NZ_AYXS01000006.1:13071-14886 GCF_000505765.1 Asaia sp. SF2.1 | reverse complement strand
CGAACCCGAACTCATTTTTCGCGGTTTCAAAGCCTTCCTCAATCCGCCAGCGCGTTCCTTCGACCTGCACCAGCGTCTCCAGTTGTGTCCCCTGTGGGCGCCAGGTTGTGAAATGGCGTAGATCGCCATCAGCCGGATTGCGGCGGACCAAAAGGCCCCAGGGCCGTCAGAATATTTCTGATGCCTGGAGATCGGCCATGGGGCAATATAGCCAGTCATACCATCGATCACCCCTGGTGCCGTGACCGGCCGAACAGCGGATCCAGGCCTCATCAGGCAGCATCTTGATAATCTCGCGTGCCTCGCCGACCCACGTCACGTCGGGACGCCAGGAATGGAAACAGTGGTTGGCATTCACGCCCAGCACGAACTCTTTGCCCGCGCGACGCAGCGATATTTCCAGGTCGCCGACACCATAAACGCTGTCACCGGCAACCCAGGAAAACGGCACTTCAGCTGCAAGCGCCTGCTCGATCATGGTGGTGGCCAGAGACGGCTTGGTGGCAAAGCGGATATCATCGGGCACATGGGCGGATGCCAGGCGCTCCGATGTATCAGTCCAGCTTTTCGGAAAATAGAGCGCCCGGTCGAGAAAAGCATGCCCCTTGTCAGAGACATTAGGTCGCGAACACGCCAATCTGGCTGTTGGTGATCTTGCCAGCAGATCCTGTGTATTGCCGACCCAAGGAAGTCGGACTGGCCGCTTGACGAATATAGGAGCTTCATCACCTGCCGCCTTCCCGCGCAACCGGAAAATGCTCGGCCTCAACGTCGCGTGCGACCAACGAATACGCGGCCTGCATCGCGATCGGACCGGGCATGCGGCGTTCCGCTGCGATCGTCGCTGCCTTCATCGCAACCCATTCCCCATCGGTCAGATCAGGCGGATAACGCTTCGTCTTGCGCTTGATATTGGCCATCCGGCCTCGTTGTTCTGGCATCCACATCCCGAGTTTGAATCACGCGCCAGACGTCCTGAAAACCCCTCGCGCCGAATTTTCAAAAGGGCTCTTATACTTCAACAACTTAAAGATAACCACGCCGGGATAGGAAAGAAATGAACATTTAATGCGAGGATACTGGAGGCGATATAAATACGCACAATAAAATTTTTATCAATGCAAATAACATATTATATAAGTTGGCAGACTTACAGCGTCAGTTTTGTTTACGTTATATTATATTATTGTGACTGCGTTGTAAGATCAAAGCCAACCAAATAGAGGCTCACGAAAGTTTGATATTTTGAAACTTTTATGTGGGACAGTAGTCTATGCGCTTTCAGATTTCTGCGATCACCTCAGTAGCTACAAGAGCATTCCTCCTTGCCAGCTGTGCTATTATCGCTCAAACAGCTGTAGCCCAGACGCCTGCAGCCCCCACGCTTCAGAGCACGGCGAAAAAACCCGCCAAGGGCAGCACAAAATCTGTTGTCCCAGGGAGCGAACGTCCAGAACATATAACCGTCGTTGCTCGCAAATCCTCAGCCCTCCTGCAGCTTAGGGCAAAAAATGATGTCTCGGTCGCCGATGCCGCGTTTATCGCAAGCCACCCGGACACGAACATCGCAGAAACGCTCGCCCGCCTCCCCGGCGTGAATGTCTTGTCGACAACCGTTGGCAGCAGCATCGGTGGCACAGCCTCAATGATCGACAACGCCTCACGCGGCGAAGGGCAGCTTATCTCGGTGCGCGGTATTGGACCAGACTATACGCTCAACCTGATTGATGGCGTAAACGTCGCAACGGCGAAACCAGCCAGCCGTCAGGTCCAACTCTCTCTCATGCCGCCACTCGGGTTTTCGGATGTCGTTGT
>NZ_AYXS01000006.1:12824-13004 GCF_000505765.1 Asaia sp. SF2.1 | reverse complement strand
TAACAAGACGGCCCAAGCCTCCGAGATGGGTGAATGGATCTCCGGCTTTGTGGATTTCCACACTCCCAACGCTTTGGAACTCGGTCATGACGCCTTCTCTCTCAAAGGTCGCGGCGACTTCAACCAGCAGGCCTATCGCTACGGCGTCCAGCGTGGCCCGTTCAATGGCGGAGGCGTCGT
>NZ_AYXS01000006.1:8091-12749 GCF_000505765.1 Asaia sp. SF2.1 | reverse complement strand
GCAGGCGGACGCGACGAAACTTTTCGGGTCGCACAAACAGTTTGGCGTTCGTGTCGTTGGCTATTACCAGTCTCGTAACTTTGCGACCCAGGTCGCCAACAATAATGAGTACTACTGGGACTTCGTCCATACGCTGACCGGATCGGATCACACACCTGTTCCCTCGACCCCGCCGACGAACAATCTTATCGCTGCGTTCATCAACCCTCAAGCGTCCTTCGGCAATTCCCTGCGCACGGGCGGCAATCTGGCTCTCGACTGGCAGGGCGAGCATGTGCATGCCTTCGCGCGAGGATCTTTCGCCTATTCGAATACACAGCAATATACGGTCCAGCGCTCGCTTCAGGCCATGTCAACGAACTGGCTTCCCCAGCCCGACGGCACTTTTACCGTCCAGGAAGGTGGCGTAAACGGATCCTATTGGTACGAGACCAATCCGGAGATCCAGGCGCTCTCGACTATGCAAATAGGTGCAGCCTTTGACTTGAACAAATGGCACGCAACGGTTGCGGCGTTCGGCAGCTTTGCTCGGGACGACTCCTCCTCCGTGCAGGTCTCCTACAAAAATTACCAGCTCGACCCGTCCGGCCAAGCGCTCATTCTCAACCAGCAATTCGCCGGGAGGCCGCCTTACCCGGTTGCAAACCTGACCGCGCCTCAAATATCCGAAATGAACAACTTCAGCGATTATGTGCCGCAGACATCGGCGAATTACGGTTACCCCGGCGTTGAAACAACTGATTACAAGAACAATCAGGCACTTGGCGGCGTGAAGTTCGACAACATGGTTGACACGGGCTGGACCCATGCCCCGCATATCAACTTTGGCCTCCGCTATTACGACACGATCCGCAATGCTACAAACCGCGACTACTCCTACGACAACCCTGACGGCCTCCTCCCAGGCCTTGCGCCAACCCTCGCTTCGGGGCAGTTTCAGACAGGGTCGATTTCTTCGCCCTATCTTGGCGCGCTTAGCAGAATCATGCCTTTCGAGACGCCGATCCTGAGCATGCCTGCCCTGAAAAATTATATTTCCGGTCTCCCACTCTCCTACGCAACCTCCGGTGGTGATCTGCCGTGGACGGGCAACGCAATCGACAGCGCCTATAACGCAAATGCAAACACCCAACGAGCCAACGAAGGCTTAATCGCAGGCTATTTCTCCGTACCCATCACGTTCGGCGCTTTCACCCTTGAACCGGGCCTTCGCTTCGAGCACTCGGACATCACCAACCGCTACTGGAACGCAGTTTACGACACAGACGGGAACCTGACCGGCGGAGCGTTTCAGTCAGATAACACACATTATAATCAGTTCTTACCAAGTGTTTTCGCCACTTATCGGCCGACGAGCCTCTCAGTCTACCGCGCCTCTGCCGTCACCTCCTATGTTCGGCCCAATACATTCCTGCTTGGCGGCGGCCGAACCGTTACGCCAGACGGGAACGGCGTTTTCACGGTGCAAGAAGGCAACCCCAACCTCCGCCCCGTAGTCTCACGTAATTTCGATATCGGCGGACAGTGGATTGCCCAAGACGGATCGAGCCTCGCCCTTACGGGGTATTACAAACTGCTTAGCGACTACTTGTTCGACGCTGGCTCCTCGACCCGTACGGACGGCACGCATTACGTCAGTTCGGACAGCACGACGAATTCATCCCCGTCCCTGATCATCAACAAGCCTGCAAATGGTGGCAATGCGCAGGCCTACGGGCTTGAAGTGGCAGCGGAAAAAAAGCTTCGGTTCCTGCCGTCATTTGCCAGAAATCTCTCCTTGTCGGGCAACCTCACCCTGCAGCGGACCCATGCCAACCTCAACCTCTCCGGCATCGCCAACGGCACGCCGATCCAGTATGCCCCCGCATGGATGTTTAATGTCGCGCTGAGCTATACGTCGGCCCGGGTCAACAGCAATCTCTCTTTCCGCCGCAGCGGAAAATTCATCGAGACATACTACCTGTATAAAAATACAAACGGGAGCAACATTGATCTCTCATGGTGGGATCAGCCCATCCAGCGCCTCGATTATTTCTTCCAGTACAAGTTCACCCCGCATGTCGCGGCCGCCTTCGCAGCACAGAACCTACTGAACGACGTTTCCTACTATTCAACACGAGGCCGCAGCTCAATTGACGTGCCTCAGATCGTCCAACCCGGACGTTCATATTTCATCACGCTCTCGAGCGATTTCTAATGCGACCTCATATCCTTCTCTGCGTCGGCATGCTCCTCCTCCAGCCGGCAGCCGGAGCTTCAACTGCGGCCAGGAGAGAGGATACCGTCTCGGTCATGTCCTTCAACGTCCGCTTTCCAAGCCCCAACGACGGTTCAAATATTTGGGATAAACGTAAGAGCTTGTTCATCGAGACGATCCGTCGTGCACACCCGGATGTAATCGGCACGCAAGAGATTTTCCAGTCTCAAGCTGACGCCGTGATCAAGGCCCTCCCCAAATATCGCTGGTTCGGGCTGGACCGCTTCGGGGCCCACACAAGCGAGCATATGGGTATCTTTTACGACCCGACGCGTCTCTGCCTACTCGAACATGGCCAGTTCTGGCTCTCCAAAACCCCCGATAAACCCGGCTCCCTCGGTTGGGGCGCCCCGCTGCCCCGATCGGCGAACTGGGCAATTTTTGCACAAGGTTGCGATAGAAACCGTGCCTTCTTATTTATGGACACCCATCTAGCCAATCGCGATATTGAAGACGAGCAGGCCCGGGTCCACTCCGCCGAGTTGATCGTAAACATGGCGCGCAGATACGCTGAAAAACGACCAGCGATCCTAACCGCCGACCTCAACGCGGATCCCGAAAGCCAGGCTCATGCCGTCTTGGCTACTTGGTTCACTGACGCATGGACCGCTGCGGCAAATCGCTCCGGCCCGCCAAAAACTTTCCATGACTTCACCGGCATACCGACAGACAGGATCGACACTATCATGCTACATGGCGCGATAATCTCCAGCATCAAGACCGATACGTTCCATAAGGGCCGCGCCTACCCATCGGATCACTTCCCCGTTGAGGCTGTGATATCCTTCCCAATGCCGACGGACACTCATTAATAGATAGAAACTAACGCGGCCAAATGAAAGCGATTCAGTATTGATATTCACCGGCGGTTTTGAAAAGGGGGTTTTTGCACGGCGGATACGTAGAGGGCTGATCGCCCTGACTGGGTGAAGGGCGGCAACGTAGGCGCCGGATTCGTCAAGCGGCCAATCCGACTTTTTGGGGTCGGCATAAGGCATTGAAGATTTCGCGAACAATATATCGCTTGAGGCATCGGATAATCTTGCCTCTGCTCTTTGCGTCTGCGGTCCTTTTTGCGACGTAGTCCAGAGTTGGCGGATGAGTGCGCATTCTGACGATTTCAACATGGTAGAGAGCGGCATTGGCCTGCCTGTTACCGCCGCGGTTCAGCCGGAAGCGGTTTGTCCTGCCGCTTGGTGCCGAAATCGGACAGACCCCGCAGAGACGGGCGAGGGCCGCTTCGGACCTGATACGAGCCGGATCATCGCCGACCAGGATCAGCATGTCTGCGATGGTCATCGTGGCAATACCATGAGCCGCCTGCAGTCCGGCTGCCTTGCTTTCGACCAGAGGATCGAGGTCGCGATCCAGGGCGGCAATTTCGTCATGGAGCGCCAGCCACCGCCTGGCGAGCGCATGGATGTCTTCGTAGACGACAGCAACGTTCCCTCCCGCGAGATCCGAAAAGCAGCGATCAGGCGAATAAGCGCCATCTTGCCGCGACAATTGCCGAGTTTCGCCCGCAAAGCCGCAGGAGCGTTGATGATCAGCGATTTCAGCGTCACCATAGCCTGTGAGCGGCTTTTGACCGCCGTATCACGCATGATCTTGAACTGGCGGATCATCTCCGCCGTTCCATCGTGGGGATTGGGAACGGCGGCCGCCTGTCCGTTCAGGACAGAGCGTGGAGCGCCCTCGGCGTCGAAATGATCGTTTTTGCCATGCCGGGCACTGATCAGACGATTGGGACGGCTGACCTCGATAACCCTATGCCCGCGGGCATGCAGCAGGCGTGACAGCCCGGCTCCGTATGAACCGGTGCCCTCGACGCCAAAGGCCTTTATCTTGCCAAAGGTCAGTGCCCATTGCTCGAGGTCAGGATAGCCACCCGTATCCGCCTTGACGGATCGACGTCCCAAAGTCGTTCCCTGGCCGTCGAGGGCTACGGCAACATGTTTGTCCTTATGTGTGTCTACACCGATGATGATCGTCGGAACCAGGCATGGTGTCATGAAGGGCCTCCTTGCGAAAAGAGTGCCCGTGCATCGGACGAAGAGGACAGGACTGTGAGGGGACGAACCCGCCAGGCTCCTATCAGGTCACATCGCCGCCCGATGTCCGGGGCGGGCCGACACCCTACACATCATCACCAGGGCATAATGCCAGTCACAGCAAGGGTCAGGGTGTCGGCCCGCCAAAGCATACTCACAGTCACATTAACCGTGGCGCCACGGTTAATGTGACATCACCCTTCTACCTGCATTTCAAGGGGCATTCCTATACGGCGCGGTTCACAGTGGACAGTCTGATCCTGGGATATGCAAACCGTACCCCTCAACCCACGATAGCCTTCCTACTGCAGAGTTGTTTAACTGACTCACAGCGAGACGTAGTATCCCTT
>NZ_AYXS01000006.1:7835-7978 GCF_000505765.1 Asaia sp. SF2.1 | reverse complement strand
TGATAACAGAAGCTAGGACTCCAGTTTGCCCTACGTAAGCAGTCCCCCGCCGTACTCGACACTGGCGCAGCGCTCGACCCGACTGGCGTTTCTCATTGCCGGTTTTTCGGGCGCAGCTTGGGCGCCTATCATCCCCTATGTCA
>NZ_AYXS01000006.1:3400-7764 GCF_000505765.1 Asaia sp. SF2.1 | reverse complement strand
AACTGCGATGCGGGCTCTCGGATGCGCATCTTGGCCTCCTGCTTTTGTGTCTTGGAATGGGGTCGATCGTCGCCATGCCCGTCGCCGGGCTTCTAACCGGGCGTTTCGGCTGCCGTTGGGTGATCGCGATCGCTACCCTGGCGGTGTGTTGTACTCTGCCAGTTCTGGCATCCTCTGCTTTTCCGCCTCTTCTTGCCGTCACGCTGATCATCTTCGGTGCCAGCGTCGGTTCGATCGATTGCGCCGTGAATGTGCAAGCCATCATTGTCGAACGGGCTTGCCAGACAACCATGATGTCTGGTTTTCATGGTTTGTTCAGCGTGGGCGGTCTGCTGGGTGCCATCGGCGTCAGCGGCCTGCTCAGCTTGGGTCTGTCGCCGACCCACGCCTCTTTCGCCGGTGTCGCTTTGCTGATTATGGTCGGAAGCTTGACAATCCCTGGATTGCTGACCGAGCGAAAAAGCGTCGACGACGGGCCTATTTTCGTCCTGCCGCACGGGATCATTCTTGTTATCGGGATCATGTGTTTCATCACTTTCCTAGCGGAAGGAGCGGCTTTGGACTGGAGTGCCGTCTTTCTGGCTACGGTGCGTCATGTCGACATGAGGTATACCGGCCTAGGATACGCTGCATTTGCCGCCATGATGACGTTTGGGCGATTGCTAGGAGACCGGGTGGTTCGACATTTCTCTGGACGTATAATCATCGCGGGGGGAAGCCTACTAGCCTGCCTGGGAATGCTCTTGGTGGCGACCGTACCAGTCTGGCAGATCACATTTACCGGTTACGCGCTGGTGGGTGCAGGCTGCGCCAATGTAGTGCCCGTACTTTACTCGTCGGTCGGGCGGCAGACCTTTATGCCTGAACATCTCGCGGTCTCAGCCATAACCACCTTGGGATATTCGGGCATTCTGGCCGGTCCCGCCGCACTTGGGTTCGTATCCCAGACCGTCAGCCTGCCATTTGCCCTTGGAAGCGTGGGCGTATTGCTCGCGGCCGTGGCGATGATGGGAATGGCGCTGCCATTTGCCCTGACCAAAGAAACATGAGCGCCGTGAGCCATTCTTCTTTCGGCTCTGTTGCGAAGTCTGCGGTCCTTTCCTCGTGGCGCCACGGTTAATGTGACTGTGAGTATGCTTTGGCGGACTCTGTTGCAAAGTCCGCCTCCCTGTTTGAAACCGGCCACGGTTTTGGCGTGGGACATGGTGTATGAGCGACTTCAAGGGACGACATTTCCGGGGTGAGGTGATCCTGTGGGCTGTGCGGTGGTATTGTCGCTACGGGATCAGCTATCGGGATCAGCTATCGGGATCTTGAAACCATGCTGGCCGAACGCGGCGTCAACGTTGATCATTCGACGATCTATCGCTGGGTCCAGCGCTATGCGCCCGAGATGGAAAAGCGCCTGCGCTGGTACTGGAAACGCCCGGGCTTCACCCGCAGCTGGCGGGTGGACGAGACTTATATCAAGGTCAAGGGAGTATGGGCGTATCTGTATCGGACGGTCGACAGGGACGGCGATACCATCGATTTTTACCTGTTACAGACCCGGAACGCGAGGGCGGCGAAGCGTTTTCCGGGCAAGGCGGTGAGTGGGTTGAAAGACTGGAAGAAGCCCGAGACGATCAACACGGACAAGGCCCCGACCTACGGCATCGCGATTAGAGAACTCAAAAAGGCCGGAAAACTGCCGGATACGGTGGAGCACCGTCAGGTGAAATATTTGAACAACGTAATCGAGGCCGATCATGGCAAGCTGAAACAGCTGATCAGGCCGGCTCGTGGTTTCAAAATACTGAAAACCGCTTGCGCCACGATCAAGGGTTTCGAAGTCATGCACGCCCTGAAAAAGGGGCAAGCCAGACCCTGGCAGCAGGATAAGGGCATCATGGGAGAAGTGCGCCTGATCGAGAGGCAGTTCGGGGTCTACACATTCTGAAAAGCCCTGAGCCTCGAGTTTGCGCTACTAACCCAAGATTTTGCAACAGAGCCCTTCACCAACGGATGGTCTCATTTAAGACGACAATGCTTCACTCGGTTAATATTCGTCCATCAGGCAAGAGCTCACCGGGAGGCGGAAATACAGTCAGATCGCATGTAAGATCAGCTAACGCACAAATTGGTGCCCTTTGTAGCTCACAGCACAAATGACGCTCTTATCACCCGTTTACCTTATCCATACAACCTGACATCACCGCGAGAAGGCCTGCATACGCCCAATTGCAGCATCCGCCAGAGCTAGAGCCTCTTCAAGGGGGCCATAATCGATCGCAAGGGGCCCGATTAGTTTAGCTGCCGGCTGAGCGTACTCAGCCTTATTTTCTTCCTCTGTGAGATCCACAAGGAAACACCTGTCATCACGTCGCGGCCGTCCTTGTTTCCTGCCAGCTACGGCACGTTTGGGCGGACGAACCACTTCACGCAAAGGTTCGAATCCCTTGAGCGCGAAAAGCCTTCGCGCCATGCGGTGAGTGACTTCGGTAATGAGGCCTGCAGCGAGAAAGCGCTCAAGCATAAGATACGCGGATTTTGAGGAGATGCCGAGCAGACTGGCAAGCCGTGTCGCGGATAGCAGGGGAAAAGCTGCAATCAGATCGATCGCTGTGTCTGCTCGCGAATTGCAGCGGCGGGATCCGCTATGAGCTCTCGCATGATGCCACTGACGCTCGATCCCGGTGATACGCGCATGGATACCTTCTGCCTCGTCGGCCAGAGCATTAAGAAAACAGGGGATCCACACCGAGCGCTCCCAGCATGTACCGGATGCGAAGGATCGGGCCCCTGTAAGGGGGAGCCCAACGCGCAAAAGCTGTGTTTCCTGCCAGAAAGAGACAAGAGCGCCGCGCATAGGCGAGCGGCCGTTTCCGGCATCGATCCAGCAATGAAAAGCCCGGGCAGCTCCAAGAAGCGGCCCTACGGCTGTAGCCTCGGAACGCAGAAGCTCAGTGGCCTGCTGGATATGCGCTTTTTGAGTCGATGTCGGATGCGCAAGCCATTGATACTGCTCGAATGCGATTTTCGCATTGTCCACGAACACGCCACGATCGGCTACGCCTTCGCCCGGCATCGTCAGGCGCAGGCCTTCCAGTTCGGCGGCAAGATACCATGGATCGATGACATAACCATCCATACTTGCGCAGACACGTGCCGCTTCGAGCCGCTCACGAAACAGGATGGCTGGGAGTAAGGGATGATTATGAAGGCGTTGATCCAATCGCCCTATGGAGACAGCGGCCCGGGTGAGCGCGGCGTAAAGCCTGTCGCCAGGAGAGTGGGGCGGGTTCTGCCGACCGCTCAAGAGCGCCTCGCAGCGTTCCGATAGATCGCGTCACCGTCGTGTCGACCTATAGCGATGACAAGGATCAGGATTTTGCCGTCATCGACCCTGTAGACGAGCCGATATCCGGCATCGCGTAGCTTGATCTTATAGCAGTCTCGAAGGTCCGCTGTGAGACGGGCTGAGAGGACATGCGGCTCTTCGAGACGTCGCGCCAGAACCTTCTTGAACTGCGTCTTTATACTGCCATCCAGAGCGTCCCACTCGCGTTTGGCGCGTGGATCGAAATGGAGCGCGTAGCGGGTCACAGGTCATCCAGACTGACGGCAATCGAACCCTGGGGCGAGGCAAGGCGCTCACGTACGAGAGCCAGAAGATCGCGATCGTCATTCGACAGGATGACGCGCTGGACCGGCAGTTTTCCGGTTTCGACGACGTACTCAAAGGTCTGGCGGATAAGATCCGAGGGCGTGATCCCGAGTTCGGACAGGCGCTGATACGCGGCATTTTTCAGAGCCTCGTCAATGCGCAGATTGATGGACGCCATGGCCTCTTATCCTTTCAGACTGAGGAAGGTTATACGTCTTTACATTCGTAAAGGCAAGAGATACAATTTACCCTTAAGCGGCACTAGGTTCAAACTGTGCTTTTTTGCAATTTAAGCCCCCTCGCCCACACCTACTTCCGATAATTTCTATTATCGGAAGTAGGTGTGGGCGAGGGGAAAACGGCGGCGGGTGGGCCGAAAAGCGTGCCTCAGAGGCGCAGTTTTGATGCGGCGCAGATCATCGCACTGCCTACACGGGTGATATCACGTTAACTGACGGGAGTTAGTCGAAGCCTGTGAATTAGGTATTCAGGCGCTGAGAGCGGTTGCGCTGTTCCATTGTGTGGCGGCCCTAATCCGATAGATGTGCCGGAATAGAGCTGTGTTGATGGAAGCGGGTGGAACGAAGGGATTACGGACAGCGGAGAAGACGGAGACGAAGCGCTGACAGAGGTGGCCCCCTCCCTTCGGACAGTTTTTCGGGCCTGACAAGCTACAGCCAGTTGTTGTCATGCCGCCATTTTGACGGCGTTGCTGTTG
>NZ_AYXS01000006.1:121-3336 GCF_000505765.1 Asaia sp. SF2.1 | reverse complement strand
GCCATTAGGTCCGGGGTTAACCCCGGACCTAATGGCGTCGGCGTGTCTTGATACTCTTCGTCAGGCGTTCGTCCAGCCAGCGCCGAATGCGGCCGCTTCCCGTTGTAATGGCCGATCCATGCCGCAAGGCCTGTCCGCAGTTCCGATCCGGTCTCAAACGCATGCAGGTAAACGCATTCGTATTTGAGCGACCGCCAAAGGCGCTCGATAAAGACGTTGTCGAGCCACCGGCCGCGCCCGTCCAGGCTGATGCTGATCGGGCGTTTCTCCAGTGCTTCCGTAAACCGGGGCGTCGTGAATTGCGAGCCCTGATCCGTGTTGAAGATCTCCGGTGCGCCAGACCGGTTCAGCTGCAGAAGCGTGCACTGCCGCACCACGGAAAGCCGAGGCCGCTTCAAATCAATCATTTGTCGCCTCTGAGCAAGCCCAACCGCACAGAGGCATCCCGTAAAAAATCCCGTTCCACCAACAACTGACCAATTTTCGCGTGGAGTTTCTCCACGTCAGCCGGGCTGATTGTCGCCTCATGTGCCTGCTTGCAGGAGAAGGTCGCCGACATGCTCTCAATCGCCTGGCGCTTCCACTGGGCAATCATCGTCTGATGCACACCGTGCTTCGACGCTAGTCCTGCCGGCGTCTGCTTGCCCCGGATCGCCTCCAGCACGACACGAGACTTGAACTCACACGAATACCGTTTCCGCGTAGCCTTACCCATGAACCCGTCCTCTCTCAGGCCGGTCTATAGCTTATGCCCCTGTGCGAAAAACCGGGACCACCTCTTGTTGCAACTGCAGATCATCTCGAGACCTAACCAGCCCTATTTTCCCGCGTTCTGGCTTTCAGCTTGTAACCAATCTATCGCGACCGTTGGAAACGCTCTCGGATCGGCCGTGAGAATATCAGGTTGAAGGGGCCCCCTGTAGCGCGTTCCATGCCGATCAAGCTCAAAGCTGCTAGCCACAAGCAGCATGCCCCCGTCAGGAAGCATAAAGGTGCGATTAGCATTTGTCTGACCGTAGGTTGCCTGTCCAAAAAGACGAGTGTGTGGGCGTCCCTTGAATGCGATTGCCACGGCCTCCCCTGCACTGGCCGTCCCGTGACCGACGAGTACGGCCACTGGGATTTGCGATAGATCCGGTCCGGATGCAGTGTCTGTGAGAGGTTTACGGTCTACCGCTCGCCATGCCTCCGAGCGCCGACCTGTTCGGTCCTCAAAGTATCCCAACGTGTCTTTACCAAATAGGGGATACAGGGCTTGGAGCATCGGCCACATGTTACCCCCGTGGTCCTGGCGGAGATCGACTATCCATCCCGAGGCTGTTGGAACCCGAGCAAAAGCAACGTTCCCAGCTCTTGCATAAGCCTGCTGCGCCAACGAGGAAGCCGTTACCAAACCAGGCATTTTGATTATCCCTATTCGCGGACTGACTTCCTCCAAGGCTGGCACTTCAACTTCGTGATCCTCTCGCGCTCTTTTTTGTGAAGGCTCAAACACAAAGCTGTGTCCGTCGCGAAGATCTCCTAGAAGTCGTCTGATCTCGGCGTAGACGTCTGTAGACGAGCCCATTACAGCGACCTGCCGCAACGCGTTTGTCTGTTCCATCCAGTCGATCAGTTCGCTGTTTAGCGCAGCACCGTGTATCGCGTTAATCGCTGCGATCATTGTTTTTAATGGCATGGATGTGTCTGTCATATGTGCCGAGAAGGTCGCGCTGTCCAATCTGAACTCACAGGCATGGACTTCCCCGGTGCCCTCCAGAGTAATACCGTAAGACAGCATCGTCGCTGCTGATGGAATCACTAAAGCAATCTCCACAGGCTTGTTGCTTATGGGGCCTACGACCTGTGCTCTTCTGAAAAAAATCTGTCTATTGCCTTCGTGGACGGACAGCCATAGAGCTGCCTTTCCATGCTCGGTATCGGTTGTGAGGCTCGCACTCAGGCGGATTGCTCGGGCTTGGATACCATGTAATGGGAAGGAAGCCTCGATTGCACCGTATTGATCATCCTTGGCTGTCTTCGATTGCAGCGATAGAGCTCTTTTTTGATCGGTACACACAGGACCATACGACTGGTTGAACTGGCGTTGAGGGTCAAAAAGAGCCCAGTGCGCTGGATGTGCCCAAGCGAGTATTGGGGTAAGCGAAAACACGCTTAGTAGGAGACAGTTTCGAGCTTTCCTCATTGGTCATACTAAACCTAAGGGTTGAGGGGATTTATAACTCCAACGCGAAGTTTGCCAGCATTGAGCGGACTGCTTTAATGCCGGGTTGATCTTTCCAAGGGCGACGGCTGACTAGAAATACAGAACGGCCTTCAAGAGGGCGCTCTCATTGTTCTGTATCAGACCGGTTCGGAAGACAGAAATGCTGAATGCACAGATTTCTCGTATGCGTTCTGGCTTGGGCGAGGTCGAAGGTGCTCTGCATACGCATCAGCGTTTCGGATCGTATGTCAAAGACTTTCTCGAAGCGGCTTGCCATCTCCGCAGTTAGCCCACATCTTCCATTCAAAATGGCGCTAATCGCCTGGCGGGAGACGCCCAGATGCTCGGCGACAGTGTTGATCCTGATATTCTGGGGCTCAAAAAGCTCGGTTTTGATCCAGTCTCCGACGTGGACTGCTATCGAGCTATGCATTTTAAGCGCCATGGTAGTCCTCCAAAGCCATATCGCAGAGCAGCTCCCGCTCATTAAGACGAAAAGTAAGGCGCCAGTTCTTAATGACGGTCATGGACTAGGTGCCTGCCCGCTCTCCTACCGAAGGATGCAGGCCATAAATTGGAGGCACCGTGAACTTCTCTAGTGAACCTGCAACGTCGATGAAAGCGAGCATCTCTCGTAATCGGCTTACGTCGCCGACCAGCCCTTTGGCATTCCCCGTCTCAAAAAAGCGTCGGAGGCCTTTGTGGTTGATACTCTCGATCTCCATGCGTGTAAGGTAATACATTACATTAAAGATGATCGCTACGTTGAGCTCATGATCGGTTAGAGTGATAAGATCGACAATGTGAGAGAAAGGCTGTATCCCGCCATTTACCTACTTCCATTTTATTATATTATCAGAAGCAGGGGCGATGCGCAGAAAATTGCCACGAGAGAATTGGAAAGTTACCTCGAGAGCAACAAGTAGAACAGACTTGCGTATGCGATAACGGGTAAGTTGTCGTTGGGCCGCTGCCACAAGCTTTTCTAGTCGGGATCGAGAAGCGTGAA
>NZ_AYXS01000006.1:0-68 GCF_000505765.1 Asaia sp. SF2.1 | reverse complement strand
CGCCCATTTCTTCCTAAGTCTGCGCCTAGTGGGGTTTTCGAGAAGCGCCTGCCAGGTCGTTGGTGATT